>JASLZG010000040.1:0-13245 GCA_030754995.1 Lentisphaeria bacterium
GATTTGCTGGACAAGTTCAATATCAGCAAGGCCCAGGTCGAGTACGTCGAGTCGGCTGCCGAGAACCCCCACACCAACTACTGCCACATTTATGTCGCCGGCCTGGCCCAGCTCGACAAGCTCATGAAAGAAGCGATGCGTGCCTTGCCGCGGCTCCAGGCACCTGCGCTGATCATGCACGGCAGCGATGACCCGACCGTCGACTCTCGCGCCGCCGACCGCATCTATCGCGCCATTGGCACCGAGGACAAGAAATTCGAACTGGTGACTGCCGACCGGCACGTGATCGTCAACGGCAAAGGCTGTGATGATCTGTATCGGCACATCGGCGATTTCGTCGGGGCGTGCTGCCTCCAGGTGGAAAAGGGGCTGGAACCGCCGATCGCCGTCCCTGTCGGGAAACCGGACACCAGCGCCGCGCAGATCGCGTCAGCGCCGCGTGAGCGGGTGACTAGCTGACCCGGGCAACGGGCCCGAAGCAGAACGGATCTCCGCGTCCGTTTATCGCAAGTTGTTGCCGCAGTGAATGAATAGCGCTCGATCGTTCCACGCGCTCAGCGTCACTGGGCGTCACCCGTTCAGGTGTACTCTGCCAGCTCGAGGACGACGCTGTCGGGATCGTAGAAGTAACACAGCTTCTTGTGGCCGGCGTCGTGGGTGACGACCGTGGGCGGCACGATCACCGGTGGTCCGATGAATTCGACGTCCGCTGCGGTCAGCCGTTGGTAGATGCCGTCCATGTCAGTCACCCGGAAGGCGAGGTGCCGCAAGCCCCGAGTATTGGGCCGCGAGTTCATGTCGGCCGCAGTGCCGGGCGGGGCGTGGTACTTGATCAGCTCGATGCGCGGCCCGCCGCCCGGCGGCTGCACGTACGAGACATCTGCGACGACGCCCTTGAGCCCGACAATCGTTTCGATCCAGTCCCCTTCGAGATGGGCGTCCGTCGTCTTTTCGAAACCAAGCAGTTCACTGTAGAAATGCACCGACCTGGCAAGATCCTGGACGGAGATATTGACGTGATCAATGTGGGCGACCATGGCTATTCGTAATAGCAGATGTACAAGTCCATCTCACCCTCGACCGCTTTACGACACAGCCCGGCGAGTCCCTCGGCGACCGCGAGCGTCATACACTGCTCGTGATAGCTTGAGCGCTCGGGGGCAAAGCGATTGGCGGCAGCCGTCCAGGCGTTTACGATGCCGCGGTTGATATCAGCGACAGCCAGGGCGCCGACTACCGTTGCGTTCAACGCCATGATCCACGGGCCCTCGTCGGGATTGATTTCGGCATGCAACTCGGCGACGCAGCGCGTGTAGTCGATATCGCCTCCGACGATGCACTGGTACAGGATTGAAATCTCAAACTGGCAGAGGCCGTCGTAGGAGTTGAAGCCTTCCATCTCCTCGCGCAGGAACGACTGCTGGTCTTTGTCGCCTTCGATCAGGACCCCGATCCACTCCTCGACCAACTCAGACGTACAAACGATGCAATCAATTCTCATGGTTGGATTCTATCACTTTGATTGGCGGCGTCGCCGCGTTGAGGAGACTTGACAGACGCTTGCGAAATAATACTCCGGTCCACCTGCAATGCAACCGTCCGGATCAACCCTTGCCGGATCGGCCGCGGTCGTGGTTCCCGGCGTCCGCCATGAAAATTTCGGGCGGCGCGCAGGCACAGGTATGGATCGTATTCACTGCCGGACAGATTGCGTTCCGCGGTATCGCCGGGCCCGGCATCCAATGGTACAACTGTCGTTGCTGCTGCGATCCGGTTGCTGGTTTTGGATCAACCCGGTGGGCGAGGCGTGGAACGAACGGACGCAGGGCTCCTTCTGCCTTGCCGTAAATCTCGTGAAGCGGTTTGGTTGCGGGTCAATTCGATCTATCTTTTACGTCCCGCTGAGACACAACACAGGTGACCGATGGCGACTGAACTGGCAAAAGCATATACCCCCGCCGAAGTGGAGCCCGAGGTGGCCGCTGCCTGGCAGGAAGCGGCGGCCTTTCATGCCGAAGCCGGCGGTGACGCCACCCCTTACAGCATCGTCATCCCGCCGCCGAACGTGACCGCGGCGCTGCACATGGGGCACGCGCTCAATAACACGCTGCAGGATATCCTGACACGCTGGCGCCGCATGTGCGGGGACAACACGATGTGGATGCCCGGCACCGACCACGCCGGCATCGCTACACAGACGGTCGTGGAGAAACGGGTGCTCGCCGAGGAAGGCAAGCGCCGCACGGATTTCGAGCGCGACGATTTCGTCTCGCGCATCCAGGCGTGGAAAGACGAATACGAGGAGCGCATTACCGCGCAACTGGTTGCGATGGGTTGCTCCTGTGACTGGGAACGTCAGCGCTTCACGATGGACCCGGTCTGTGCCCGCGCCGTGCGTGAGGGGTTCTACCGGCTCTTCCGCGACAACCTCATCTATCGCGGCAAGCGCCTGGTGAACTGGGATCCTGTGACCCGCACCGCACTCGCCGATGACGAAGTGGAGATGCGGGAAATCGACGGGTTTTTCTGGTACATGCGCTATCCGTTGACCGAACCGGTGACGTGCAACGGCGAAACGATCGAGCACGTGACCGTCGCCACGACGCGCCCCGAAACCATGCTCGGCGACACCGCCGTGGCCGTCAACCCGAACGACCCGCTGGCCGGCGTGCTCGCGGGCAAGACCGTGCGACTGCCGATCGTCAACCGCGAGATCCCGATTGTCGTCGACGATTACGTGGTGCTCCCCGATGCGGCGAGCAGCGATGAAAAAGCGAAGTTCTCTTCGGGCTTCCTCAAGGTGACGCCGGCCCATGACCCGAACGACTATGAGGTCTGGCAACGGCACCCCGATGAGATGACCCTGGGCGCGATCAATATCATGGCACCGGACGGTTCCATTTCTCGCGACGACGGCTGGCCGGCGGAGGAATTCGAGTCGGGCCAGGCGGCGGCGGCAACAGCGTTTCTCGGGATGGACCGCTACGACGCGCGCCAGGCGATCATCGCCTGGTTCGAGCAGAACGGCCTGCTGGCCGAGGTGCGCGACTACCGGCACGCCGTTGGCCACAGCTACCGCAGCCATGTGCCGGTGGAGCCGTACCTGTCGGACCAGTGGTACGTGCGCGTCACCGACGAGCGCCTCGCCGGCAACGCCCTGCGGGCCATGACGAAGGGCCAGCGCAGTGACGGCAACGGCTGTGTGTGGAAGGACGGCGATGCTTTCAGCGGCGGCAATGGTGAGGAATGGCAGGGTAACCTGACGTTCCATCCTCCGCGCTATGCCCGGACCTTTCAATCCTGGCACGAGAACATTCGCGACTGGTGTATCAGCCGCCAACTCTGGTGGGGCCATCGCATTCCGATCTGGAGCTGCAGCCACAACGCGGTCGACAAGGCGATCGACGAGAAGCTGGACGACTGGGCCGAGGCCGGGCGCATTGCCTCGAAACTCGACGTCGGCAGTGGGCAGTGTTACGTGTGCGTGCGCGAAGAGGGGGACGACGAAGCGATCGAATGGCTCGCGCAGCAGGGATTCGTGCAGGACGAGGATGTGCTCGACACCTGGTTTTCTTCGGCACTGTGGCCGATGTCGACGATGGGCTGGCCGGTCCCCGGCGATTTCCCCGACGACATTCCGGAAGGCGCCGCCGTGCTGGACACCTGGAACCCGACCAACGTACTGTGTACAGCCCGCGAGATCATCACCCTGTGGGTGTCGCGCATGGTCATGTTCAACCTGTACTTTCTCGATCAGCTGCCGTTCTCCGATGTTTTTGTGCATGCCATGATCCAGGACGGCGATGGCCAGAAAATGTCAAAAAGCCTGGGCAACGGCGTCGATCCGTTCGACATCATTCATTCGCACGGCTCCGACGCCATGCGCTTCACGCTGACTTCGATGACGACGCAGACGCAGGACGTGCGCATGCCGGTGGTGCTGATGTGCCCACACCACGACGGCGAGATGATGGAGCCGCAGCAGACCCATGACTCGGCCGGCCACGTCGTGGCGGCGCCGGTGCAGACCTGTCCGTCTGATGCCTCGAAGAAAATGGTGTCGTCGTACGGCGTGGCGATGGGCACGCATGAACCGACAGACGAGATGCCGATGGCCCGCAACACCTCGGAGAAGTTCGATTACGGCCGCAACTTTGCCAACAAGCTGTGGAACGCCGTGCGTTTCGCGCTCACCAATCTCGATAGTGACGACACCAGCGACAGTGATGAGTTGACGCTGGCGGATCGCTGGATTCTGTCACGCCTGGCGGCGACCACGGCATCGGCGAACCGTGCACTGCAGTCGTTTGAGTTTGCCCACTACGCACAAACGCTCTACGACTTTTTCTGGCGCGACCTCTGTGACTGGTACGTCGAAGCCGTGAAACCGACGATCCGCCACAGCGCTGCACAGCGGAACGTGCTGGCGACATCGATCGATGTGGTGTTGCGCCTGCTGCATCCGACGATGCCGTTCATCACCGAGAAGCTCTGGCGCCATCTCAACGAAGTGGCGCCCGAACGGGGCCTTGACACGATTGCCGTACCCACTGCTGACTTGTTGATCACAGCGCCCTGGCCGGTGATTGACGCCGCACTGCAGGACGCCGCGGTCGAGGTGAATTTCACGGCACTGCAGGAACTCATCACGGCGATGCGCCAGGTGCGGACACAGTACAAAGTGCCGCCGCGCCAGGAAGTGACGGTTTCCATCGTTGCCGCGGGCGCCGTTGCCGAGCAGTTCGAAGCCGATCGCGGGCTGATCGAATCGTTGTCCCGCACGGTGATCGGGGGCATCGCTGCGGACATCGCACAACCGGCGAACGCCGCAACGACGCTGGTCGGTGACACGACGATCTACCTGCACGACCTAGTCGATGCCGACGAGGAGCGCAAGCGTCTCGGCAAGGACCTGGAGACGGCCGCGAAGAACGTCGATTCGTGCCGCAAACGGCTGGGCAATCCCAAGTACGTCGAGAAAGCGCCGGAGCACCTGGTGCAGCAGACCCGCGAACAGCTCGCCGCGGCGGAGAAGGAAGTGGCGGCGCTGGAAGCGCAGCTCGCGGCGCTGTAGGGCGACCCGGGCTTTCTCGTTGTCGCGGGGGGAACAACGGCGGCAACCGTCTTGTTCTCGTACATGTTTGCCTCAGGCCTCGGCCCGCAGCATCAGGTAATCGATCTCGACTTCTTTGGTAAGCGGAATGATGTAGTCGCGATAAATCGTCTGTATGGCGGCGGGATCGTGGTCGCCGCCGCCGGCCGATTCATCCGCAATGTCGCGCCCGTAGGCCGCGGCCTTGTGGCGGACGCGTTCGAGGACGGCCTCTTCGACCTCCGGCTTGGTCAGTCGGTCCAGGATGCCGGCGCGGTCGCCGGCCACGACCAGCTCGGTGTACGACCCGGTTTCCTCCTGGTACTTGCACTCGGCGACATACTTGCCGTAATGGATGCGCTTGGACAGCGCCTGCAGGCAGGCGACATCGCAGGTGGCGCTGGACCCGTAGTGTCCGTCGTCGCCGGGTGGGCAGATCGCCTGCAGGATGTTGGCCCGATAGATCTGGCCGATGCGGTCGTTGACGTTGATGCCGGTATCGAGGATGCGGGCCGGATAGGCCAGCGGCGGCAGGATCGGTTCCGGCAGGTCACCGAAGAATGCATGCTCGTCCGGGCTGGTGTAGCGGCGCACCCGCGCATGGATGTGCTCGGTCTGCTGCAGCAGGTAATCGGAGAAGCTGCCATCGAAATCGGGGATCGCGATGGCGCCCGGCTCGTAGATCGGCGGGTTGTGACAAAACTGGCCGCGTTCGATCAGCGCGAAAATGATCGTCTCCTCCTGGCGGATCAGAGCGCTTCGAAGGTCGGTGAGTTTCAGAGGTTCCATAGTCGGTCGGCCGTGCGGTTTTTACCCGGGCTGCGGCTTGTCAGGCACAGGCATGCCGACAGCACAGCATTAAAGGTGTGGCTTATTGTAGTGATCCCCGTGCAATCGGCAAGTGGTCGCACGCGATTGCTTGCGTAATACATCCACAGGCTCGGGCCCCGGCGTTACTTGTCGAGTGCCGTGCCGATCGTTTCACCGACCTGCACCAGCGTTTCGAAACCGTTCGCACTCTGTTCGATCAGGTCCGGGTCCAGGCGCACCCGGCCGTGCTCCAGCAGCAGCACGATGGTCGAGCCGCCAAACTCGAAATAGCCGCGCTCCTGCATCTTCCGCACTGAACTGTCTTTGAACGTCCACACGATACTGCCGACACCGAAAGCGCCGATTTCGATCATTGCGACGCGGCCGAACCGTGGTGTGTCCAGCAGCGAATAGCAGCGCCGGTTCTCACAGAAAATTTTCAGGCCAACGGCCAGGGCCAGCGGATTGACGGAGTGATACTTGCCGGGAATCTGCCGGTCATCGACGATGTCGCCGTCGCATGGGAAATGGAAGCGGTGATAATCGGCCGGGCACAGCCGGATCACTATCGCGGTACCGTCGTGAAAGGCGCCGGCGTCGTCCAGCAGCAGTTCGTCGACAGTGTACGGGTGGCCCTTGGCGGGGATTACGGTGGCGCCGTCGAGCGCGGGATATACGAGGACGCGCCCATCTGCCGGCGACACCAGGGCGGTCGGCGCGGCGTCGAACGGGCGGCATTCAACTTTGAGATGGCGCGTGAAAAAATCGTTGAACGAGTCGAAAGTATCGACTGCGTCGCGAAACGCCGACGGATCGATGTCAAGCTGGTCGATCGTGCGTTGGACACGGCGGCGTGAGAAGCGAGACTTGAAGTAGGCGCCGAGCAGCCGGCTGGCCCATGAATGACGGAAGACCAGCGATGCTGGTCCGCGGCCGCCAGCCTGCTGGTAGGCGAATTTGATCATGCCTTCACCGAGCACCGCCTCACGGCACAGCTCACCGGTGTCACGGCGATAATAATAAATGTCACTCGACTCTGACATGATGCACCCGGACGACGGTATTATCTATCTGGCTGAGGTCGATTCGACCAACAGCTACTGCATGCGTGAGGCTGCCTCACTGGCCAGCGGCACTTTCGTTGTGGCGGACAGCCAGACCGCCGGCCGCGGCCGTTTGGGGCGCGTCTGGCATTCCCCGCCGGGCTGCAACCTATATGTCTCGATCATCCTCAAACCACCTTTCCAGCGGCTCGATCCGGCCGTCTTGCCGCAGATCGCGTCGTTGGCCGCATACAATACGGTGCGGGACTACGGCGTCCAAGACGTCTGGATCAAGTGGCCGAACGATGTTTACGTCGGCGACTGCAAGCTTGCCGGCGTGCTGACCGAGAGCCGCGTTGTCGCCGGAGCCGTCGAGGCGGTCGTCACCGGCATCGGCATCAACCTGAACATGTCGCCGGCAGAACTCGCGGTGATCGACAAGCCGGCAACTGCCGTCGGCGCCCAGCTCGACCGCGACATCGACCGCGACGACTGCCTGCAGCGGTTGGCCGGATATTTCAACGCCGCCTGTGCCACCTGCCAGAGTCACGGCTTCGAACAGATCTATGCCGAATGGCGCGATGCCAGTGGCCTGGTCGGCCGTCGTGTCAGTATCACCGGTACGGAGGCAGGCGTTACCGGCACCGTCCGGCAGTTCGCGATCGACGGCAGCATCGTGATCGTCGATGAGCGCGGGGCGTCGCACACCGTGCGCAGCGGCGATCTGACCCTGACCCTGCTGTAGCCGAAGACGGCACTGCCCGGGAAAACAAAAAGGCCGGCGACCTGGGTCGCCGGCCTTTTGAAGTGGACATACTAAAACGGGTTAGTTTCTCCCGTTTACAGCATCCTTGAGGCCTTTACCTGCGGTGAAGGCTGGGACCTTGGCGGCAGCAATCTGGATTTTTTCGCCGGTCTGGGGGTTACGGCCCTTACGCGCCTTGCGCTTGCGAGTCTGGAATGTGCCGAACCCGGGAATCGCGACTTTCGTTCCTTTCTTCAGGTTCTTGGTAATGGTTTCGATGACGCTGTTGACGGCATCGCCCGCTGCTTTCTTGGAGATGTCGGCATCTTTGGCGACGGCGTCGACGAGACTGCCCTTGGTTACATTTGCTGCCATGGGTATAGTACCTTTGCGTTGGCAAGGTTGGGGTTGAGAGATAGGCTCCATAGTCGGAACCTGTGAAAAAAGAATTGATCATGTACCGAATCGCGGACCTATAGGCTGCCCTCCCTGAAGTATAAATTACAGTTCCAGTGGTTGGTCTGTCAGGCTTATACGTACCGTCCCGACACCTTAACTTGTCAGAGCAATCCGGTAATGTCAATGGAAATACCGCGCATCCACGGCTGACCGTGGTCTATGTCAGCCCCCATCAGCAACCCCGAGCCTGACGGGTATCGACGCAGCGGTAAATTTGTATTCATTGAATTTTCAGATATTTACGAAGCAGAAATCGCGCAAACGTACGTGGTATAAGGCTTTCGTTGATTTCACAGATTTTTTTTTGAAAAAATATCGGAATTTGGCTGGCGCTAACCCTATGATACTGCTGGAATTCCACATTTTCGGCCGGATCGGCCCCGCGGAAACCCGCGCAATTACAGGGTTTTCCGCCGCCAAAATCGCCGATTTCCTTGTCTGGCGGGGCTTTGCCGACGGTCTGGCTGGGCCGATTCACAAGAATATCAACTGGCAACGATACCCTGATCACTGTCACTTCTTGACTCTCGATAGGTGTTGGTTATCTTTGGCGCCTTGACACACTCTTGGCAGGAGGAAAACCGATGGCAGGCATGCACCTGAAATCCGCATCTGAAACAAAGTATGACTGTATCTCGCTCGGCGAGGTCATGCTCCGTGTCGATCCGGGCAGTGTCCCAATGGCCCGCGCCCGTACCGGCGCGATCTGGCACGGCGGCGGCGAGACCAATGTTGCGGAGGGCCTGAGCTACTGCTTCGGTTTGCGTGCGGCGGTCATTACCGGCCTGGTCGACGACACTGTCGGCCGCAACATTGAGAATCAGTTGCGCGAGGCCGGCGTCGACACCACAAACATCGTCTGGTTCAACACCAGGGGCGAAGGCAGGTTCAGCACCGATGCCAAAGGCTCACTGCACAACGGCCTCAGTTTCACCTGGGCCGGCAAGGGCTTGCTGCCCTCGGTCACCGACTATTACCGGGCCCACACGGCTATCCGCGAACTCGGCCAGGGCGACATTGATTGGGAGCATCTTTTCGGCGAGCTCGGGGCCCGCTGGTTTCACACCGGCGGCATCCTCACACTGCTGTCAGAGAAGACCGCGGCGATGGCGCTGGAGGCTATGGAGGCGGCCGGCAAGAACGGCACAGGCCGCTCCTTCGACCTGAACTACCGCTCGAAGGTCGAGCCGGACAAGGAACGCGCCCGGTCCATCAACCGCGAGATCGTGCCACACGTTGATTTCCTGGTCGGCAACCATGACGATTTCGCGGACGCTCTCGGTTACGACACGCGGGAACTGGCGAAGGACGCCAGCTTTGAAGAATGGCTCGACGCCTACACCGATACGCTGCGCACAGTTTCGCAGGCCTATCCGAATCTCATGTATATCGGTACCCAGCTGCGTGGGGCACTTTCCGCTGACCGTATCAACTGGGGGGCCGTGCTGTATGACGTCGCCGACGACTCGATACACCGCGCAACCGTTCGTGAGAATGTTGAAATTGCTGACCGCACTGGTGGCGGCGATTCCTTCTGCTCCGCCGTGGTCGCGGCGCTGCTCGACGGCAGGTCGGCCGCCGACGCCGTCCAATGGGGTGCGGCGCACGGCATCCTGGTGCAGGAGACACCGGGCGACACGACCATGGTGAGGCGCCGCCAGATCGAGGCGGAAATCGCCCGTGCCGCCAAGGGCGGCGGTGTCAGCGCCCTGCGTTAGTGCCCTGTTGTCATCTTTACCCTGACATGGCGCCAGGGCTGAATTTTCAGTCAATGCCCAATCCCGTGCGCTGAACATGGCGGTGCAGAGAATTCATGTTGTTGTCGCCGGCCGCGTGCAGGGTGTCGGCTACCGCTACTTCTGCCAGGTTACGGCGCAGGAGCTCGGCCTCATCGGCTGGGCCCGCAACCGTGCCGACGGCAGTGTCGAGCTCGAGGCACAGGGTGTCGCGGCGGCGCTCAGTACGCTGCAGCAGCAACTGTCGGACGGCCCGCCAATGGCCAGGGTCAACCGTGTTGATGTCGAGACAATTGAACCGCTACCCGACGAAACGCAGTTTCGCATCCGTTATTGATGGCTGACAAGACGCTGTCCATCGTCATCCCGCTGTACAATGAGGAAGCCACGGTCACCGAGCTTCTCGACCGGGTGCTTGCCGTCGACCTGCCGACCGGCCGGGAAATCATCATCGTCAACGACGGTTCGACGGATGACAGCCGCCGGCTCGTCGAAGCGTGGCAGGCCCGGCTGCCGGCAGACCGTGGCGCGACGGTGCGGGTCATCGACAAACCGAACGGCGGCAAAGGTTCGGCGGTCCGTGCCGGCATCGCGGTTTCGAGTGGTGACGTTGTCATTATCCAGGACGCCGACCTTGAGTACGATCCGCAGGACTACGGCAAGTGCATCGAGCCGATCCTCGCCGGCCGTGCCAGTGTCGTGTACGGTTCGCGTGAGCGTCTGCCGGAGAACCGCATGCATTCGTCGCCGGCCTTCTATGCCGGCGGCCTGGCGGTCACCTGCTGGATGAACCTGTTGTACGGGGCCAGCATGACCGACGAACCAACCTGCTACAAGACCTTCGACGGCCCGCTGATCCGCGCCCTGCCGTTCACGGGCGATCGTTTCGAATGGGAACCGGAGATTACTGCGAAACTGCTGCGCCTGGGGTATGACATTGCCGAGGTCCCGGTCAGCTACGCGCCGCGCAAGATTGACGAAGGCAAGAAAATAGACTGGCGCGACGGGGTCATGGCGCTGTGGACGGCGCTTGCCTGGCGGCTGCGCCCGGTGGGCCCGGTTCGCCGGGCCCTGGCGACACTGCCGGCGGCAGCGCCCCGGCTGAAGGCCGGGTCCTGTGCCAATCGGCTGCTGCTGGCGGTGATGGCGGTCGCTTTGTTGCTGCGCCTGGCGCTGGCGTTGCCGGCCTTTGGCAGTACGCAGCGGTTGATGCGCCCGGACTCGAATACCTATCTCAATCCGGCCCGGGCGCTGTTGGCCGACAACGCACTTATGGAAGCGCCCGGGTCGTCCGTACCGGCGACGCTGCGCCCGCCCGGCTATTCGGTGTTTCTGGCGTTTGTCCTGGGGATCACCGGCAACGCCGCCACGGCCGCCGCCGATTACCGGCTGCCTGTGCTGTTGTTCTGTGTCCTCAGCGCCCTCGTCTGCGTGCCGATCTTCCGGGCCGGGCAGATGTTTGGCGGTACCGGTGTCGGCGCCTTTGCGGCAGCGTTGTATGCCGCCAATCTGACCAGCATCGCCCACGCCCCGGTGTTTCTGTCGGACACGCTGTTTACCTTCGTGGCGGCGTGGATGTTCTATTGTTTCACGCGGTTTTATTTCAAGGAGCGACTGATCGACCTGTGGCTGGCGATCGGCCTCAACGGGATCGCCACGCTGATCAAGCCAATCGGGCTCATGTGGATCGTGCCATGCTGTTTCCTGGTGCTGATCTGCGCCCGCAAGTCGTGGGCCAAGCGGTTGCTTGGCGTGGTCGTTTGCGTCGTGGTGTTTCTCGCGATCATCACCCCGTGGATGTTCCGAAACCAGCAGGCCGGCGCCGGCTTCCGCCTGGGCAGCAATATCGGCAAGACGCTCTACTACCACAATTGTGCGGCCCTGGTCTCGGTGTTGACCGGTGAATCGGCAGAGGTGCTGCGCCAGCGCTGGCAGGCGGAGAGTGCGGCCGTTTTCGCAAACGACCCGGCCTACGCCAGCATTGACGCACAGACCGGATACCTGCTGGGCAAGGCCCGGCCGCTCATCCGCGGGAATCTGTGGCAATACGCGCGGCTGCACTGCCAGGCGCCAATCCTGTTTCCCGATGCCCCGACGTTTCTCGAGCTGCTGGGGCTTACAGAGACGGGGCAGGGGACGCTCGACGTCTTTCACCGGCAGGGGCTGGCGGCGGCGGTGAAACATTACTTTGGCGACCGGCTGTGGCTGCTGCTGCCGCTGGCGCCGTTGCTGGCGATCGTCGGCTTCACCTATCTCGGTTGTTTCCTGCAGCTCGGACGCTGGCTGTTGCAGCGCCAATGGTTTCTCGGGTTTTTCTTTCTCGCCTTCGTAGTCTATTACCTGGTTCTCCCCGGTCCCGTGCTGATGCCGCGCTACCAGCTCCCCTGCCTGCCGCTGATGACGGTCATGGCGGGCATGTTCTGGCTCCGCCTTTGGCGGTGTTGGCGGCAACGGTCGGAGACGGTCCCGGCCACCTGACCGGCCCAAACTGATTTAACGAGCTAAAGTCGTTCTCATGTCTATGTTTGAAATCATCGCAATCCTCGTCACGATCGCGGCGGTGCTCAGCTACGTCAACTATCGCTGGGTCCGCATGCCGACGACGATCGGGCTGATGTTCATCGCGCTGCTGATCTCACTGGTGATCATTGCCCTGGGGCATTTCGGCATCGGCATCCGCGAGCGTGCCGAGTCGGTGCTGCAGCAGATCGATTTCAGTGAGACGCTGCTGCACGGCATGCTCAGCTACCTGTTGTTCGCCGGCGCACTGCAGGTCCAGTTGCAGGACCTGGCGAAGCAGAAGAAAGTGGTGGGCGTGCTGGCGACCATCGGTGTTGTCGGTTCGACCTTTATCGTCGGCAGCCTGGCCTACTGGCTGTTCAATGGGATCGGCCTGGAGCTGCGGTTCACCTACTGCCTGGTGTTCGGCGCGCTGATCACGCCGACGGACCCGGTCGCGGTCCTGGGTATTCTCAAGAAAGCCAAGGCCCCGAAATCGCTGGAGACGAAGATCGTCGGCGAATCGCTGTTCAACGACGGCATCGCCGTCGTCGTGTTTCTGGCGCTGCTGGGTATCGCGACCGGTGAGCACGAAGCGTCGTTGCAGCATGTCACGGTGCTGTTCGTCCAGGAAGCTGTCGGCGGCGCGGTGTTCGGGCTGGTTGCCGGTTGGCTGACTTTCCTGATGATCCGCAGCGTCGACAACTACCAGGTCGAAATCCTGCTGACCCTGGCCCTGGCCTCCTGCGCCAGCTTCGACCAGGAGCGTCACCTGGCCCCGCTCTTCACCCAGCTCTCCCTGGCGCAGGGCGGCGTCGAAACCGAGGCCCTCGGAGGCCTCTGGAAATCCCAACGCCATGT
>JASLZG010000040.1:13255-22956 GCA_030754995.1 Lentisphaeria bacterium
GCGGCGCTGCATCTGTGCGCCCCCATCGCCATCGTCGTCGCCGGCCTGATGATCGGCAACACCGGCCGGCGCGCCGGCATGTCGGACAAGACGCGCGAGCACCTCGACAATTTCTGGGAGCTGATCGACGAGATCCTCAACGCCGTGCTGTTCGTACTCATCGGCATGGAGATGCTGGTTGTTTCGGCGACTGGCACGGCCCTGTTCGCCGGCGTGGTTGCCATCGGCATCACGCTGCTGGCGCGCTTCATCTGCGTCTCCGTCAGCGTGTTGCTCCTGGGCCGGTCGCGGACGTTTTCCAGGGGCGCCATCCCGATCATCACCTGGGCCGGGCTGCGCGGCGGCATTTCCATTGCGCTGGTTCTGTCGCTGCCGCCGAGCACCACGCGGGACGTCCTGCTGACGGCAACCTACACGGTGGTGGTTTTCTCGATCCTGGTGCAGGGCCTGACGATTCGGCACCTGGTCACGCGCTACCACCCGCCGGTACCGGCGTGACAACAGAAGACAGACAGGAATGGAAGCGGGATGCCGCGGCTCTCGGCATTCTGGCAGCGGTGATCCTCACCGGCTTTGCCGACCTGTTGATCGGCGATTCGACGGTCCTGTCGGCCCGCTACTTCGATGTGCACCTGCTGTTCGCGCATTGGCGGGAACTGACCGCTTCCGAGCTGGCGGCCGGGAACCTGCCGCTGTGGAATCCGTACATCTTCGGCGGCGTCCCACTGCTCGGCGGTTTCCAGGCGGCGGTGCTGTACCCGCCCAACCTGATCTACCTCCTGCTGCCCACGACGACCGCGATCAATTGGGAATTCATCCTGCACCTGATGGTCGCGGGCAGCTTGACATACGGCTGGCTCGGGGGCCACGCCCTGCAGCGTCCGGCGCGGCTGTTCGGGGCATTGCTTTTCGTCTTCTCCGGGCCCGTATACACCCGCATCGCCGGCGGGCACCTGCCCCATCTCGACACCATCGCCTGGGCGCCGGGCATCCTGCTGGTTCTCGATCGGCTGCGCACCCGGCCAACCGCGGGCTGGGTGACTGCCGGCGCGGTAATCGTCGCCCTGCAGCTACTGGCGGGCTTTCCCGAGATCGCCTTTCTCACGGCCCTGTTCGCCGGAATCTACTGTGTCCTGACAGGCTGGGCGGCGAGCGCCGACATCCCGGAACGGCGCCGTCGTGTGCAGCGGCTGGGCCGTTCGCTGGGGCTGTTCGCCGTTGTTTATCTGATTGGTGCGGGGCTCGCGGCCATCCAGATTCTGCCGGGCCTCGAGGCTGCCGCGGAATCCACCCGCAGCACCAGTGTCGACTATGCCACGGCATCTTCCTACAGTATTGGCTGGGATTCATTGGCAACGCTGGTCGTGCCATTTGTCTTTGGCGGCAGTGACGGCGTCACCTACTGGGGGCGATGGTACTTCCACACGAACTGTCTGTTTTTCGGCGTCGCCGGGCTGTTGCTGGCCACTTACGGGCTCACCTGCAAACGCTTCAAATTGCGCCCGGCAGTGATCGTCATCGTTGTCGGCGCGCTGGCAGTGGCGCTTGGCAGTGCGACACCGGTGCACCGGCTGCTGTACGATTGGCTGCCGATCTTCGGGCGCTTTCGTGGCCCGGCCGACGCGATGTTCGTGGCCCATCTGTTGCTGGCGCTGGCGGCGGCGGCAGGGCTGCAACGGGTATGCGGTGCCGCCGCTGGATCGATGAATACGGACGCCGGGCGACAGTGGCGGCTTTCCGGCACCGGCATCGTCGCCCTGGCCGCCGCCGCCGTCCTGGCGGCGGCGGCATTATTCGTTTCACCAGCCGCCTGGCGCTCGGTCATTACCAGCTTTTCCGAAAGCGGGCTGGTAACGCTGCGGCCGGAGGGATTCGCCCGCCCTGAGTTCGTCGCCCAGGCGATCGCGCTGACCCGCTCCTCGCTCACCCAAGCCGCCCTGGCTGCCACGCTGCTCGGCCTGCTCTTCAGCCTGAACCCGGCACGCCGATGGTTGCCGGCGGCGCTGGTGATCGTTGCCGGCTTCGAGTTGGCCCACTTTTCATGGCAGGCCCGGCGCCAGTTTGCGGAAGATGAGTTACCGCTGCCGGCGCCGATGACCGCGCAATTACAGCAAGTCATCGGCGATGCACGCGTCCTGTTCATTGACAGCGTCCTGAGCAACCGGAGCATGGCCAATGGCTGGCATGGACTTTGGGGCTACGGCCCGGACGTCGCGCGGCGCTACGCGGAGCTCGTCGATGCCACCCAGGGGAACAGGGCGGCAAGGGTTGATGAATACCTCGAGGTCAGACGCATTCATCCTTTGTTCACATTGTTGCGACTGCGATATGTGATCGGGGCGCCGCGGCACGTCATTCCGGGGGCAACGGAGGTGTACGCCGACGAGCAGTACAAGGTCTTTGAACTCTCCGGTGCATTGCCGCGCGCCTTTGTGCCGGCGACTTGGGAAGTTGTGCCGGACAGTGAGACGGCACTGAACCGTCTGACGTCGCCGGATTTCGATCCTTCCGCGACCGCCATCGTCACCGCCGGGGATAGGCCGGCATCATTGCCGGAGCCTCCCCCAGGCGCGGTCACGGCCGGCATCGACATGTCTGCGGAAGCTGATTACAACCGGCCGACGATCCGTTGTACGGCTGCAGGACCAACGCTGATCGTCGTGACGGACAGCTATCGCCGCGGCTGGCGAGCGGTCGATCCGGACACCGGAAAAACGTACGACGTGTTGCCGGTCAACCATGCCCTGATCGGGGTCCTGGTCGGGGCGGGCACGCATACGTTTGAATTGCGCTACGAACCGGAAAGCCTGGCGACCGGCGCGAAAGTAAGTGCGGCGACGGCTGCTGCCTTGATCGTTTTACTGATTGTGCAGCGGTGCCGCCGGCGCCGTCGGCGTGTTGCCGGCGAAGGCAGCGCGGCCTGAATCAAATCTCAGCCGGCGTGGTTCAACGGAACGAAATATGCCGAAAGTCAGCCGATCGTGGGGATGTCCACGTCTTCGTTGCCGGGAAGGAATTCTTCGACGAATGCTTTTTCAAAATCGTAAATATCGCGAAAATCGCTGATGGTGTCTTCATCACTGGCGCCAAGGAGATTGTGGCTGACCATGCTAAAGACGATGTTGCCGAAGTCTTCCGTGCAATGGATGCCCCACTCGTCGAAGACCAGACGCGCCATCGGCCCGAACTCGGAGAGGGCGTGCTGACGGATGCCGTCGAGCAGTTCCTTGCCGGTGATGTGCTGGTTCCCGTCGTTGCCCCGGCGCTCGAGTTGCTCGGCCGTGTAGGTGACGGCTTCCTGGATGAAGAAGTAAGCTTCGGGGGGGTACCGTGAATCGTCTGCGACGATTCGCCGGACACCATCGAGGTACGTTTCATTGACGCCCATACGAGAACCCTCATTTGCCATGTAACAATATCGCCTGTTCACCAAGATGAAAGCGGCTACACCAGCGATTCCTGCACCCTTTTTCGGATTGCCTCCGCGAGGGACTGGTGCTCGGCAGCCGGCAGCTCGTCAAGGCTGCGCCAGCCCCAGTTGAAACCGTCGGTGGGCCGGCGCGGGATGATGTGCAGGTGACAATGCGGCACGGTCTGGCCGGCACAGGCGCCATTTGCCAGGTGCAGGTTGAAGCCGTCGCCGTCGACAACACGGCTGATGTGCTGTGCCAGCTTGGGCGCCAGGCTGATCATCCGCGACAGGCAGTCCGCGGGTACAGTCGTCACGCTGGCGTGGTGTTCTTTCGGAATCAACATGGTGTGTCCGGGATTGACCGGCGCGATATCGAGGAAGGCCAGTACCAACTCGTCTTCGAACAGGACCGTGGCGTTGATCTCGCCTCCGACAATGCGGCAGAACGGGCAGTTGTTCACGGATGCTCTATTCTTCGGCAGCGGGCTCGGGGTCTTCGTCTGCTGCGCTCGGGCTGCTGTCGCCCGATTTCGTGATTTCGACAATACGCACGCGCGAGAAGTTCTGGCGATGGCCCTTCTTGCGCTTGTAGCCTTTGCGGCGCTTCATTTTGAACGCGATGATTTTCTTGCCGCGCCCCTGCTCGACGAGCTCACCGGAGACACTGGCGCCGGCGACGTTGGGTGTACCGATGCTGACGTCGTCGCCCTCACCAATTGCCAGCACCTGGTCGAACAGCACAACATCGCTGGCGTCGGCGTCGAGAGTTTCTACATCCACGACGTCGCCCGGTGAAACCTTGTACTGTTTGCCGCCAGTCTGAATAATTGCATACATGATATACTGCTCCTGTGGAACCAGTTGGCAGGCCAAGCGCCCGCCTCCCCAATTGATGACCCCCGGCCCGGCAGAAATGGGCAGAGGTCACGGGAGTTGGGTGAACGAACCGATCAATGTAATACAGGACGAAGCGCTGTCAAGAGTATTTTGTGGCTTCTTCGCTTTCCGAATGGGCCGGCTCGTCAAGTTCGTCCTGTGCCAGGATCGAGACGAATTCACTGACATGAAACGTCACGATTTTGGCCCAGTCGGGCGGTAGCGTCGGGACAACTTCAAGCAGGTAATCGGCGTCGATGATGATTTCCAGCCGGTCGACTTCCTCGAAGCTCCATTCGACGCGGATCTGTCCGTGTTTCGTGGGAATCTGTGCCTGTACCCATTCGGCGGCGGTCAACAGCGGGTTGAAATAGACCCGGCGCGCGCCCGGTAAAGCCGGACGTATGCCGACGACCTCGCGGATCAGGAAATAGTTCGGCGCCAGCGCGGCGCCGGCGCAGTGACAGCCGTGCCCGGTGTTGCCGGCGTTCTGGTTGCACGGGGACCGCCAGGTGGTTGCGCCCTCCTGCGGCACGCTGCCCCAGTAGTAGCGCATGAAATCCAGTCCCCATTCCCGCTGGCTGCAGTTGAAGGCGGTTTCGAGCAGGAAGTACTTGAAGTAAGGGTTGTCGAGCGTGACGTCCTCCGGGGTCTCGTAAAACGGTGCGTAGTCAAACAGCAGCTTGGCGAATATTTCCTGCTGTATCTCGGGGTGGGCGATCCCGGCGTAGATCGCCAGGATGTTGGTCTGCAGGGAGCAGCGCCCGCCCTGGCGGCCGCCGAACCAGTTGTCGGCGAACAGTTTTTTTTCGTCGTTCCAGGTCAATCCCCTTATCTTGTGGGCGATGTTGGACGCCCGCTGGCGGCAGGTCTCGGCTTCCGCGTCCTTGCCGATATAGTCGAACAACCAGTTGCCGCGCAGCAGCGAATGGCAGTACAAGGCATTGAGCGCCGTCGAGATTCCGCCGCGGTCAATCCCGTCGACATCGATATCGATGTCCCTATTGACCGCCATATCAGGATCGCCCAGGACGTCGAGTGCCGGATCGACGAGGCTGTCAAAGTAATCGAACAGGCCCTTGAGGTTTTCCGCAAACTCCTCGACCAGCGCCTTCTCTCCCGTATGCAGCACATGCTTCTGCAGCCATACCGGCCACAGCAGCGCATGGTCGTGCAGGCGGACGGCGTAGTCCGTCGGCGCCATTGCACGGAATTCGCCGGTCGGCAGTTGAGCCTCGGCAAATTCACGCAGCCCCTTGGCCGACAGGGTGAAGTCGCCGATCAGAAAATTGCTGGTGACCGCCTGGATCATGGCGTTGCCGAGCAACTGCCCATCGACGCCGGTGCCGGAATCGCGGTAGGTGTAGTCGTAGGTTGCGTCCAGCGTATGGGCGCCGGTCATCCAGATTCTGTTGAGCAGCGCGTCCGAACTGTTGAAATCACCGGGATCCTTGAAGGAAAAGCTGACCTTGCGAATACCGGCGTTGGTGATGCTGATCGCATCGTGGGCCCGCCGGGCGTAGATCATGATGTAACGGAACCCTTGTGCGGCAACCGAGTGCCACAAGGTTTCCAGGTCGCTGAGATGCAGGCTGATGACATTGCGCCGGCCGTTGGCGAATGGCACTACGATACCGTCGTGCAGCACGTCGCCGTAGAAAATATCCAGAACATCACCCGCTGATCCGTTGACGGTGAATTCCGGGCAACCGCGCATGTGACGCTCCAGCCCGAAGACGACAAAGCACCCCTGTGCCAGTTCGACGGGGCCGGCCGCGTCTGCCGCCTGTTCTGTGTTGAGTGCGTCATGCGTCGTCATGTGAGCGGCAACGTCGCACGGCTCGAAGTTGTAGTAGTGCACTTCCGTGTCGGCAGTATTGAGCGACGGGGAAACCTCGTCAAAGGCAAGTTTCAGCGGCCCGATCACTTTCCAGCCCGGCAGGCTGAAATTGTCGGTGCCCCGGACGAACTTCAATGTGTCGGTCGGCGCGTCGATGGCCAGCGTCGCGCCGGCGCTGCCTTGCTCCACCTGCTGCACGAACAGAATGCTGTTCCAACCTTCCTGCAGGTCGAGTGCCGCCTCCGGGTCGACCGGATCAGACTGAAGATAACCGCGCGGCGTGAACCAACCCGGGTCCGCCCAGTTGGCCTGCTGGTTGCCGCCTTGCTTCTTGATCAGCCGGCCGTTGACGTACAGGTAGTACGGATCGTCGCAATAGATTTTGAACGGAACCTGACTGGCCGCCTCGCACGAGACGCGGGTCTCGCCGGCATACAGGCCGTGCGCCTGCCGCGTCACCCGGTTGAAGCAGATGTTCAGTGCCACCCGCTGTTGCTCAAGCTCACCACAGGAAACGATGCTGACGAACGGTACGTGCTCGGATAACGGCGCCAAATCGGGTGCCGCCAGAAAGCGCTCAGGCTCGACCGGCACCATGTAATCCACCTGTTCCCAGCCTGTTGTGTCGGCACCGGCCAGCTGCCAGTCTACCGGGTAGCGCTGCAGGTCGACCGACTCGACAAAGGCGCCGCCGGGCGCCACACGCGGCTGGTTTTCCTGGAAACATTCGCCCCGGAAAACCTGCCAGTCACCGTCGCTCCAGACGGTCGGCAGTGCGTCCAGGTTGAGCTGGCACCAGAAGCCGCTCGGCTTGCGGCAGCCCGAATGGCGGGTCAGATGCGTATTGTGGGCGACCGCCGCGATGAGATTGGACCCCACCTCCAGGCAGGAGGTGATGTCGAAGAGCGATACGTAGCTGCCGCCTGAAGTTGCAGCTGCCGGGCCGCGGCAAAAATGCCGCCCGTTGACGTAGAGGTGGTACGTCGTGTTTGCCGTGACCCACAGTTCCGCAAGGCCCGGCGTTTCCGTCAGTGAAAACTCGCGCCGGAAAAAAACGTAACTCTCAACCTTGTCGAGGCCACCGGTTTCCCAAATCCATTCACCAGCGATTTCCGACGGCAACTTTGAGTTGTCCATATAACCGCTACTCCTTGCCGGCCCGCCGATCCGGCCGGTACACAGGCAGCCGTGTCAATTACATGTGACAGCCGGACGACCGTCTTGTCGATGAAATAGACGTAAAGAAACAACCGCGCTTCAAGAAAATACAATGTAGAGGAGGTGCCTGTGAATGCCACTGCAGCAGCGAAGCCGGTCGGGTCCGTATCACCCAGCCTAAGCGTGGGGCAATTCCCGCAACACCGTGTTCAATCCGGAAAACGACTTCTTGATGACGTATACCTTGGTTCGCGGCGCGCCCGTGATTTCACCAATGTCCGCCATCCTCCCCAGGTGCAGCAGCGGCACCCCGAAGTTGCCGCAGTCGATCACCAGCTTGCCGGCGGCGCGCCGCGACAGGTCCTCGGTTGCCCACACCAGGCCCACAAGCCCGCGCTTGCCGAGATTGAACAGCTTGTCGCGGCCCAGGACCACCTGCTTTCGACGGATCCCCAGCTGCACGCGTTTTGCCAGGTCATGCAGATCCATTTCCATCCGTGAATATACTCCGCTGGATCTTGGTTCGCATCCCTTTATATTAGCGGACAAGCCTCCCTGCGGTCACATGTTGGATCCGCAGTGACCCGGACTGCCAAAAAAGACACACGAGGAGACGACCATGGCTTACGATGTGGAACTGGTGCTCGACGCTAAAGCGCGACTCGGCGAAGGACCGATATGGGATCACGTGAACAACGTGCTGCTGTGGGTCAATATCCTCGAGAACGAAGTACATATATACGACCCGGCCACCGGCCGCGACCGCCACCTCGTCCTGGCTGACATGCCCGGCACCATCGTGCCGCGGGCCTGCGGTGGTGCGGTGGTCGCGCTGCCGGATCAATTCGCCGCGCTCGACCTCGACACCGGCGCCCTGACCAAATTGGCCGAGGTCGAGGCGGACAACCCGGCGAACCGCTGCAACGACGGTAAATGCGACCCACAGGGCCGGCTCTGGACCGGTACCATGCCGATATCCGAAGACTCCACCAGCGGCACCATGTACCGCCTTGATCCCGATCACAGCATCCGCCCCATGTTCGACGACATCACCATCTCCAACGGCATCTGCTGGAGCACGGACCAGTCGACGATGTACTACATCGATACCCCGACCTTCAAGATCGACGCCTTCGACTTCGACCCCGGCACCGGCAGCCTCAGCAATCGCCGCACCGTCGTCAAGGTCCCCGAAGAATATCAATGGCCCGACGGCATGACCATTGACCTCGAGGGCAAACTCTGGGTCGGGCACTGGGGCGGTTGGCACTGCCGTCGCTACGATCCGGAGACCGGCGAGTGCATCGGCGGCGTCAAGATGCCATGCTCGAATGTCACTGCCTGCGCCTTCGGCGGCCCGGATTTCTCGACCCTCTATATCACCACCGCGTCGGAACGGGTCGAAGACATCGATGAACAGCCGCTCGCTGGCGGCCTGTTCAAGGCCGATGTCGGCGTCGCCGGCAGCGAACAGCACGCCTACGCCGGCTGACGTCGAAAAAATTGCCAGAATCGGCGTAACCACGCCCGGCCTCCGGTACATTTCTCCATGAAACCCGAGGACCCCGGCGATATGAGTACTACGACGCAGAAGGACGGCTTCCTGGACGCCGAGACATGCCGCCGCCTGCATGCCCGCGAGCCGGAAGCTATCGATCGCTGGTTTACGCAGTATTCCGACGCGCTCTACAACTTCGCCTACTACCGTGTCGGCCAAAACCGCGAAGCCGCTGCCGACGTGGTGCAGGACACCTTCGTCGACGCAATCCACAAGATCCGGCAATACGACCGTGAACGCGGCACGATGTTCACCTGGCTGACCTATCTCAGCCGCAACCACATCAAACGCGCCCGGCGCCACGCCGAGCGCCTGACGCCGATCCCGCAGGACTGGGAACAGCTCGACGCAACCCTGGCGCGCGCCTACAGGAACCTTGCCACCGAACCCCTGCCCGGCGAGCTGCTGGAACGTTCCGAGCTCACCAGCATCGTCCAGATGACCATGTCCAGCATCCCCACCAATTATCGGCAGGCCCTGGACGAATACTACTACCGGAAAAAGTCCACGCGCGATGTCGGCATCAGCTTCGGCATCAGCGAGGGCGCCGCCAAAAGCCTGCTGCACCGGGCGCGCCTGGCTTTCAAAACCGCTTTCGAAACCTTTGTAGAATCCCTTGAATACCCCAAGGCCGACGCCAGGACCTGACTCATGGACCATCTCGAAGACAACATCCGCCGCGTCCTCGAAGCGACCACCGAGCCGGAATTGAAAATGCCGGCGGAGGACAAACAACGTGCCGTCGCTGCCCTCAAGGCCGATGTGCCGGCGGCAGCGGCGCCAGTGCAACCGCACCGGGTTTCCCCGTGGCGCCGCTTCTCGCCGCTGCTGGCAATGGCCGCCGGCTTTGCGCTCAT
>JASLZG010000410.1 GCA_030754995.1 Lentisphaeria bacterium
TCTGACATCCAGCCGTAATCGTGGCAGATGGCGCTCTCCGGCACATCGTAGAAATTTCTATGCAACTCCTCGACCTCGATATTTCCGCCGTTCTTCAGGCGGTTGCCTGTCCAATACGCCAGCTTGACAAGCCACTGCGGATAATCCGCCCGCTCATGGATCGGTCCCTTCCTGCACCAGGGGGCTGTCAAAGCCCACTTTCGGTAAATCCGCGCTGCGTCAAACCAGTCGCCCTGGAACGGTCCCACGACGATATCACCGGGGCTGCGATACTCGCGCACCAGCGCCTTTGCTCCCCAATTCAGTACCGGATGCGCAATGGAAAAGGCCAGCCTGCCGCTCTCTGCATCCGGTGTCCAGATGAAATACTTGCGATTGGCCTGGCCGTCTTCCTCGGCACAGTAGAGTCCCTGTCCATTACCCATGAGCGCCGTGAACTGCATCGATGCAAGCGGATATTTGTAGTTCAGTGTCTCGCCCGAAACAAGCGGGGATTTCTTCACTTCCCCCATGGCGTTCGTACTGAGTATCTGGTCGCTCTCACCGCCCTTGGTGAAAGGCAGGAGGCCTGTCAGCACAGGAAAGGTCACGGTCACCAGCCCCGGTCCCCCGTTCCTCGCCTTGACCTGTATCCTCGACCGTGCCAGGCTCTCGCCGCTTCGCAGTCGCGTTTCCACCTTGACCCGCACGTCTGCCAAAGGCCAGGTGAACGAGAGCTTCCCTTCCCCTTTCCGCGCCGCGAACTTCACCTTGTACGGCACGCCCGCATTCCCATGGGACAGTCGTTCTCCGTCGCTTCTCTTCAGGTCCAACTTCCACAGCGTCGCCTCCGATGCCTCTACCCTCAGGAGTTGTTTCCCTGATCTCAAATCACGGATTCTCAGGATGCCCCCGCCGTTTTCCGCCCCCGACCACAAGTAAATCACCTGTTCATTGCGCAGGTAGGGGAATCCATCCAGTATTCCTGCCTCGACTTCCCCAGAGCGCTTTGCTTTCGCATCGGCCGCTTTGCTCATCAGCTTTGCCAGCGCCTTGTCCGCCATTGTCGGGTTCATGACAACGGGCGGTTCTGCAGGGACCGGTTTGCTCACCAGCTCTGGATTGCCGTAGCTCGGCGCGTACGGATGGGGAGCGACCGGCAGGGGGTCGAGATCCCACAGTGAAAAGTCGTCGAGCCGAATGATGCCGCCCTTGCCGCCCTTGCCCCTCACATGCGGGTGCACCATCATTCTGTAGAAATCTTCAGGGGTCGTGGTCGCTTCGGCAGTGAACTCACCGGCGACGTATTTCCACTGGCCGTCGACCGTCATATCGAAATACAGGTCGAGGCGGTCCTGATTGGTATCGTTTTTCATGTTCCGGACGATGACGCTTTCGATCGGGCCGTCGGGGTTACCGCCGGCGACGATCTTGTACCAGATGGAGAACCGGTATTTCCCGTCGCCGCGAAGGCCGTACACCGGCCGTTTTATCCAGTTATCGCAGGTGAACGTATCGGTGGTGTCGATTTGCAGCGATCGTTTGCCGGTTGAGTCCGGTCGCGTGTCGTCGCTTGATGAGTAGACCACCCCGACGGCGCCGGCGCCCTTGCAATGCCACGGCTCCCATGCTGATTCGCCCGCCTCGAAATCGCCGTGGGCGAGCAGCTCGCGCCCGTCGACAGCCTCGCTCATCGCCAGCAGTGGCATGACCAGGACAACAAGCCACCAGGCGGCCGCGATGTGTCGCGGCTCATCTTTCAACCGTGCCGGTTCCGCTTGTTTTCGGAATATCATACCCACGTTCTCCGCACTTCACCGATCGAGGTTGACCACACAGCCCTGGCGCATTGCCTGGTCTGCGGCGTAACCGATCTCATGTCCGTGAATTGAATCCATCAGGTCGGTTGTGGAAGCCGACGGTTGCTCACCGCGAACGACCCGCACGAAATCCTTGACAAGCCGCAGGTCGCCGCCGCCATGCATATCCCCACTCACGTCAATCTCGATGATTTCCTCGGTGTACGCGTTGCCCCGGTCGGCATCCGGTTTCCTGACTACACAACAGCCGTCCTCCATGGTGCCTTGAATTTCCCCTTCCGTACCACGGATATGGATGGTTCGGCAGGGCTTGGCCGTGCCACCGATCATGTCGTGTGTGGCGACCGCCCCGTCATCGAACTCAATCATCACCGATTGATGATCGACCACGTCGTTGTCACAGCGCCAGACACAGCGGCCGTGGGGGCTGTCATTTTTCAGGTATTCAAGTTTCTGTTCGTCGGTGGAATCGGCAATGTGTTCAATGCCGCGCCACACATGCGTCCCATAGACATCGTTGCCGATGAAGTTTTTCCTGGCGGAGTAGTGACAGGCGGCTTCAATAGCGCAGTCCGCCAGGCACCGCGACCCGGAACCGGGCGGGGCATTTTCCTGCCGGAAATACATCAACGAACCGAAACTTGAAACGCGTTCCGGCGCGGCGCCCTGCTTGAACCAGCAGATCAGGTCGAGGTCGTGACAGCACTTTGCGAGCAGCATGGGACAGACTTCCTCGCGATTCCATTTGCCGCGCACAAAGCTTTCGCCCATGTGATCGTACCCGACGTTCTCGCTGGTGTTGATGGTCATTATTTCACCGATTCGCCCCTGGGCAATTTCACGTTGAACGGCAACGTAAAAAGGCGCGTGGCGCAGCACATGACAGACCATCAGCCTCTGGCTGGCGTTCTGTGCCGCGCCGATGAGGGTCGCGAATTCCGCCTGCGAGGTTGCGATCGGTTTTTCCAGCAGGATATGATACCCTGCCGCGATCAGCGGCAGGGTGGTTGAAACGTGCAACCGGTCCATGGTGCCGTTGATCACGGCGTCGGCCATCTGCGGTTGCCGGGCGAATGCTTCGGCACTTTCGAAACGGTGCTGCAACGGGATGTCGAACCGCCGGGAAGCCTTGTCACGGCGCAACTCATCCGGCTCCGCCACTGCGACAACCCGCATCTTGTCCGGGTGCTGTAAAGCGTATGCACTATAGACCAGCGAGCGGTTGCCGGCGCCGATGATTGCCACGGTCACTGGTTGGTCATGGGGCATTTGCGACACGCTTTGTTGCCTTTGGGGGGGCGGGAACCATCGAAATCATCCTTTTCCGGAGACGGGGAATGAATTGTGGTGGATTCAAAGTGGCGGTGGAGTCGGTGATCGGCGGTTTTCCACTTGCATGTTTGGTGGAACCATGGATCTGTGACCCCCTATTGCAACGTGTTCCTGCTTTTTCCCTTAGCCCGGCGGCGTGAACCGTTCAATGTACTTTCGGTGGGCGGCGGCTTGCGCCTCGTTGACCGTGGCGTTCACGCTCTTGTAGTTCAGCACCAGGCCGCGGCGGTGCTGCGCCGTCTTGTTCGGCCCGCTGCGGTGGGCACACAGGAAGTCGTGAATCGAGGCGTCGCCGCGCCTCAGGATGGCCGGCACCTCCGGGTAGGAGTCCAGGTCGGGTATCGAGGACAGGCCTTTGCTGAACAGTTCGACATCGGTTTCAAAATGGGACAGGTCGCCGAGCCGCTGTGAACCCCTGGCGTAATGGACGGCGCCGTTGGCTACGGTGGTGTCGTCCACGGCGATCCAGACCACCGCGCCGGCGGCCGGTTCCAGGTGCAGGAAGGCGTTGTCCTGGTGGTATGGCGCGGCTGAACCGACGTGCGCCGGCTTGTAGAAGACTTCCGAGGCGATCGGTTCGACGTCGTCGCCGA
>JASLZG010000411.1 GCA_030754995.1 Lentisphaeria bacterium
CCACAACCAGGCGGCGGCCGTTGATCCAGACCGAGTCGCCGGTGACGACCCCGGCGCGGGCTGCTGCCGCCGTAGTGACCCACACCGACGTGTCGTGGGTCGCCGGTGAGGTGAGGAGGGCGGCCAGCTCGGGGCGGTGATCGAGTTCCAAACGGTCGATTCCCAGGATCGCCGCGAAACTGACGAAATTGCCCTGGCCGTCAGCACTCATGATGGCGTGAACGGGATTTTTATCCGTCGAACTGCCCCAGCGCCGGACAGCGGCGTCGGCGTCGGTCGCCCAGCGCCGGCGGATCGCTGCCGTCACATCCTCGGCCAGGGGTTTCCAGGTGAGCTGCCGGATGAATACGCCCGGCGTCTCCGTGGCGGGCTGAACGAAGAACGTGAGCACCGCGCGCTTGGTGCCGAACGATGCGAACCCGAGGATGGTAAAGGTCAGCAGGATGATGGTCACCGCGGTCAGGGCGGTACGCAGCGGGCGGCGGCGCATTGAGGAAATCCCCATGCTCATGGCGGCCAGGATGGTGCCGACACGTGAAACATCGGTGGAATGCAGGGTGGACTCCATACCTTGCAGGATCCGCAGCTCGGTCTCGAACTTCCGCATGATGATGACAATCACAAGACTGGAGAGAACCACGACGGCGAAGCCGAGGAAGATGATTATCGGCGTATTGGCAATGGCGAAGGCGGGGTGACTGATGTAGAGCAGCAGAAAAGTGACGAGGAAGATCGCGATGAACCCGGCAAGCTGGGCGTAGATCCGGGTGCTGCCGATGAGCAACCGCTCGAGGGCGAAGGCGAACGGCACGCACAGTGCGAGGAGGAACAGCACCGCTTTCACCAGGTCGTTGAGCATGGATCGCACCGGCTCGTACGTTTGATGCTGCAGGGCCAGGGCCTCGGCCCTGGCGGCTTCGACGGCCGCGGTGTCCGTTGCGGTGTCCGCAGTGCGCAGCAAATCTTCGGCACGGCCGTGGAGCTCCTCCAGGGAGCTATCCATTATCCCGCGTTCACGCAGGCTCGCGAGCCGGGCCTCGTTGAGAACCCACAGGTCCCGCGCGATGGCACCGGTGACCGACCCGGTGACCGGACGTTCCACCGGCACGCCGACCCCGGTCCCGCCCGTGTCGCCGTCGGCGCCGCTGCCGGTAAGCCCCACGGTTGCGGAGAAACTGGTGCCGAAAAGTTTCAGAGTTCTGGTCCGCTTTTCCACGTACCATGACGTGACGCCATCGTAGGAGACGGAGTAGGTCTTCTTCTTTGGCAGCGCCCCGTTGCTCGGGCCGTCCAGCGGCCGGAGTTCGAGAAACGGATCCACGGTCGGTGGGTGGATGAGGGCACCGTGCCTGACAGGATAAAGATGCACGCGTTCGGCGAGGGTGACGCTTTTCTCGGTACTCACGCACAGGTCCACCGCACCGCGCCGGTCAAAGGTGGCGGCGAACCCGGTCAAGGTTGTTTCGGGGGCGAAGATCTGCAGGGTTCCCGAACTATCGGTGTAACCGACGAAAAAGTTGTTGAACCCCGGCAGGGCGTCGTGCCGCCCGGCGTGCCACCCTGTTGCAATCACCATCGCGTTGCGCACCGGGCGATTGGGCATGGCGCTGGCGGCACCGGCGGTTAAGACCAGGCTGCCTTCAAGCCGGTTCTGCCTGAATGTGGGATAGACATAGGAGCCCAACGGCTGGATGCCGTGGGCAAGGCTCAGGGCTGGATCGTTGGCGACCCGGCGAAGGACTGGCAGGAGATCGCCTGCCTGCGCCGTCAGCCGGTCCAGCTTCAGGTTTGCGGTCGTGTCCGCCGGCGTGCCTACGCGCCACATTCCGTCTTGAAGGGTGCCGATCGCCAAGTTGTAGATCCCCAGTCTCCCGGCCATACTGCCACTGTGGGTGTAGGCCCCGGTACCCAGCATCGCGTCACCCTGCAAATCGCTGAGATCCATGCTTTGGCGAACTGCGAGTCGGCCGCCTACGCCGGCTGCTTTTGCCTCCTCACACGCCTTGAGGAACCGGGTCTGGATGCCGGCGTAAAGCCCGGGCATGTCGTTGATTGACCTCATTAGGGAACCGTCGCCGACAACCAGTCCCCAGTGCCCTGTCGTGTCCCCGAGCATCATCGACAGATGCAGCGCCAGCCAGGCGTCGCCGAAGGTGTCGGTCATGGCTTGCTCGACTTCGTGGGTTGCGGCCAGGGCCGTCAATTCAACCTGACGCCGGCGGAGGAGAACAGTGTAGTCGTCGAGCACCGCCTCCAGCCGGCGTTTAACCGCCGTATCCTCGGGCCAGGTGGCGTCGGCGCCCTTGTATTTGTTGAGGTGCCGGCGGACCCCGTTCCAGTCGAACTTGTCGGCGGTCAATCTCTCCAGTTCCGTTTGCAGGGCGTCTTTCTCCGCCTGCCCGGTTGCCGCTTTGCCGGTTCCCTCTTTTCCGGCGAGGCGCAAGCGCAGTTCGTGGAGCTTGTCATCAATCTTGTCCACATGATCGGCCGCGATGTCCATCAGGTCATTGCGCATGTGGGCGGCGTGGTCATGTCCAGCCGGCGGATATGCTGCGGAGAACTGTTTCGTCAGGGCGGTGATCAGAGCTTGTTCCGCCTGGCGCGTGGCGATCCGCTCACTGAGCTGGGCCTTGACAAGGCGCTTCGGATTCTCCAGCAGCCGGTAAAAGAGACTGGCACCTCCATGACCCCAGGACTGGCTGTCGAAGAAGGCGATGATCATGTGGCGCCGCACCGGGTTTTCCTGCAACGCCCGCGCGTACTCGAGCAGCACGGCGGCATTGGCGGCGGCCCGCGATCCAGCCGCGAGGGTCGGGACCTCGCCGAAACTGTCCAGCGGTGCGGCCAGAACCAGGGCCTCCGGACCGCGCGCCTGGTCGAACACCGGATCCGTGCCGGGGATCATGGCGATGACGTTGCGGCCCGTGCCCGGCTCCCAGGTGACCGCACAGCGAAGCGTAACGGTTTCACCAACGGGCAGGTCCGTCGCTGGCCCGTCGTAGTAGACCCGGACAAAATTGGCTGGGGCCTCGGTACTGAAGGAATGTTCGCGGCTCGCTTGCCCGCGATCGCCGGCGAAGACCACGGCCTGGGCGCCCAACTGAAAGGCGCGGCGCCAGTTGTCACCGCTGGCGTAATCCATCAGTACCAGCGCCCCCGGCGGGAACTGGTCGGGGTACGCATTGAGGTCACCAGACCCCACGTATAGCAATGGGCCCGTGACCCCGGCGGCGGCAGTGGACGGCGGGACAATGCCGTTGGGCCGCACCGGCTGCAGCGGGAACGTGCGGTCGGCAGCGGTCAGTTCGCACACACCGGACTTCAAGACCGCGGTCCGGTAGGTCTGTTCCCAGACATGTTTGACGCCGGCCTCGCGCAGGCGGCTGACCAGATGATCGGCGGCGCGGGCGCAGGCCGGGCTGCCGGTGAGCCGATGAGGCTCTGCGGTCAGCACCCGCAGGTCGGCCTCTATTCGTGCGTCATCCACACCTTCGGCCGCTGCCGCCATCACGGTACCGATCAGCAACATCATCAACCGGTGCAGCCGCATCATGATTCCCCCTCGATTTGGCCGACCGAGATTTCAACCTCGTCACGGCGTGCCACGCGTTCCACCTGGCCATCGCGGATCCAGACCAGCCGGCAACAGATGTCCAGCATGCGGTGGTCGTGGGTGGCGCAGATGATCGTCACGCCGC
>JASLZG010000412.1 GCA_030754995.1 Lentisphaeria bacterium
CGGATCGAGCAGCCGGATAGTCACCGGCCGCTTGCCCATGGTCTTGAAGATGCCGGCGAAATCACGCCGCTGGACCGGCAGCAATCTCTTCAGTGCCTTGCGGCGTTGCGATTCGGTCTCGGCCAGGATCATCTGCTGGAACCTGTCGATACGACCGTCGCCGAAGAACATGTGCTCGGTGCGACAGAGGCCGATGCCTTCGGCGCCCATGTCGATTGCCACCGCGGCATCGCCGGGGCTGTCGGCATTCGTGCGCACCTTGATTTTGCGCAGGCCATCGACCCACGTCATCAGTTGCCTGTATTCCGTCGGCATCGAGGGATTGACCAGCTGCATGTCGCCCTGGTAGACCTCGCCGGCGGAGCCGTCGAGTGTGATGTAGTCGCCTTCCTTGAAGTTCCGCCCGTTGACGCTCAGGCGTTTCTTCGCGTAATCGATCGACAACGCATCGCATCCGACGATACAGCACTTGCCCCAACCGCGGGCGACCACGGCAGCGTGGCTGGTCTTGCCGCCGGTCTGCGTCAGGATGCCGCGGGCCGCGTGCATGCCGCCGATATCCTCCGGGCTGGTTTCCTTGCGGACCAGAATCACCCGGTCCTTTCCTGCGGCTGCTTCGGCCGTATCGGCGGTGAAATAAATTCGACCCGCGGCAGCGCCGGGCACGGCATTGATACCTGTTGCCAGCAGGGCTTTGCCGCGATCGGCGGCACTGATGCCCGGGTCGATCTCCGGATAGAAGAGTCGCTCGATGTCTTCGGGTTCGATGCGGCTGACGGCCTCGGTTTTCTTGATCAGGCCTTCCTTGACCATGTCGACAGCGATCTTGAAGGTTGCCATTGGCGTGCGCTTGCCGCGGCGTGTCTGCAGCATGTAGAGCGTGCCTTCCTCGACAGTAAACTCGATGTCCTGCATGTCACGGTAATGCCGCTCGAGGGTCTGGCGCACACCCATGAGCTGTTTATAGGCGCGGCGGTCGCGACGCTGCAATGCCGACAACTTCACCGGCGTGCGGATGCCGGCAACCACGTCCTCGCCCTGGGCGTTGAACAGGTAGTCGCCGTAGAAAACGTTTCGGCCGGTGTTCGGGTCGCGCGTGAAGGCGACGCCGGTGCCGCTGGTTTCGCCCTTGTTGCCGAACACCATGGTGCAGATATTGACGCCGGTGCCGTTGACATCGCGCCCGCTGATCTTTTCGACCTTGCGATAGGTGACTGCCTTGTCGGCCATCCAGCTGTTGAAGACCGCATTGATCGAGCCGACGAGCTGGTCCCGGGGGTTCTGGGGGAATTCCTGGCGAACCATTGTGCGGTATTTCGCCTTGAGCCGGCCACAGAGATCCTTCAGTTCGTCGGCGTTGATCTCGGTGTCGGCCACGGGCTGTTTTTTCTTGCGCCCGAGACGCCGGGCGACAACGCTGTGTTTGTAGATTTCGAAAACGTCTTCAAATTTTTCCTTGCTCAACCCCATGGCTGTCGTCCCGTACATCATAATGAAGCGGCGATAGGCGTCGTAGGCGAAGCGCGGGTTCTTCGTTTTCGCGGCAAGGCCTTCGACGGACTTGTCGTTGAGTCCAAGGTTGAGGATGGTCTCCATCATGCCGGGCATTGACATCGCTGCACCTGAACGTACGGATACGAGCAGTGGATCGTTGGGGTCACCGAGTTTCTTGCCGAGCAGCCGTTCGAGTTTTGCGACGTTGCGCTTGACTTGATCGTCGAGGCCGGTGGGCCACTTGCGTTTGCCTTGATAGTACGCGGCGCACGCGTTCGTCGTCAACGTGAATCCAGGCGGCACCGGCAGGCCGATGTTGGTCATCTCTGCCAGGCCCGCGCCTTTGCCGCCGAGCAACTGTTTCTGATCGCCGCGACCTTCAGCTTTTCCGCCACCGAAAAAGTAGACGTACTTCGAAGGTTTTTGTTTGACGGCTTGTGCCATCGTGTGCGCAACCCATTGGTATGTTGTCAGTGGATTCACGAGAATCCGACCTAAGCATGCCGGCGGAAGTTAATACGTTGAACGCATCGACCGTAACATTTGCAGTTTCGAAGTTAAGCGAAAAGTACAGCGGCAGAGATCAGAAGCAAATTAATTCTTAAAAAACTTTAGGCGTGCAAACGCATGTGAGCGCTGCTGACAACGATCAACATTGTCAGTAAGGTCGATCGGTTTGTTAGCCTGGGAAATACGGAAATGAAATATTAAAAAATTTTCGACCGGTACGGTTGGACCCTGATCAGGGCGATTACGGTTTGGCCCGATTGGGAAAAAGGAAATTCTTCAAGGCAGTGGCGATTACACTTTGCCGCAAGAGAGAACGGATCCCTGGCGTCGTTCATGAAAGGCGTGAAGAAATAATACTGATGCGTAAGCTTGATAATCGCACGGTACAAAGATGCGTTGTCGACGACTCAGTCGTTGAGCGTTGCCGACTCGCCGGCGCGCAGCCAGTGACCGAAGCCGGGCTGCAGGGCGTTGACTGATTGGTACCGTCCGTGGAGGTAAATCCAGATGACACTCTCGAGTGCATTGGCCGGCTGCACGTCGACCGTCACCGGTGTGTACGGTGGCGCGGCAACAGGCCCAACGAGATTCCAGCCGGCATCGACAGTGACGGTTGTGTCGGCAACCGGCGCGCCGTAGATGGTGATGATCGTTGCGCCGCCACCACGGTAAACCCAATAGCCGGCTTTCGGTGTAATGGCGTCGGCCGCGACGTAGGCGCCGTCCCAGCCCCAGACAACTCCCGTGTTGGCACCCTGCAGCACGGCGTTGACGCCGGCGTCGAACGGTTCGACGGGAATGGAAATTATGTTCCAGCCGCCGGAGATCGTGAGGTCGAACGGCACGCCGCCGAAAATAATTTCGAAGTAGGCGAGCTCACCGGGGTTGATCGTGTAAAACGTGTCGTTGCCCATGCCGACACCGGCACCGGTCGGTGTACCCAGTGCATCTGTCCGGCGCAGCAGCAATCCGCCGGCGGGCACCATTGCTGAATCCCAGCTGACCACAGTTGCCTCGCTCGCGGCGCCCTGTACGCGCAACCGCCAGCGTGCGGCGGTCGCAATGTCGCGGACGTCACGATTGAGGTCCGCCGTCATCGTTTCGAGTGCGGCGGTACCGGAACCGAACCAGTCATGCGCCGGGTCGTAAAGATCACTGGCGCCGGCGGCCATGCCGATGGATACCTGCGGGACAGTGCCGTTGTTGATGTCGAGCTCGAAGGTCCAGGCGTCGGCGTCGGCCGATTCCGTGTCGTCTTCAATGTTGACGATCACGGCGTTGCCGTAGAAGATCTCATCGGTATCGATCTGGCCGACCGGCGGTGTCAGTGCGAAGCCGGACTCGCCGGGGCCGGCGCGGAAAACTGCGGCACCCGGTGTGGTTGCCTCGAAACTCAACACGGCATAGGTGACAGCAGTACCGTCACCCAGCCCGCTTTGTATTGCGAGGCCGCCGAGGTCGTCGACCAGTCCGTCCTGCAATGCGCCGTGCGTGAGGAATGCATCGTACGGTGGTTGCAGGATGTGATCCGGATTGAAACTGCCGTGGTACTGCACAAGGTCATTGTCGAAAAACAGATCGAGCGGACCGCCGCGGAAGCCCTCAGCCAGATCACTGTCTTCCTGCACGAGTACGCGGACCTGGAAGATCTCGCCGACACGCACGGGGGCCAGCGGCCGG
>JASLZG010000413.1 GCA_030754995.1 Lentisphaeria bacterium
GTGCGACTAAAACTGACTGTCACGCACTTCGTCTTCCGATAGTCCTCTACGAATCAGCTGGACGTCATCGACCGTGACGGATGCGTTTTCCGGAAGTGGGTTCTTGCCGGCCTGCTTCCCGATGGTTGCAACGCTTTTGAGTTCGTTCAAGATCTTTGAACCCTCCACCGCCGTCGCTTCACTGTAGTAGTCGAACCATGGCAGGTCACTGTTGCCGTACTCCTCAGAGGTCGGCGGAACGGTGGGAGCCTCTTCGCCGGTGATTTGACGCCATACCAGCGAGTTGGCGAGGTGCACAAAGCACCGACTGGCATTTACCTGGTCCCAGTCCGAAAAATCAAACGGGTCATCATAGATTTCCTGTTTCATTCTGCCGCCGGGCGCCAGTCCCATGTCCGGGGCTGCGTCACAAACGTAAACGTCCTCCATGGGTGAGTGAAGCAACATTGGCTCGCCGCGAAACTCCTGTCGCTGGATCTTGGGAAAGCGTTGCTCGAACACTTCCCGCTTCATGGGATACACAATGATCTGAAGGCCTCCGTGCTCCGCTTCTCCGGTGATTTGCTCTTCGGCCGAGTAACCATCACCGAGCGGCATGGCGACGAACTGGCGAATTACTCCCTGTTCAACGCAAAAGCCATCCAGCCACGGTTGCTCAGGGACGACTACATAGTCCTGAGGCGCTTTCTTGAGTTTGTTCTTATGTTTTTTGCCGGTCACGGCATTGATTTTTCCGGCGGCAATCTTCATTGCAAATGGATAACAGGTTTCCCGGTCCGAGATATAGTCACCAGAGAAGTTGATCCACATTGCTTCTGATTGATACATCGGCAGCATTATGCCCCCGCGTTCCAGCCAATTTGTCGGCACTGTCTGGGCGTAGTCGTCGACATGCTGACAGGGAAAAGCGCCCAGCCCGGCCGGCAGTGGATAGGTTTCACCGTCGTCAGGGATGCGCAAGGTTCGCTGGAATTCGACCGACATCCTGGCGTCGGCATGAACTTCGGGAAATGAAATTTGCAGACTGTTTTCTCTTAACTCGATCATGGCTCCTCCTTGTTACCAGTCACCATCGCGGACTTCGCGCACGAGGCGAAGCACTGCGTGGTCCGGCATGTCCTGCAATTCTCGAATCATTTCCGCGAAAAGTTTAGGACGTTTAATGATTGTGTGGCGTAGATCTTCACTGACCTTACCGGCCATCGCGAGGAGTACATCCACATCCTCGTCGAGCTCTTCAGCAAGACGACGGATTTTCTGCTCCGACGGTGGTGGTTGCTCATCTCTTTCCACTTTACTGAGGTAGGAAGGCTCGACGCCGATCCGTGCTGCCACTTGGCGAACGGAATAGCTTCGATCCAATTTCAAGCGGGCCTCGCGGCTCGAACGAACATGACTACCAAAACTCATAATGTGTACTGTATACTATATGCTACACATTACAAGTGGCTGCGCGAAAAAAAATCGGCAGCGTAAAGTACGCTGTGCTTCAACCCGGCCGGCGCCCTGCCGTATTAGGGCGCCGTCCACGTCTCCAACATCCCACGATGCCTCCCCGCCCGAGATCCACGGCGCCATCCGATATCCGACATGCGACAATTCGAACCTGACAAGATCCTGACCTACAAGACTGTGAGCAGCGACGAGTTTGGTCCGGCCGAGCTCAATCTCCATGTCTTCATGCCCGGGCCGCAGAGCCCGGCCGGCAAGTGTCCGGCGATCGTGTTCTTCTTCGGCGGCGGTTGGAATGACGGTACGCCGGCTCAGTTCTACCCGCAGGCCGAATACTTTGCCGGCCGCGGTATGGTGGCCATCTCTGCGGAGTATCGCGTCACGGTCCGGCACGGCAGTTCAACCAGGGAAAGCGTCAAAGACGCCAAGTCCGTGATCAGATGGCTGCGCCATCACGCCGCCGACTTGTGCATCGATCCCGAACGGCTAGTGGCGGCCGGCGGATCGGCCGGCGGGCATCTCGCCGCTGCTGCTGCAACCGTGAAGTGCTTCGAGGAAGAAGGGGACGACAGCACCATCAGCTGCCGGCCGGATGCACTGGTACTGTTCAACCCCGTATTCGACAATGGGCCCGGCGGCTTCGGCCATGAACGGTTGATGGAATATTGGCAGGACATTTCACCGATGCACAATATCGACAATGCCACGCCACCGACCATCGTCTTCCTCGGCACGGAAGATCACCTGATCCCCACGACAACCGCCGAAAAGTACAAACAACTGATGAACGACCAGGGTTGTCGTTGCGACCTGCATCTCTACGACGGCGCCGAGCACGGTTTTTTCAATTTCGCGCATTATGAGAACTACAAGTCGAGTGTCATCGAGGCGGATCGGTTCCTTGCCTCACTTGGATTCCTGGACGGCGAACCTACCTTGTGATTTTCGGATGTGCTTCATCTGACCGCGAAGCAAACAGCCGCGCCATGGATGGAATTCAACAACCCAAGAAGGAGGCCTTCAGATGTCGATAGCAAGCGTATGTGCCGCAATTCGCCCGCTCAACCTACTGACAATTGCCGTCACTGCAGGGTTCCTGTTGCTGCCGAGGTTCACCCAGGCCGGTGCGTTTGAGGATAAGACAAAGGCGTTCACCGGCCTGGACAGCATCGGCGATACCAAGGCGGCTTTCGGCGATTTCAACAATGACGGCCACGTCGATCTGATTACCTACGGCCTGCTATTTGTGAACCGGGAAGGTAAGAAGTACGAGAAAGTCGGCGGCGGCGGCGGCTTGGTCATGTGGGGCGACATGAACAACGACGGCCACCTCGACCAGGTCCGGGCCAATGGCAGCGGCGTCGTGATGCTCGGTGACGGCGAGGGTGGGTACAAGCAGGCCCCCGGCCCGCCCGGGCCGTTCGGTGGGGAATGTAATGCCGCGAGCCTCGGCGACATCAACAACGATGGCCTGCTCGACATTTATTACTGCGCCGGTGTCGGTAATAAGGACACCTTATGGCGCCAGAGTCCGAACCACGAAAATAAATGGGAGCTTGTCCTGGAGATGGGCGGTGGCTACGGCCGCAGCGCCGTCGGCTGTGATTTCGACGAGGACAACGACATCGATTTCTACATCTCCAACTACTGGCTGGCGGCCAATTACCTGTGGCTCAGCGACGGCGAAGGCGGGGCAACAAACCAGGCGGGTCACTTTGGTGCGACCGGCGGCAACGGCCACTCGGTCGGTGCCTGCTGGGGCGATATCGACAACGACGGCTACTTCGATATTTTCGCCGGCAACTTCGCGCACCCCGGCCAGCCGCAGTCACGTTTCCTGCACAATCTCGGCCCCGAACAAGGGTATAAATTCGCGGATAAAGGGCAGTGCGGCGTGGCCTTCCAGGAATCCTACGCCTCACCGACGCTCGGCGACTACGACAACGACGGCGACCTCGACCTGTTCTTCACGACGGTATACGGCCACAACGCGGCGCGGCTCTATCGGAATAACGGCGATTGGACGTTCACCGATGTCACCGGCGCTGAGGGGATTCCGCGCCTCGGCTCAACGTACCAGGCCGCCTGGGGCGATGTCGACAGTGACGGCGACCTGGACCTGGTGACGAATGGCCGGCTCTTCATGAACAAGGGGAACGACAACCACTGGCTGAAGATCCGCCTGGAGGGCAACGGCGTGACCGTCA
>JASLZG010000414.1 GCA_030754995.1 Lentisphaeria bacterium
CCCGATCGATCCTGTCCGGCGCCCGTTGTAATGGGCGCCCGGTGCCTGGGCACAGTCCTCGATGACAATCAGGTCGTGTTCGTCGGCAACGGCCATGATGCCGTCCATGTCGGCCGCCAGCCCATACAAGTGTACGATCACTACGGCCTTGGTCCTCTCGGTGATCAGCGAGCGAATCGAGGCGGCGCTGATCAGGCGCGTGTCCGGATCGATGTCCGCCCAGCGAATCGTGGCGCCGGTGCGCCCGAACGGCACCGCCGTGGCGCAGAACGTATGCGCCGGAATGATGACCTCGTCGCCGCTTTCAAGTCCGGACAGGATGGCGGCGAGCTCGAGGGCCGCCGAGCAACTGGAAACCGCCACCGCATCCGGGCACCCGATAAAATCCGCAAACTCTCTTTCGAAAGCTTCCCCCTCCGACCCCGTTGCCAGCGAATTGCCTTCACGCAGCACCTTGAGCAGCGCCTGCTCCTCCTCGCTGGTCAGGCGCGTCTGCACGCCGGGCATCTCGATCTTGTCCAAATCTGCAGTCTCCATCTGCCCCCCTTGATTCAAAGCCCGCCGGATTACCGGGTTTCTTCCAGGCCCGGCACTATGTGTTTCGGCATGCGCGCCGCGTTCTCTTTCTCGCGACGTTCAGCTGTTTCACGTGCCCGATCCTGTTCGGCTGCCGCGCGGATTTCACGGGTCACGCACGAGATGAAAATGGTGCCGTCGGGCCGGTATCGCGGGGACCAGGATTGCCAGCCACACAAGGCTCGCCGCCGATACGCAACAGCGTGAAAAAGTTTGTCGATCGTCACTGGGTAACCGTCACGTGAGTTTTTCATACGGATGACTGACTGACACTATAATGGCTGAGACCGGCGAAAAAAAGCCCGCCCCGCAGATGCGGGGCGGGCTCTCTTGGTCATTCAGACAAATGGAAGCCGTACCGAACGAACGGGTCAATTGTTGACGTTCGTGCCTTCCACCTGGGCCTTCAGGGACTCGTAGTCAGCCCGCTGTTGTTCGATCAGTTTCTGCTGTTCCTTGACCACGGCGGTCAGTACACCGACGATGTCCATCGTCACAAGACCTTTACGGTCCGGCATCGCCACGATTTCGGGAACGTCTTCGGCAATAAAGCCAACATGCCCATCCGGGGTCGTGGCATCCTTGTACTCGAACGTAACCGGATCGAGGCCGCCAAGTGTCTGCAACGCCACATCCACTGACAACGGCTCGATGTTCTTCTTGGCTTCCCGGGTTGACGCGTTAGCCCAGGTCGTGCCGTTACAAGAGGCTCCGCCAGGGAATTGGAGGGTGCCATCAGCAATAAGCCGCATCCGTTCACTCGGATTCTTTTCAGTTGAGTTGGCAGTATAAAACACCAGGGCTGCGCCACCGGAGAAATTCTGCATCCGCCCCATAATTTTTGCGCGAGGGGGATTCGCATTGAAGTAGCCCAGGTTGGCCCAGCTTGATGCAAATTCAATAGTACCAAGAGGGTGATCAGGCGCGTTGGCGTGACCTGCATAGTACTCGGTGCTTTCAAGCCGGATTGTCGTATCCGGGCCACTTGTACGCAGATGAAGGAGTTCCTGAGGATCGCTTTCGCTGATGCCGATCTTGCCGTCGCTGCTGACACGCAGGCGTTCCTCCGGTGGCGCGCTGCCAGAGCTACTCAGGCGGGTCGCAATGTAGAAGGCTCCGGCACCCTGGCCAGTGAAATCCGTATGTTCATAGCCGATGACCACGGGTTGCATGTTCCTGTCGGGGTTGGAATGCTCGTATCCAAAGCCGATTTCCAAGAACGGTGCGGCCGGATTAATGTCACGGTCGAGCAGTGACACTACCCTGGAATTGCCCCGGGCCGAGCCGCCATTTTGCCAGATACTCAAACTTGTATTATGGATCGGCGTGGTCGAATATCCGATACCGAGTTTTGGCTTGATAAAGACATTGCCCGTGTTCACGTTGATGATGTCGTCGCCGTTGGCGTCCCAGAATTCAGAGCCAACGGGACCGGCCGGGCCCTGATCACCCTGCTTGCCCTGTGCGCCTTGCGTTCCGGCAGTACCGGCCGCACCGTCGTTGCCGTCGTTGCCGTCGTTGCCGGCCGGGCCTTGCTTGCCCTGCGGGCCCTGGGCGCCGCCGACAACGCCAAGGGCGTACGGCGCCGAGCACAGCGGCGTGTTCGGCGACAGCAGGTCACCGTCGATCGTGAGCTCGAGCTCATAGGCGGCATCGAAGGAGACCGCCGACATGTCGTTGACGCCACCGATCTTGAGGCTGAACAGGCCGCCGACGACAGATACGCCGGAGTGCGACTCGCTGAACACCGCCGTACCGCCGCCCAGCGGCAGCAGGTTCAGGTCGATGTCCACCGTGCCGTCGATCTTGGCACCGGCAGCGTCTTTCAACACGCCCTGGTAATTGATCTTGGCGGGGATTGAGTCTGCCTCGGCTAGGCCAGCTGTGATGAGTCCGGCGCAAATGAGCGCGGCGATGAGGAAACGTGTGGTCTTCATGGGGATTCTCTGTGTGGTTGTCTGGGTTACGGTGTCGAAATGGCATCCTGGAAAGTCTGGGTGATAAAGGCTGAACAGCCTTCGGGAGAACCGCCGCCCGACGTGCCGTCGGCACAGACGTCGACGCTGGACAAATCGGAGCCGCCGAGAATCTGTCCCAGCAGGGTCAGCATCTCGCCGTAGGACGTCGGCATGACCGTTGTCACCTCGGTGCAGGCCTGCGCCAGGAACTGGTCGCAGGGCAGGCAGTTGCAACCGCATATCAGTTGCGGGATGTAGCCGCCGGCGGCCTGATGGGAAGCGCCGGTCAACGTGGCGCTGCCGATCCCGCCGACGCTGTCGTGGAGGGTGTAGGTCGAGCCGCTTTTATTCAGTCCGCCCTGGGACAGGGTGGTAGGGCACAGTTCCGCGCCGGAAGCCGGCATGCACAATGCCACCATGCAAATCGCAATTGTAAGTCTGAAGAAAATGCGTGCCATGAGAACTCCAGATTTGTCCAAAAGGATAATCAATCGAGCAACTACAGAATCTTCAGTATAAGAAAAAAAAAATTGTTTCCAAGTTTTTTTTAGGCAGATGATGCCCAAGTCACTTAGGTGTCACCTGATACATGGTGATGCTGCGCCCGGACAAGGTGCCGGCAAAGTCGACGTGTCCGGTTGCCGTCCCGCTCGATATCGTTTTGCCCTGCGGTGATACGGCGGTGATCTCGACTTCGGTTTCAGCATCGAGACCGTAGCGGGTGAGATCGACGGCGGCGGCGTACGGCAAGGGCTCACGGCCGGCATTGGCAATAAAAATGCCGAACTGGCCGGCCCGGTTGCGGAACGTGCCGCTCATCAATGCCGGATAGCTGGTATCACGATAGCGCAGCATCGGCGGAGGCGCCGCGAAGGTGACAGGGCGCAGCAGTTGGCCGTACGCCAGGAACTGCCGGGTCGATTCGTTGCGGTAATAACCGACGACCTGCGCCAGAAAGTCGAAAACCGGCTGCTGCGCCGGATTTTCGAACGACAGAATACCGCTGCGCGGTTTCAGGCGAATACGACCGACCTGCATCCCTTCGAGGAACATCGAGGCGGCTTCGATAAAAAAAGCGTCCTGAATCCAGTCGTCCTGGACGCCCTCGCCATACTCGTCGTCGA
>JASLZG010000415.1:0-264 GCA_030754995.1 Lentisphaeria bacterium
TCTGGAAATCAGTCAAGCTGGTGGCGGCAAAGTAATGCTGTGAAGCCACTGATAACGCTGTTTGCAATCGCGGTTCCATGCGGGTGCGGCAAGGCCCGCCCACGCCGTCTCAATCGGCGGAACGGATTTTCATCGGTTCCAGGGTAAATTTTATGGATTGATGGATAATTGGCGTGCTGGAGGATTGGAATATGGAATTCTCCGACATTACACTGTCAACACTGCACAACTCCGTCTCTCCACAACTCCAACAACTCCAACAAG
>JASLZG010000415.1:290-3334 GCA_030754995.1 Lentisphaeria bacterium
TTCAACTCCACGAACAATCATTTGACCGGCGGTTTAATCGTCGTTTTTCTTTCGAGCGCTGTCCTGCTCACCGCCGCGGCACAGGTCACTTTTGAGAATGTCAGCGCCGCTGTCGGCCTGGGCAACACAGGCGGGCAGGTGTCGTGGATCGACTTCAACAAGGACGGCTGGACCGACGTGCAGGCTGGCGGTCTGTGGCGCAATGAGGAGGGCAAGAAATTCGTCAACGTCGGGCCCGCCGGCAGCATGAACAGCTGGTGCGATTTCGACAACGACGGCAACCTCGATTTCTTCGACGCGAGCCCCGGGGTACCCAACTTCGGCTCTGGCGACGGCAAGTTCACCACGGTGGGGATGCCCGATCGTCCGATGGCCGTCAGCCTCGGTGCGGCCTGCCTGGACATCGACGGCGACGGCTTTGTCGATATCTATGCCGGCGGCTACGAGAATTGGGGCGTGGTCAACCATTATCCCGATGCGATCTTCATGAACAAGGGCGGCCGCGAGTTTGTCCTGACGACCTGGAAAACCGAAAACGCCTACCAGGCGCGCGGCGTCACGGCGGCCGACTACAATAACGATGGTGCGACTGACCTGTTCGTCTCCAACTACCGGCTCAGGGGCAACATCCTGTGGCGCAACGCCAAGGGCCCGGGGCAGGCCGGCGGCTTTGACTTCGCCTCCGTCGAGGCCGGGGTGCTCGGCGAGGGCTCACACACGATCGGTTCAGCCTGGGGCGACATCGACAACGACGGACTGATCGACCTGTTCGTCGGCAACTTCGCACATGGCGGCCAGCCGCAGTCGCGATTCTACTGGAACCTCGGTGCCGAGAAAAATTACGCCTTCGAGAAGAAAGGCACCTGCGGCGTCGGCTACCAGGAGTCCTACGCGTCGCCGGCGCTTGGCGACTACGACAATGACGGGGACCTCGATCTTTATTTCACCACTGTGTACGGGCACAACCATGCCAGGATGTACCGCAACGAAGGCAACTGGAACTTCGTCGACGTCACCGGCGAGGCCGGGCTCGGCGGTATGTCGCCGACCTACCAGGGCGCTTGGGCCGATTACGACAACGACGGCGACCTCGACCTGATGACCGGCGGCAAGCTGTGGCGCAACAACGGCGCAAATGGCAACTGGCTGAAGGTCAGGCTGGAAGCCGTCGGCAAGGTCAATCGCGCCGCCATCGGGGCCCAGGTCCGTCTCAAGCTGGGCGACAGGACCCTGATGCGCCAGGTCGAGAGTTCCACCGGCCAGGGCAACATGAACGACCTGACGCTGCACTTCGGCCTGGGCACACACGAGGCCCCGGTGGAGCTCGAGATCTCCTGGCCCTACACCAAGGCGAAGCAGCTGGTGACCGCCAAGGTCAACACCGTGGTCAGCGTGACCATGGACGTGGAATGATTGCCGGGCCTTCCCTCAGAACCGCGGGAACCCGATAGTGACCAGCGCTTCGGTCACTTGACCGAATGCCCGGTCGCCAACGGTCAGTTCAAGGGCAACGGGCTGCCGTCGACAGACAGTGCCGGGCGGCGGCCGCAGCACGATGTTGAAATCCCGTTGCTGACGCGGCCCCAGCGCCAGTTGCACCTCGTCGCTCTGCCAGCCGTCCGGTCCCGTCACCCGCAGCACCGCTGTCCGGTCGGCGGCGAAAGGATTGATCACCCACCCTTCGAACTCGATCGGTCCGGCGTCGTCCTGTTGCACCCGGTACGGCTTCAACTTGGCGGCCTGTGATTCCGGGCCGAAGTGCACGTCGTCGTCGCCCAGCGGCATGATTGCCGCGTGGACATCATCGAATGCCGCGGCGCCGCGCGCGATCTCCTCGAACCAGCCCTCGAGGACTTTGTACGGTTTCGTGTGGCCGGAAATCACCCAGTTCGGTTGGAAGTTCTGCAGATGTTCCGAGGTGTCCCGATAACAGCCCATGTCCAGGCCGTTCTTGTACACGTGGTTGGTGAACAGGCGCGACTGCGGCCCGAAGGTCTTGTCCAGCCAGGGACCGTTTGCCCCGTCGCTCCTGAAAAAGATCTGGTCACCGGTGTGTACCATCCGTACGTCGTCGAACTCCATACAGATCAGGGTCGAGAAACGGGTGTGCCCGGACATCGGATGGAGGGTGATGGTGAAATCCTCCCAGGTCACCGCTTCACCGCAAGGCAGCTTGCGGTCGACGGCGATCGGTTCGTGCCAGAGGCAGGGGCGGTCGTAGCGCGCCGGGCGCTCGAGAATGTCGGAGAAATGTTCCGCGGCCAGGACCTCGGTACCGAACAGCCGCTGCAGCATCGGGATGCCGTTGACGTGGTCGTCATGGAAGTGGCTCACCAGCACCGCATCGACCGTTGCTTTGCCGAACCGCTGTTCCAGTCCTTTCATGCCGTGCAATGTCGGTCGGCGGTTCGACAGATGTTGTTTCTGGGGGCTGGCGTAGTCACGGTTATTGTAACCGTAGTCGATGGCCAGAACCCGGCCGCTGCCGCTGACCAGGAAATGCGTGCTGCAAACTGAATTCGATGATAAATACAGGCGCCCCGGAATAAACTCCTCGAGATCGTCTTCCTGCGGATCATCGTACCCGATCGTCACGCCTGGATGAATGCTGTCGAGGCCGCGCAAATTGGCGCGCAAGGCAGTCAACGCGGCAGTCGGATCGTCCATTGGCGTTCCGAGGCTGGGCAGCAGGCGATCGAGCTTTTCCGCCATCAGCCGCTCGCAGCTGAACCACAGGTTGCGGCTGCCTTCGAAATCATTGTAATTGTATTGCAGCGGCGCAATCCGCGCGATCTTGCCCGGCGAGTGGATCGTTTCCCCGACAAAGCCGATACGCTCCTCGCCGATCTCCACAACGAGTGAGACCGCCCCGTTTGTGACGCCCGCCGTAGGCACAACCTTGACTTTGGCGCCGGCAATTTCGTGCGTCGCGTAATCCATCAGCCAATGATCGACCGGCACCGGGGAAACAGGGCCGAACCGGTCCCAGCGGTTGTCGTACGAGTTCCAGGTCTGACGCTCGCTGAAATGCTGCGCCGGGTCCA
>JASLZG010000415.1:3344-3639 GCA_030754995.1 Lentisphaeria bacterium
ATTCCTGTTCCCAATACGGCGCCCAGACTTCTGCCCCGGCAGCGCTGAAAGCGCGGGCCCCGTCCGTGTGGTCGCGAAAGTGGTGGGTGAGGAGGACTGAAACGGGCAAATCGCCGGCCCCGGGCAGTTCGGAAAAATGCCCGGCCGCATCACCCGAGCCGGCGTTGACCACAAGCCAGCCGGATGGCGCCCGGAAGGCATAGGCGACACAGCTGCCGGGGAATCGCCAGATTTGATTTGTGAGTGGTTCCCAACTCATTGATTCACCTGCGGTTGTCAGTAATTCGTTTTGAGA
>JASLZG010000416.1 GCA_030754995.1 Lentisphaeria bacterium
GGCTGTTGAGCCGTTGCCTGCAGCACGAGGTCGACCACCTCGACGGGGTTCTCTTCACCGACCGCATGGAAGCAGAGGATTTGGCGCTGGTCGAGGAAGCCCTGGGTAAACTCGGACGACAGACGCGCCTGAGCCTCAAACGCCGATAACCAAGCAAGCCTGGACAAGCAGTTCCCCCATGGTCAAAGTTCAACAATCCTCGGAAGAATACGCGCGACTCGATGCACTGCTGCGCGAGCTCTGCGAGAAACACAACCTGAAGCTGTTTGACGACATCTTTCTCGACCGCGGTCGAGGCGACCGGAAAACGCACTTGGCCCGCGTCGAAACCCTGGTCACGAGCAACGGTGAAATCCGCTTCTTCGACGATCGCGCCACGGACTTTGTCCAGGAGCTCGGCGCGGCACTGGAATCCGAATTTGAAGTCTCCGAAGCAATCCTGATCCGCGACAAGCCTCCGGCAGCATGACGACATGGACGCAAAACTGAAATACAGCAGCGGCCGCCATGCCGGCCACACGGTCAACATCAATACGGGCGAATTTCTGATCGGCCGCGGCGACCAGTGTCAACTGCGCCTGGACGACGACAATACCTCCCGCGAACACGCGGTGATCCGCTGCCAAGGTGATCGCTGCGTCATCGTTGACCTGGGCAGCACGAACGGCATCCTGGTCAACGGCGTCAAAGTCAAGGACGCGACGCTCGTGCCCGGTGACCGCATCACGATCAGCGACACCTGCCTGAAATTCATCGACGACGCAGCGCCAGCGTCGGCACCCCGACCAACTGCCCCGGCAGCGACGGCCGCGGCCGTCGAGCTTCCGGACCGTTCGCCGACCGGCAACTGGGCCAGCGCCGTCGTCTGGGGATTGCTGGTGCTCGCCTGTGTGATCGTCCTGGCGCTTATCTTGCCGGGTTCCGACTCCCGCCCCAACACGGCGGCCGCCGGGAGCGATGACCAGGCCGTTGCCGGCCGCGACGATGGCGCCGCCGCGACGCAGGCTGCAGTCCCGGACACCGGCAATGCGACCGTTGACGAAACCGGTCCCGACGACACCGGCCGTGACACCGGCGGCCGTGACGACACCACCACCACCGACGACACTGTCGCCGCCGTCGACAACACGGCCGAGGATGCTCCGGACGAGGACGATTTCGTAGCCGACGAGCTGGATTGGATGGCGGCCGGCAACGATCCCGACGAGCTGGATTGGATGGCGGCCGGCAACGACCCCGACGAGCTGGATTGGGCGCCGGCCGGCAACGACCCCGACGGGCTGGATTGGGCGCCGGCCGGCAACGACCCCGACGAACTGGACGACGCGCCGGTCCGCATCCCCCCGCCCGAGCCGGAGCCATTGCGCCCCGAGCCGGTATACCAGACCCCTCCGCCCAGCGCCAACGACATTCCCGTGGATTACCTCTGGGTCACCACCGAACCGCCGGGCGCCAGGGTCTCTGTCAACGGCAAACGGCGCGGCAGGACACCGGTCTACCTCGGCGCTCTTACGGCGGGGCAGTACAGGGTTTCTTTCGCCAAGCACGGCTTCGAGCACTTGTCCGTCGATGCCGACGTGCCGAATGACGGGGATCAGCAGATTTATGCACTGACGCAGAAGAACGGCACCTGCCTGGTGCAGAGCGACCCGCCGCACATGTCCGTTCGGTACGGGCCACAACTGCTGGGGCAGACGCCGCTGATGCTCGACAGCATGACGCCTGGCAGTTACAGGTTGCGTGTTTTCGGGCTGTACTACAAACCGGAGTTCATCGAGGTCGATATCGACGAGGACGAGCCGAACGCTGTGTTCGTCGACCTGGTCCCGGTCATGGGCAACATCGAGATCGTCACGATTCCACCGGGTGCCAAGGTGTTTGTCGACAATTCGTACAAGGGCGCCACCAAGGGCAACCCGGACGGCATGAGGCGATCGGAGCCCCTTTCTCTTTCCGGCTTCAATGCCGGCCGCCATCGTGTACAAGTCAAGTACGACGGTGAGGTGGCGCAAAAGAGTGTCGGCGTGCGTCCGGGACAGACGGCGGAGGCATACCTCACCATCTGGTATCCCGACACGCGTTTCAAGCTGATCTCCGGCAAGGAAATTACCGGCATGGTACTGGAACGCAGTGATGACGGCAGCGTCGTCCTCGCCCTGTCCCGGTCGGAGCACAAGCGCTACCTGAAGGAGCAGATCGAAGCTGAAGAAAAACTCACTGAGAAGGAAGCAAAACACCTGATGCGCCTGGCGAAGCAGGCTGAATGGCTCGATAAATAGAACCCGCCCATGGACATCCCAGAACTAATCGAATCGGAAGATCAACTCGACGCCGTGATGTCGACGCCGTCGTCGGCACTGATCGAGATGATGAAATCGCTCGATGGCGACATCATGATTCTCGGCATCGGCGGCAAGATGGGCATCACCCTGGGTATCGAAGCGGTGCGTGCCTGCAAGGCAGCGGGCGTCGAGAAGAACGTCATCGGCGTTTCCCGTTTCTCCGACAGCGCCGTGAGCGACAAGCTCACCGCGGCCGGGTTGCAGTGCATCAGTTGCGATTTGCTCGATCGCTTTTCCGTCGACCGTCTGCCGCAGGTGCCGAACATCGTTTACATGGCCGGCCGCAAATTCGGTACGGACGGCGGCGAAGCGATGACCTGGGCCTCGAACACGGTTATTCCAGCGAATGTCGTGCATCATTTCAGCGCCAGCCGCATTGTTGCGTTTTCGACAGGCAACATCTATCCCCTGGTAGCAGTCACCTCGGACGGTGCCCTGGAAACGACACCGCCGGCGCCGATCGGTGACTACGCTCAGTCGTGCCTGGGACGTGAACGCGTGTTTACGTGGGGCAGCCTCGAAAACGATACGCCGTTGCTGCTTTTCCGGCTGAACTACGCTGTCGACCTGCGCTATGGCGTGCTGTTCGACATCGGTACAAAGGTCTTTAACGGGCAGGCCGTAGACCTCGACACCGGCTACTTTAATTGCATCTGGCAGGGGGACGCCAATACGCAGGCGCTGCTGTCGCTGGCGCACTGCAAGTCGCCGCCGACAATCCTCAACATCACGGGGCCGGAGACGGTGTCGGTACGGCTGGTGGCAGAGACTTTCGCCGGGATCTTCGGCAAGCCTGCCGAGCTGGCCGGTGCAGAAAACGCCACGGCTTTCCTGAGCAACTCGGAGGCCGCCACCGGCCTGTTCGGCGGGCCGACGGTATCGCTGCAGCGCCTGATCGAGTGGACCGCGCACTGGATCAAGATCGGCGGCGCGTCGCTTGGCAAGCCGACGCATTTCGAAGTCCGCAACGGCAACTATTGAGCCGCCGCACTGGCGGCTGTGGCGGTTTCGATCAGTCGATGATCAGATCGTCGAACTCACCGTTGTCTTTCTCGTCGATCAGGCCTTTGCGTTTTGCGGTCCGATCCCTGATCTTGTTGATGTCGAACGTCGGCAGGTAGCGGTAGTACACTTCCAGTTGCAGGCAGCACAGCGTGGTGTCGAAAACCTTGCTGTTTCCGTGACCGCCGGCGCCGGTCTTCCACCAGCCTTCCTTGTTCTGGGCATTGATCAAGACCCTCTGGAACTTGCCGTTCCACTGCCGCCAGCTTCGGCCACCGTGATTGAACATC
>JASLZG010000417.1:0-3285 GCA_030754995.1 Lentisphaeria bacterium
CGCGCCGGTGTGCCTGCTCGATCATCACCTCGAGCGGCTGCACGCCGGAATCGATCAGGTCACGAAACCGATCATTTCGCCACCGGGGGAAGTCCGGATGTTCCGGCACGAACAACCCGGGCTTGGTGCCGCCGCCGGCGTAGATCTTCTGCGAGAGGATGTCGATGCCGTTGTCGGCAAAGGCATCGACGAAACCACGGAGCTGCTCTTCGCTGAACGGGTCCCAGAGATTGTAGGCGTTGATGCCGCCGTCGGCGAAGTAGAGGAGGCGGATGCACTGGTTTGGGATTTCAGTCATCGCGTCACTGCAATTTCAAAATATAGTTGACAATCGTTTTCCTGATCTCATCGAGGTCTCCCGTGACATCGAACTTGTCAAGGTACGCCGCCGCTTCGGCTGCAGCAACCTTGTGATTGGCGTTGGTCCCCGCTTTTTCGATGGCCAGTCGCAGGGTGGTTGCGTAACGCACGTCGTCGACGGCCTCGCGAAAGCCTTCCCAGGCGATGGTGTCGATACAGCCGTCCACTGTCGGATAGGTCATGCCGACGGCACGGCGTTTGCAGTTGAAATCATTCCAGACACCGCCGAAGGCCTCTGACTGCCAGGCCCATGGGCCGCCACCGTCGTAGTTCATCTTCCACAGCAGCACCCCGTAGTTTCGCCGGTACAGTTCCGGATTCTCGACACCGCCCTGGGGATTGCCATAGTTCCAGATCTTGTGCCCTGCCCCGTGCCACTTGGCCGGTTCGTCCGGGGCCGGGCCCGTGCGGCTGGCGCCGAAGTTTAGAATATCGAGCAGGTCGCCCATGGCTTCGAACGTGCCCGCCGAACCCGCCACCCAAACCTTGCCGCCCGCTTCGTGCACCGCCTGCCATGCCGCCCGCTGCGACTGCAGCCGCTCACCGATCGCCTCGTCCATGCCATAGACATAGAGTTCGGGGACCTCGTAACCTTTGGCGAACGCGACCACTTCCCGCACCTTCGTTTTCAGCGCGTCGAGTGCTTCTTTTGTCGTTGGATTGCCGGTCGACACGCCCGGATTGCCGTTGAAGTAAATGGGTTCACCACGAAAGCCGACGTCGTTTCGAAGTTGCAGATACTTTCCCAGCAGCTCCCGGTCGAATGCCTGGTTGACAGTCGGGTTCACACCATGCGCAAAAAAGTTTGCCAGGTCGCTTCTCAGCTGCGCTTCGTTTTTGTAGTCGGCGATCACGTTGGGGTACCGCGCGTCGAATCTGCCGTCGTAGTAGATGCACAGCGTGAACGGTTCGGCAGGGTCGTAATTCGTCCCCGGCGCGGCGAGTTTGAAGGGCAGCACTTCGACCGTCAGCCCGATGGACCCCAGGGCGCCGTCAGGGTCTGCGAGCTTCAGCTGCCCGCGATAGGTCCCCGGCCGTGTCTCATCCGGTATCTTCACCGTGATCCAGAACTGCCTGTTGGTGTTGGCCGCAATGTCAACGGGCAGCAGTTGCGGACTGTCGCGGACCGGGAAGTCGGCAACCTGATGACGAATCACGGGGCCGTGCTGGCCCATTCGAGGTGCCCAGCCTTCCTTCGGGTCATCGAGCCAGGTGTACCTGTCGCCATCGGGGAAGCGCAATTTCAGGTAGTTCTTCTGCTCAGCCGTATCGACCCTTACCAGGGTGTCGTCGTTGAGCAGCAGTTCCGGCACCAGTACCTTCCCGGGGCCCTTACGGCTTTTCCAGTGCCAGGCGCCTTTGGCCTGGTACCAGCATTTGACCACCTTGATATCGACATTGCCGGCAGCGACAACACCGGCTTCGCTCTCGAGATCGGAGACCGACAGCTCGAGCGCCGTGACATCGGTCAGAGGCCGCAGCACCAGGCTGACCGGCTCGTAGGTGCCCGCTGCGGCCGCAACGGACAGGTCATTGGTGAGTCTTCCCGGTATGGGATCCGTATCGGGCAAAATCATGGCACCGCTGGTCGGCTTTGTCTGATAACACAGGATCCGCCCGCCGAGCATCCCCGTCTTCATGCTCTTGGCCTGAACATTCTCGATGGTGAAATTCAGCTTCACAAGCGCCGCTTCCACGTTGCTGTGGTGCTGTTTGCGGATATGCCCGGCATTCCTGAGCTGCTTCAATTCCCCGCGTAGTGAAGCGAGCGAATCCCGTGCCTCGTTCAACCCGCCCGCCATCTCCGGTGCCGAGCGGGCAATGGCCTCGATGCGCTCCGATGCTTTCCCCAGGGCCGTCTCCCACTCGGCCACCTTGTCGGTGACACGCTGTCCGGCGGCGGTCCACCGGCGCTGGATCTCCTGCTGAAAATCGGCGTCCGCCGGCACCTGCCCCTCGATTACCAGGTCATCGACATAGACGACGACCCGGTCGCCCTTGTTGCCGTTAATCCGGATCAACACGTTGATGAGCCAGGCGCCGACGTCGTCGCCCGAGCTTTCCCATACAAACACGCGTTGCGCCCGGTTCGCCCAATCCTTTCCAAACGTGACCAGGTCGCCCTCGATGCGTTTCCAGCCCTCGTGCTCTCGCGTGACCGCGGTGTCCCCGAAGCCAAAGCCGGGACGAGTGACTGCCGGTTCCGTCCGAATCGTTGTTTCGATGTTGGCTCGGCCGTCGCCGGTGGTTTGTTCGCCCAGTGCGAGATGACCGGTCAGGGTGAGCGATCCCTCGATCGGCGCCCGAACGGGAATCTTCCAGCTGGCCTCGGTGCCGCCGAGCGTGACATCCAGCTTGAGCGAACGGTTGCCTGAGTGGGATTTCTCGGCTGTCAGTCCCTTGAAGTTGACTGTATAGCCACCGCTACCGTGGGAGAATGTGCTGGGGTCGTTCTCTTCGAACCCCTCGGCGTACCGAAAGGGGGCCAACGGCAGCTCCCGGGCGATCGCGACTTGTGCAGCCGAACAGATACCGGTAGCGGCAAGGGCAATCAATACGCTGCGATACAGCCCGTAAGCACTGCAACGACGGAAACGACCGGTCGTTCCATGGTGTTCTTTCGGTCCGTTACGTCTCATGGCAAATTGTCCTGGGATTCCAAAGGTTCTGAAATATCCCGCTGCCGGGTGTGAAGTACAACCGGGACCGCGGGACCCCATTGAAAATCTTGCAATGGCAGTCAGCCACACTTAACTTCTGCCTACTCTCGTGTCGAGTTCAGCCATGGATTGACACAAATCAACATCGTCGCGCGTGCGCATAGTCAGGGGATTGTTTACAATGGTGGACGGGAAAGTCGGATTCGGTATCATTGGCCTGGGCATGGGAGCAACCCGGTCTCGGCAGGTTGCCGAGACCGCGGGG
>JASLZG010000417.1:3295-3600 GCA_030754995.1 Lentisphaeria bacterium
ACAGGCGCAGGCTGATCACGGCTGTGAATTCTACGCCGACTACCGGCAGATGCTCGAGCGGCAGGACATTGACGTCGTCCTGGTGATGACGCCGAGCGGCACCCACATGGAGATGGGAACCGTGGTTGCCGCGGCGGGCAAGCATGTCGCCACCACCAAGCCCATCGATGTGACGCTCGAAAACGCCGACAAGCTGATCAGCGCCTGCGCTGCCGCCAACGTCGTGCTGGCGGTCGATTTTGAAAGTCGTGATGCGGCGGGCAACCAGAAGATCAAGGCGGCTATCGATCAGGGGATATTCGGGA
>JASLZG010000418.1 GCA_030754995.1 Lentisphaeria bacterium
CGTCGAGGTCGACGGCCGGAAAATCACTGCCCGTCACATCCTTGTGGCGACCGGTAATGCGCCGGCGCTGCCGCAGATTCCAGGCATCGAGCACGTCGTCACCTCAAACGAGGCATTCTACCTCGAAAAACTTCCCGGGCGTGTCCTCATCGTCGGCGGCGGCTACATAGCTGTCGAGTTCGCCGGCATTTTCAACGGCCTCGGGGTGGAGACTGTCCAACTCTATCGGCGCGACCTTTTTCTGCGCGGCTTCGATGGCGATGTGCGCACCACGCTGCGCGACGAGATGATCAAGAAAGGCGTCGACCTGCGATTCAACCTCAACATCGACCGCATCGACAAAGACGGCGACACCCTGCTCGCAACCCTGACCGACGGCTCGACCGTGGCCGCGGACCTGATCATGTACGCCACCGGCCGCAACCCGCTGAGCCAGGACCTGGGCCTCGAGGCAGTCGGTGTCCGGATGCAGTCCAACGGCGCCATCATCGTCGACCAATACTCGCAAAGCTCGGTGCCCGGCATCCATGCCATCGGCGACGTTACCGACCGGATCAATTTGACCCCGGTCGCCATCGCCGAGGCGATGGCCCTGGCCGCCACACTGTTCGACGAGCGGCCGACCAGCCCCGACCACGAGAACGTGCCAAGTGCCGTGTTCAGCCAGCCGCCCACCGCCTCCGTCGGCATCACCGAGGAGCGCGCCAGGTCGGAGTACGCCGATATCGACATCTATCGCTCATCCTTCCGGGCGCTGAAGCACACACTGTCCGGGCTCGATGAGAGAACGATGATGAAACTCGTCGTCGATCCCCAGACCGATCGCGTGCTCGGCGTGCATATGGTGGGCCCGGAGGCGGGCGAAATCATTCAAGGCTTCGCAACGGCGTTGAAGGCGGGCGCGACCAAATCGGTGTTCGACGCCACTGTCGGCATCCACCCGACAGCGGCCGAGGAATTCGTGACGATGCGCACCAAGGTTTAAGCGTTCAGAACAAACACGGCGGCTACAGCGATGATCGAACTTTACCTCTCGGACACCTGTCCATACTGCACCCGGGTCCGTCAATTCATGGAAGTAAACGACGTGCCGTACGTCACCAAGCCGGTACTGCGCGGCATGTTCACCGACAGCGGCTTCGGCGAGGAGCTCCGGGAACGCGGCGGCAAGGTGCAGGTGCCGTACCTGGTCGACCCGGAAGGTGACGTCGAGATGTACGAGAGCGACGACATCATTGCCTACATCCAGGAACATTATGTACGCCACAGGTAGTCGGTGAGTACTGAGTGGATATTCGGCTACGGCTCGCTGATCTGGCGGCCGTCGTTCGCCTATGTGGAGCGGCACAAGGGCTGGGTCACCGGCTGGCAGCGCCGGTTCTGGCAAGGCTCGACCGATCACCGCGGCAGCCCCGAATCCCCGGGGCGCGTCGTGACACTGGTCGATGAACCGGGCGCCGTGTGCTGGGGTATGCTTTATCGGATCAGAACCGAGTTGGCGGACCGCATCCTGAACGAGCTCGACTACCGCGAAAAGGCCGGCTACACCCGGCATTTCGTCGACTGCTGCATCGAGGGCGAGCACCATCCGAGGCGCACACTCACCTACGTGGCCCACGCTGGCAACCCGAATTATCTCGGGCCCGCCGACGACCGCGCCATCGCCCGCCAGATCGCGGCGTCCGCCGGCCCCAGCGGCTCAAACCAGGAGTACCTTGTACGGCTGCACGAAGAGTTCCGCAAGCACGGCATTGACGACGACCACGTCGCCCGGCTCTACGAGCTGCTGGTGTCCTGACTGCCGGCGCAAGCTCCCCGGCAGATTCAGCCACCACCAATCACACCCTCGCCACTCCACCCGCGGCACTTGAATTGTGGGCCGTTTTGAGGGTCTTGTCAGGATTGCCAGGCAGCTCCCGCCTGGATATACCTGTCTTTCCGAGGGGACGTTCCGGCAGGCTACAGACGGTCGGCCCAGCGCTGGCGGAAGCGTTCGGTGATGAAGAGGCAACTCTCCCAGATGTCCGCCAGGGGTTCGCGGGTCACTGGATCGAAAGGCTGGTACAACGGCGGGCCGAACTCAGGGTTGATGGTGACGAACTGGCGGCCTTCGGCCTGGCGCTCGGCAATGATCCGGTCCCACCACTGCTCAAAATGCTCGGTCCACTCGAGGCCTTCACCGACACGGGCATCGGGCACCTGCGGGCCCTGGACATAACCGACGCGGGCATGGATGTGGTCGGTGCGGGCAATGGCGATATCCATAAAATCACTGTACGGCGGCAAGGTCATGTCGCCCTCGGCCACAGTCGTGAAATGGCTGAAATCGGCACAGATGCGCAGCTCGGGAATGGCCTCGAGATATTTGGCCGTGGCCCATGGCGAATACAGACAGCGGGTACGATGGGTTTCGTAGACGACCTGGACATCGACCTCGCCGGCCATGTCCATGACGTTGCGGAAAAAGTCGACGCCGCGTTCGTGACTGAACCAGTCGCGGCCAGGATGGCAGTTGACCAGGATCGGCCGGGTCTTCTTGACATGCTCGAGCTGGTCGCGGAAGGCCTGCTCGTCGTCGCAGAACATCATGGCGACATAGTCGAGGCCGAGCTCACCCGTCAGGTCGGAGAATTCGTCGGGGTCCATGCCGATGTTGGCACACTCAACACCGTCGTACCCGGCCTCCTTGTACTTGTGCAGACGCTCGGGCGGATCGCCCAGATATTCCATGCCCCAATCGCATTTCAACAGTTTCAGTTCCATGGCCAGTACCGGTGTTCGAGGGGTTCGTCGTCAAAAAAAACAAGGGATCAACCACACAACGCTTTGGCGTGGTGCTCGAAATGATCGCCGATGAATGTGGCGATAAAGAAATAGCTGTGGTCGTAGCCGTCCTGCAACCGTAACTCGAGCGGGTGCCCGGCTTCCGCGCAGGCGCGCTCGAAGATCCCGGGCTTGAGCTGCTCCTCGAGAAATCCGTCGCCGCCGCCTTGATCGATCAGGATGGGCAGGCGCTCGGCGGCGTTTTTTACCAGGCAGGCAGCGTCGTATTGGGTCCACGTCGATTCGTCCGGGCCCAGGTAGGCGTTGAATGCCTTGTGCCCCCACGGCACCTGGGTCGGTGCAATGATCGGCGCAAACGCCGAAACCGACAAATACCGCCCGGGATTCTTCAGCGCGATGGTCAGGGCGCCATGACCGCCCATGGAGTGCCCGAAGATGCCGCGTTTTTCGGCGACGGGAAGATTGGCTTCAACGGTGTCCGGCAGCTCGCTGACGACGTAGTCGTACATGTGGAAATGCTGCGACCACGGATCCCGGGTGGCGTTCAGATAGAATCCGGCGCCCTGGCCGAGGTCATAGTCGTCGTCGTTCGGCACGTCGTCGCCACGCGGGCTGGTGTCCGGGGCGATGACGATGATGCCGTGCCTGGCGGCGAACTGCTGCGCCCCCGCCTTGCTGACGAAGTTGTCCTCGGTGCAGGTGAGGCCGCTGAGCCAGTACAGCACCGGGCAGGGGCGTTCGGCGGCCTGCGGCGGCAGGTAGGCGCCGAATTTCATATCGCAGTTGACAGTCGACGCACCGTGACT
>JASLZG010000419.1 GCA_030754995.1 Lentisphaeria bacterium
TAACGCAAACCTCGACGAAATCGGGGCTCACTGCGATGATTACGAGGCCGCGATCACCGCCGTCGGCGGCATTGATCTGCAACTGCTCGGTATCGGGCGCAACGGCCACATCGGTTTCAACGAACCGGGGTCGCCGCGCGATTCACGAACCCGCCTTGTTGAGCTCCAGGACGAAACTGTCGATGACAACAGTTTTGCGTTCGAACAGATCGAAGACCGGAAACGCTTCGCCGTCACCATGGGCCTTGGGACAATCCTCGAAGCCCGCTGTTGTCTCATGGTCGTTACCGGTGGGGAGAAAGCCAACGCCCTGGCGGCCTGCTTCGATCCAGCCGGCCCCAGCAGCAGTTGCCCTGCATCGTTTCTCCAGCATCATCCGGACAGTATAATCATTGCTACAGAAGATGCTGTAAACCAGATTGATACAGATATAAGAAAAACTCACGCATAGCAACGTCGTAGAACGTTTCGGGCGCCCTGTCATCCTTTCATGGTACACCGATGACGATTGGCTCCCCTCCCAATGGCCGGGCCGCTCGATTCCTTCGCCAGCCGGCACAGCCCCCCGGGGGAGGGGCGGCAGCGCCGGCAGCGCGCCGGTTTCGTGGAATTCTGTATTGTGTACCTATTGTGGAGCGAGATATGCCTCCAGCGCATTGACCAGGCCTTCTGCGGTCGACACCTCCGCGACGGCATGGACCGGCAACCCGAGCCCACGCACGGTCTCCGCAGTCTTTGAACCGATGCACGCTACTATGAGATCGGGCATCGTTTGACCCTCCAGCATGCCGACGAAGTTCAACGCCGTCGATGAGCTCGTGAAAGTAACGGCGTCGGCCGCTGCCAGCATGCCGAACAAATCTTCGGGGCGCCTGGCCGGGACGGTGCGGTAGACGGTAACGACCTCCACAACCGCGCCGGCAGCTTCCAGGCCGGCGGCCAATGTGTCGCGGGCGATGTCCGCCGTCGGGATGAGAATGCGGCACCCGTCGACCGCGCCCATTGCTTCCACCAAGGCCTCGGCGACGTGCGACACCGGCATGAGATCGACCGTACAGCCGCGCGCCTGCAGGGCGGCAGCGGTAGCCGGGCCGATGGCCGCTATCTTCACCGGCCCACCGTCGGGCGCGTGAATGTCCGCGGACTCCGCAACGTCAAAAAAGAAACGGACGCCGTTGGTACTGGTGAAAACGATCCAGTCATGCCCTGGCCCGGCGGCCAGCGAACGGACCACGGCAGACACGTCTTCGGCGGGCTCTGTGGCGATGGTCGGGCATGCCACGGGAACCGCACCGCGACGTTTGAACAGATCGATCAGCGACGTATTCTGTTCAATGGCGCGGGTAACCAGAACATTCCTGCCGGCGAGTGAGCTCATGGCATAGTTTATCATCGCGGCGGCCGAAACTGAAGCCGTTCTGCGGTCTTGTAATCGTTGGTAAATCCGGGGGTGCAACCTAATTTATTGCCGCGCCGCATGCCCCTTCAACTTGTACGGAGACCCTATGTCCAAGCTCTCAATCATCCTCCTGTTCACCGCCGCATTCGCCGGTGCTGAAGACGTCTTTCCAAAGCCCGACTGGAAGCCGGCGCGCGATCCCATCGCCAGCGAAGACGCCTATCCCGGCGGCACGATCAATATTTTCGCCAGCCAGTCGCCGAAAAGCTTCAACTACTATCTGGAGACCAGCTACACCGCGGCGCAGGTATGGGGGCTGATGTACGAAACACTGCTGGACAGCAATTCCGTGACCCTCGCGGACGAGCCGGGCCTGGCGCGCAAGTGGATAATCGCCGACGACAAGAAAACCTTCACGTTCCACCTGGACCCCGATGCGAGGTGGAGCGACGGCAAGCCGATCACGGCACATGACGTCAAGTGGACCTTCGACATCGTGATGGACCCGAAAAGCCTGACCGGGCCGCACAAAACCGACCTCGAGCGGTTCGAATCACCGGAAGCGATCGACGACAAGACAATCCGTTTCACCGCCAAAGAAGTCCACTGGAAGAATCTCAACGCCGCCGGCGGCTTCTATATTCTGCCCAGGCACGTGATGGCGGAGAAGGATTTCAACAAGCTCAATTTCGACTTCCCGGTAATTTCCGGACCGTACAAGATCAAGGAACTGAAAGACGGCATCTACGTGATGATGGAACGTCGCGAGGACTGGTGGCTGCGCGATTCGGTGCGTACCGAAGGCATCTACAACTTCGATCAGATCAAGTTCCGCTTCTACGCTGAACGGGACAACGCCTACGAAGCGTTCAAGAAAGGCGACATCGATGTCTTCCCGGTGTACACCGCACATCGCTGGGTGACCCAGACGAAAGGTGAGAAGTTTGATCGCAACTGGATCGTCAAGCAGAAAATCTACAACCACAATCCGGTCGGCTACCAGGGCTTCGCGATGAACATGCGCCGGCCGCCGCTCGACGACGTGCGGGTACGCAAGGCGATTGCCCATTTGATCGATCGCCCGAAGATGAACAGCACGTTGATGCACAAACAGTATTTCCTCCACAAGTCCTACTATGAAGACCTCTGGGGCCAGGCGCACCCGTGCCCGAACGACGCGGTGGCATTCGAAAAGGCAGCCGCCCGAAAGCTGCTGACCGAAGCGGGCTGGATCGCCAATCCGGAGACTGGCATCCTCGAGAAGGACGGCAGGCAGTTTCATCTGCGGGTGCTGACACGCAGCGCCTCGGCCGACAAGTTCATTGCGATCATCAAGGAAGACTTCAAGGACGTCGGCATTGAACTGTCGGTCGACAAGAAGGACTGGGCCGCCTGGATCAAGGACATGGACGCCTTCAACTTCGACCTGACCTGGGCGGCGTGGGGCGCCGGCCCGCGCAAGGATCCCGAATCGATGTGGTATTCGAAGGAGGCCGACCGCGAGTCCGGCAACAACTACACCGGCTTCAAGAACGACGAGGTCGACAGGTTGATCGAGAAACAGCGCGGCATCTTCGACATCAACGAACGCCACGAGATCGTTCGCCAGGTCGACAACATCATCTTCAACGAGCACCCGTACGCGCTGCTGTGGAACATCAACTACACGCGGCTGCTGTACTGGCAGAAATTCGGCATGCCAAACACCATCCTCTCGAAGTACGGCGAAGAGACTTCGGTAATCGGATACTGGTGGTACGACGAAGACACCGCAGACGACCTGGCAGCGGCGCGTGAGGACACGGTGACGATGCCACAGATGCCGCCAACCATCAATTTCGATGATCTCTTCGAGAACGATTAATCCATCCGCCGACCCGGGCGCACAATAGTCAACTACCGCCGGATCAACGTCCATGGAACGACTGGATTATTTTCTCAAGCGATTCCTGCTGATCTTTCCAACCTTCCTCTGCATCACCTTCATCTGTTTTGCCATCTGCCAGTTCGTGCCGGGCGGCCCGGTGGATCAGGCGATCATGCGGATGAAGGGCATGGGCGGCGACACCAATCCGAGCAACAACAACAGCGGCATCTCGGAAGAGCAGCGCAAGGCCCTGGAGGAACATTTCGGCTTTAACCAGCCGATCCACAAGCGCTACTGGAA
>JASLZG010000041.1 GCA_030754995.1 Lentisphaeria bacterium
GGCATCATGGGCTTCACCACGGAGTGCCGCAACGCCATCGCCACGGTCTTCCTGAACCTGCACATCCGCGGACGCCTGATGTGGGATCCGGACGAGGACGTGGACGCCCTGCTCGACGAGTTCTATCCGGTCTTCTACGGCCCGGCCGCCGAGCCGATGCGCGTCTACTGGTCAACGATCTACGACGCCTTCGAGAACACGCTGGTTACCGAGCACGAGTACTTTGCCGTGCCCGGCATCTACACGCCCGAGGTGATGAAGGTCCTGACCGAGAACTTCGAGAAGGCGGAACAGATCATCAACCGCCTGCAGAAGGCAGGGCGCGACTTGACGCGCCACGAGAAACAGTACGTCGAACGGATGCGGTTCACGCGCTACAGCTACCTGATCACCAAGGGCTACACGGACATGATCCATGCCGCAGCAACGGAATGTGACTACGCCAAGGCCGCAGAGATCGGCGACAAGACCGTGGCGCTGCGCGAGGAACTGACCGACTTCAATGGCATCTTCACCACCTACCGCAACATGGACCTCGAATATGAAAGGAAGTGCGAAGATGATTATCCCTGGTGGCTGGGCGAGGTGAAGCAGTACCGCGAGCTCGGGGCGTTCGTCGACGGCACCAAGGGAAAGCTGGTCGGCAAACTGCCGCTCGAGTGGGCCTTTCGCCGGGACCCCGGCGACTGCGGAGTCGACAACGGCTTCGCGACGCAGGCGGTCGACCTGAACTGGTGGAACCACCACAAGGACAATCTGACCCCCGACAACCGCCGCATGTACCCCGACCAATGGGAGATGATCCGCACCAATGTCTTCGTCCAGGCCCAGGGTGTTCGCGCCCCGGACCGCCAATGCTATGCCGGTACCCTCTGGTACCGCACAGAGATCGAGTTGACGGCGGAAGAGACGGCGGGCAAGCTGCACATCCGGTTCCCGGGCATCTTCAACGAGTCGTACGTCTACATCAACGGTCAGGAAATTGCCCGGCGCAACAACTACAACCAGCTGTGGTGGACCAACGACTACCGCTACGAGTGGGACGTCGATACCGGCGGCGGACTGCAGGCGGGAAAAAACACGATCGCCGTGCGCTGCATCAATCCGCACCACTTCGGCGGCCTTTTCCGCCGGCCGTTCCTCTATGAAAAAATCTCTGGTTGAGTTGAAACCATTCGAAAAAGAAAGAAACACCGGTGATCCTGTCCAATCAGCATCTGCACGCAACCTTCGATGACGCCACGGGAGCGTTGTCGACGCTGGAGAGCCGCGCGACCGGCTGGCGCCTCCAGGACCGCCCGGAGCTCGGGCTCGGGTTCCGCATGCTGGTGCCCTTGCCCGACCGGCGCAACAACCAGGTCACCGGCCCACAAAAACTCGCCGGCATCGAGCAATCGCCGGACGGCAACCGGCTGACGTTGACCTGGAACCACCTGCAGCCGCAGCATGGCGAGGCGCTGGACATTACCTTTGTTGCCACGGTCACGCTCGAAGGGGCGACGCTGCGCTTCGAGGCCCGCCTCGACAATCGCTCGCCGCACACCGTCGAGCACGTCAGTTATCCGTGTATCGGCGACCTGCCGATGCCATCTGCCGACGAACACCTGCGCACCATGATGCGCACCTCCTCGGGCATGGCCACGGCATCACTGCTGCCGCGGTTCACCGGGCGCTTCGGATACTGGGGACTCGAGCAGCCGATGCAGACGCCCGAAGACCCGATCACACCGTTCCTGCTCATTGCCAGTGACCGGCAAGGCCTGTACACGGGCTGCCACGATACCAGCGCCAAGGAAGCGATCCGCTTCGTCTGCGAGCTTAAACCGGGATTCGAAATCGGCTTCGGCGAGGATGACGGGATGGCATCGGCCGAGCCGGAGTTGGACGGGCAGGCAAACCATCTCGAGGTTGCAACCTGGCATTTCCCGTATGCACTGCCGGGGGTATCAACAGCCTTGTCGCCCATCGTCCTGGCACCCTTCACCGGCACCTGGCACAAGGGTGTGGATGTGTACAAGGCATGGCGGGAAACGTGGTTCAAGCGACCGCCGACACCGGCGTGGGCACAGGACGTTCATTCCTGGCAGCAGCTCCACCTGAACTCGCCTGAAGACGAACTGCGCCGGCGCTACAGAGAGCTGGTGGATATCGGCGAAGAATGCGCCGCACACGGTGTCCAGGCGCTGCAGGTGACAGGCTGGACGGTGGGCGGCCAGGACCGCGGCAACCCGTCGCACGACACCGATCCGCGACTGGGTGCAGCAGCCGAGCTGCGCGACGCGATCACCCGCATCCATGAGCTTGGAGTGAAAGTCGTGTTGTTCAACAAATACACCTGGGTGGATCGCACGACGGACTGGTACCGCGAGGAAGGTATCCGCCACACAACCAAGAACCCGTACGGTGAACCGCACTTCCATCCGGGGTACCAATACCACACGCCGACACAACTGATCGGGATCAACTCCCGGCCCTTCGCGCCGACGTGTCCGCTCAGTCCGGCGTGGCGCAAGATTGCCTGCAACGAGTTCCGCAAAAGCCTGGCTCTGGGTGCCGCCGGGGCGCTCTATGACGAATGCCAGCATCATGGCGGCGCCACCTACTGCTTCGACCCGGCACATGACCATCCGGTGCCGGCGCACATCTTCGCGGGTGACACGCCGTTGGGCGAGGCGTTTCGAGAGATCGCGGCGAGCGAGGATCCCGAGTACCTGCTGGCCGGTGAGGTGTGCCGCGATGTGCAGTTCCTGCACTACAGCATCGCCTACTTACGCATCACCAACCCGGACCACGTCGCAGTGGAACGTTATATCGATCCGTTCGCCGGGTTGATGGTGGCGGTGACGGCATTCAACGACCGCAACACGCTCAACCAATGCCTCATGCACCGCTACATCATCAGTTACGAACCCGGCAATTACAAAGGGCGCCTCGGCGACTTCCCGCGCACGCTCGAGTACGGCAAAGCAATCGACGCCCTGCGCCGGCGCTACCGGACATTCCTCTGGGATGGCGAGTACCGTGACACGCAGGGCGCCCGGGTGACCGCAGCGACGGGCGCGCCGCACCCGCACTATACGGTCTTCCGCGACACAGCCAACGGAAAGCGGGCAGTCGTGGTCGGGAACTTCGACACCGCGCAGGCAGTCAAAGTGGCCGTGACCGTGGACGACAGTACGCAGCCGCTGCTGCTGGTTCAGCCGGAGGCACCGGACCCCGAACCCGCACCGGATGAGATCGGGCTGGGGCCGGGAGAAGTTGCCGTGCTGATCGAAAGCTGACCCCCTGCCGGCGTTGCTGATGCCGGCGTTTTCGCATGCTGCACTATTCTCCACGGTGCGATTGCACTCGGTCAGGCCGGGGGTACCTTTGTCGCTCGTCTCAAGGCAACCCCACAACCCCACACCTTACGGAAATCAACAATGATGAAATCTGCAATGCTCCTCTTGTTTTGCGTCGCCCTCGGCACCGCTGCCGCTGCCCCCTTCGAGAATGTTACCGGCCCCATGGGGCTGAAAATTACCAGCAACCATGCTGTGACATGGGGCGACTTCGACAACGACGGTTTTGTCGACCTGTTTGCCGCTGGTATTTTCCGCAACGAAGGCGGCGAGAGCTTCAGGAAAGTAGGAGGCGGACTACCGCACACTTCGGTGGCGGACTACAACGGCGACGGCTTCCTCGATGCCGCCGGGGTCGGAGAGGCGATACCAACGGTAAACCTGGCGAGCTACAACGGCGAGACCGGCACCTTTGACGACCATTCCAAAAAGTTCGCGAAGGTGCCCACCTACCGTCCGTACTCGAGCTTCTGGGCCGACTTCAACGGCGACGGGTTGCTCGACTACTACATCACCGGCATGACCAACAGCAACGCCTGGCCGGACGGCGGCACCCACGACTACATCTATTTCGCGGAAAAAGCCGAAGACGGAACAGTCACGTTCAACATCGGCTGGACTTCTCCCGGCGCCGCCAACACCCGCGGCGCATCGCCGTGCGACTTCGACCGCGACGGCGACATCGATGTCATCACCAGCGGCTACTGGATGACGGTCGATTACTTGTGGCGCAACGACGGCACCGGCAAGTTCGACGACGCCGGCGGCGCCCTCGGCGTCCCGCAGCGCACCGGTCACGGCGTCGGTTCCTGCTGGGGCGACTTCGACAACGACGGCTGGATCGACCTGTACGTCTCGAACTTTTCGCATCCCGGCAATCCGCCGCCGGCCTTTGCCCGCAACAACGAAGGCAAGAACTTCGAGAACAAGGGCACCGGCGGCATTGGCTGGGTGGAGTCGCAGGGTTGCGCGGCCGCCGGCGACTACGACAACGACGGCGATCTCGACATGTTCCTCACGGCTCTCTACACGCCGCGCGGCCGGCTGATGAGAAACAACGGCAATTTCAACTTCACCGATGTCAGCGGCGAGTATGGCCTCACGGGCATCGGCCCGAGTTACGCGGCGGCTTGGGGTGATTACAACAACGACGGTTACCTCGACCTCTCCGCCCACGGCCGGCTGTACAAGAACCCCGGCGGCGAGAACCACTGGCTGAAGGTCAAGCTGACTGCTTCCGACGGCAAGATCAACGCCTCCGCCGTGGGGGCCCAGGTGCGCATCGCCGTACCCGGGCTCGGCACTTTGACGCGCCACATCGAAACGGCTACCGGCCAGGGCAACCAGAACGACCTGACGATGCATTTCGGCCTGGGCACCTACAGCGGCCCGCTGACGCTGGATATCTTCTGGCCGGACAAGGCGACTCAGAGCGTCAAGGTCGACGGCGTCGACAAGCTGGTCCGGGTAGATCGCAAATAATCGACCTCGGCATCACGGTCCCGCTCCGACCACGCAGGGTTTCGAAACCCGGCCTTCCCACAGTTTATGATAGTTATCCTCGCCACTGACCCAGTACGGCAGGACCCCCGCAACGTGGCCGTCCAGGTACATACCGTTGGCCTTGCCTCCCGAATGGCGAAAGGCGTATTCGGCACAGGCCCAGGAACAGTTTAAGTCATAGTTGATCGCGTAGTGGTAGAATGGCAGCGTCCAGAATTGCGTGCCGCCGTCGTTTTCCATGCAGTCCATTACGATCATCCCGTCACTCGGCGCCATGCCGAAATCAGGACCGCTCCGGATACGCCGGAAAAAAAGTTCCGGCATCAGGGCAGTAGCGCCTGGACAATAGGTGACGACACCGTTGGATTTGGTCTGGACACCACCATAATAGTTGTTGTATCCGGGGGTAAAACTGGCCCAGTAGGCGCCCCCGCCGTTCCACATGTATACAATGGTCCAGTTGATGAAATAACTGCTGACCGTGCGATCCGCTTCCCAGTAAGTGAAACCGTCCCCGGAATCGCCCTCCTCAGAGGGGCATTTCATGATTTCATAACGTTCGATTGTGACGCCGTACGGCCCGTAGTCATATGTTTCGCCAGGGCCCATATAGCCGTGCGCACCCAGCCAACTGTACCAGGCACCATCGTATCCCGGCATGCCACTGCTGTAGAAATTCTGACCGATCGGCGGTATCAAACCGTCGGAATCGTTGGCGTACAGCGCCATCCCCGTAAACTGCTGTTTGAGGTTCGACATGCACGTCACCGACTCCGCTGTTTTTTTTGTCTGCTGCAGGGCCGGGAGGAGCAGGGCGATCAATATGGCAATGATCACAATGACCACGAGCAATTCAATAAGCGTGAATTGCTGAACGAACGGTGAGCGTTTGATTTCACGATTCATCAAATGGCTCCGATGACATCAGGACAGTCGCGCCTAAGATCGGACAGAGCAGACGCAGATTACTCTTCGATATGAAGGACCCAAAGTCAAGTTCCACGGTCCTGACTTACATTACGCTACGATTCCATTGCAATCCATGAGCACAAAAGCATGTCAAGTGGGATCGTTGATTTTTGGCCCATGATCCACCAGAGAGCCGCTTCCCTTCACCTTCGCCTGACCGCAGCACCACTCTACGCCATCAACTGCTCCGACTTGACGGCGCCCGTCGCGTGGGGATGGTCGTCGCTCGGGGCGTACAGGAACAGCCGCGACACCAGGCCGGCAGCCATCTGGGCCGGCTGATAGTTGGTGTGCAGGCGCACGACGACGCTGTTGTTGCCGCCCGGCGCCAGCGCATCGGTCACTTCGAGGTCAAGCTCGTTGGGGCGAAGGTAGGCTTCGTTGTACGGGCGCCGGCCGACATACACGCCATTGACCCAGACCCATGCCTCCGTTTCCGCCACGGTGCAGTACAACCACACGGCACGGTCCGCGGCGGCCTCAGGAACATCCACCTCCAGCCGGTACCACAGCGCTCCCAAGTAGGGAAAACCCTGATCATCAAGATATGAACCCTGAGCAAAGAACGGCAGAGTCGTCAGCGCCGTTTCCCAGTCCGTGTCATCGAACTCGGGCCGATACCAGCCGTCGAAACGCCCGTCATCGCGACAGTCCGTACGGAACTTCGCTGACTCCGGCAACACAGTGATCAGCTCGCCGGTCGTGCCGTTGGTCAGGTCCGTCAGCTCCCGGTAGTAGTCGCGCCGCGCCATCGCGCCCCAATAGTAGAAGCCTTCGGCTTCCCCTGGCTTCCAATCGGTTTTCGTGCTTGGATCCCAGTAGAAGCGGCTGAGTGCGGTAGCCGGCTTTCTCACGTCGATCATGCCCTGGGCGTGCTCGGCCGCAGCCGCGAAATCGGCGTCTGCCTCGGCCCGTTCCATGGCTTTGTAGGCGAGCAGGTGATCGAAGGTCACACGATCCGCCAACACCCGAGCAGCGGCCCACTCGTCGCCGGCCGCCAGCGCTTCGGCCTCCTGCAAATGGACTTCGAGGCGGGCAATCAGCTCCGGCGTGTACACCAGCGACAACATGTGGTCCTCGTTGCCGCCGAAAACAGTGTCTTCGATGGCACTTTCCATGGCGTCCCAAAACGCCTGTGCGGGTGCTGCCGCGGGCCCGTACCAGTCAGCGAAGAATTCGGTCATCAGCGCCTGGGCGTCCTGATCGGCGTCCCACATCAGGCGGGCCCGCACATACGTGGGAAAAACGCCGGCCTCGCCGGCAACGGTGCGGCCTTCGTCGGCGAATCCGGCGAGACCGAGCTTCTTGAGCATCGGCATTTCATGGATGTGCCGCCGCGCCAGCGGGATCGGCGGCGCGCCACAGCCAGCCAGGTTGTAATAGAGGTAGTTGTACATGTAGATGTTGTCGTACATGCTGGCCCAGTCCTTGAGCATGTTGTACTGCCGCAATGTCATCCAGCTGCGAGGATTGTCGTAGGCGTGATAGGTGTCGGAGAAGATCGCGGCGAACATGATCCATATCTTCGGGTCGGGGTTCAAGCCGATCGGCGGCGTATCGCGATTGGCATAGCCGTTGGTCGTGATGATGTGGTCGGGGAACTCCTTGTAAACCTCCGCTGCAACGCGCTGCACCCAATCCATCCACTCCTCGGTCGTGCTCATGCCGGTGGGGTCGTTGAAACGGCCCATCATAGACTGGAAGTTCATGTGCCGTTCCTCGGTGGCGGGGCTGAAATCGCGCGGCAGCCCGTCATCGGCGCCGATGCCCCAGGACGTCCTGCCCCACTTCGTGGGGCCGTCGCAGTTCGGGTCGGGATGCTCGCGGAAACGGGCCTTGATCACCTCGGCGGCGTACTGCACCGACTGCTCGCTGGCCAGGTTCGGCATGGCCGGGTACGGCCTGCCGGCGGCGTCCTGCGCGAAAATCTCCGCGAACTCCGGATTGTCCTTCTCCTCCTCGGGCGGCAGAACAGAGCGTACCGAGGAGTCATTCGGCCAACTGACGATTCTATCGACGTTCATGCCGTTGTGAATCTTCCAGCGTGTCTCGATGCCGCGCAGGTCGACGGCGGACCAGTTCGTCCACCAGTTGCGCATCTTGAAATCGGGACGGCCGCTCTCGCGGGTCGAGGCGACGGTGATCGTCGGGCGGTCGGGGATCACTTCGCCGAAGTCGCCCGGCAAATACCAACGCACACCGAGACTGTAAAGGAAAAACGAGACGGCGTATTCGGTGCCGTGATACGGCCCCTGGTCGTTGCCAGCCAGCACCAGCGTGGTGTCGTCGGTGAGGATGGCGTAACCTTCCTCTTCGCGCAGATTGGTGACACCCGCAGGGATCTCGGCATCGAAAGCGGTTGTCAGGCTGCTGCGGCCGACCAGGATCGTGGTGCCGGCCGGGGTTGGCTGATCATCGCCGATGATCGGCAGCTCGGCACCCGACATCTTTTCGAGATAGAGCTGCAGGTCACGCGCCGCCCAGGCGATCTTGTCGGCGGGGTCCTTCGGGTTGGCCTTGTCGTCGTCGAGCGTCGGGAGGCTCTGCAGCGCCGCCGGTGATATGACAATGACCGCACACGGTTGGCCGTTGTCGACTAGTTGCAGGTTGGATTTGTCCATCTTTCTTCCTTGGTTGACAGGGCAGTGCGCTACCCTTCGATCAAAACAATTACCGAGCGGGCGGGCAATTCCACCTCGCCGCCCGGACAAGCACGGGGCTCGGGCGATTCGGGACTGACGATAACCAGATCGCCCGACGGTCCGGGCGTCAGGTCGATGCGAAAGTGTCTGGCGTTCTCGAGATCGAAGTTACAAACCACCACCGCCCGCTTGCCTTCGGGTGTCACAAAGACGCTGTAATGTTTGTGCGGTTGGCCGTCGACCGCCACCGAGGCGCCAAGCACATCCCGGTACTCGGCGTCCCAGAGGCGGTCCTGGTAGCGGCGGCGCAACGCTTCCATGAGTCCGCCATAGGCAACAGTTTCAGGATACTCGTCCAGTTCGCCCTTGTACAGTCGCGGTTCGTGGCTGACGATCATCCTGTACATCAGCGCGAAGTTGATGTTGTTGCGGTCGCGGTAGCCGCAAACGGCCATCATCAGGCCGGCCTGCGGATCGATGTACCGCGCCAGCACGTTCGAGTCCAGGCCGTCGGACCGGAAGTAGGACAGGTGGTACGCCAGGAACTGCTGGTCGTAGATGCCCTCCCCGGCGTAAAGGAAATCCGGATCGACCGACTCGGAAACTTCCTTGAACGCATCGACCAGCAAACGATCACCGAGGTGATTATAGGCCGGCTGACGATGGCCGTGGTCCGGGTCGAAACAGTAGTTGGCCAGGTAGTGATGCTGGCTCTCGTCGCACAGGGTGCCGTCCGGTCGCAGGTCGATCATCTTCTTGAACTCTTCGACCATTAATTCCCGCAACGCCGGACTGGCGTGACACAGCGGCACCAGGGGCCGGGTGTTGATTTGCGCCAGTTGCGGCCACGTCTGGTACTGATAGCCGGAAGCCGGGTATGGATTGCCGTAGCAATCCCTGGCGACGTGCCGGCCGCCTTCCTCTCGATACCACGGTTGGGACTGGTCGGCCCACGTGAATTTACTGAACAGAACGATCCTGACCCCCAGCTCCTGGCACTTGGCGATCGCAGCGGCCAGCTCCTCGCGGGTGCCGAGGCGGGGGTCGATGTCATGCGAAGGATTGCCCCGGTCCTGGCCGCCGGTCGTCCAGCCGACCAGCTGGATCGCCGTCACCCCGTGACGCCTGGCCGCCTCGGCGTAACGGACAAGATCCGTGTACCGGCAGCGGAGCTCGTCCTCGGGCGAATTGATGTGGATCTGGTGCCAGGCATGCGGCTGCCGAACCCACTCCGGCATCGGCGGCCGGCGAAACCACGTCTGCCGCCAGGCCTTGTAGTGGTCGACACCCTTGTGCCACGTGCCGGTGTACGGCGCCAGCACGACGGGCGACAGCGACTGCTCCTCACCGGCGTTGCAGTACGGAAAGTGAACAGCCTGAAACTCGATCCGCACGGGCTCGCCGTACAGTTCATCGCCGGTCGGCACGGTGCCGCAGCGGTTGGTGTCGGTAAACTCCCATCCGGGCTTGAGTTGAAAGGTGAACAGCAGCATGCGGCTGACGGGCTGGTCGTGATACCCCATGTACAGCCCCTCGCTGCCGTTCTCGACCAGGTAGAACGGGGTGCCGCAACTGCTGGACGGGGAAATCTGGGTCGGGTAGTCAACGCCCCAGTAGCCGACCTGGCAGAGGAAGTTGGGGAACATCTCACCGCGCAGCATCAGGTTGTAGTAGAGCCAGATGCTCTCGAGTTTCTTGGTGCCGGCCGGCCGGCTGAAGTCGCCGATGCACGGCCAGGAGACGGTTTCGATCGTGTAGTCGCTGCGGTTGTCGAGCTCGGCCGTGAAAGCCAACTGGCCGTCGCTCAGTTCGACGCGGCCTTTGAAGGTGATGTCATGCTCGCCGCCGTGTTCATCCTTCAGCAGCCGCCAGGTCAGCACGACGCTGCTCTCGTCCGGTCGCTCGATCTGCGGGGCGTCCTGGTCGTTGCCGTTGATCTGGTTGTTGCGCCGGTCGGGCAGCGGCAGGAGCATGGAAAACGACAGGCCCAGCTCGGGCCGCCGCTGGATGTCCCATCCGGTGTCCTTGCCGGTCAGCCGGGTCATGGCGCCGGTACGACCGTCGAATTCGGCGTAAAGATGTTCGTTCTCGACTACTATCGACATGGTTCAGCCTTTGCGGGCATGCAGGATGGAACGTTGCGAATCTATTGCCAATGCGATGGCCTGTGGCTCCGGGCCCAAGCTGCCGCCTTGAATACTTTTGCATCGCCTATAAAAAATGAAAGCGCCGGCATGTTCGCGGCGACCGGTCGAGTATTGCCGGCAGCCGCCGGAGCACAAACAGATCGCTGCAGCGTGCCGGGTTCGGGAAATTGCCGGTTTTCGCGGCGCCGGGCCATCTTTCGACGTCCGAACGAAATCAATCACCCGAAATCGACGCAGCTGCGGACCGCCACCGGCTGTCCGGTGGCGAAGGATTTGTTCGCGGCAATCCCGGTGAGGATGGACCAGGCGCCGTCGACATGTGACGCGGCCCGATTGAAACGATCGTCACCGGGGGTACCGAAGATGTCCTCGAGCAGAACCGGGTCACCGCCGCCATGGCCGCCTGGAAGCTGCTCGACCTCCACCGGGTACGGCTTTTGATGCATCGGGTGAACGATCAGCGTTTCACTCTCGTGCACCATTTCCTCGCCGACATCCCCGGCCGCGTTGATGTATGCGGCATGTGCAACGACCGCTTCGAGCCGCCCCTCGGTGCCGGCAATCGTGATCTTGTAACCTTCCCACGGGCAATAGGCGTTGAGCGAGAAGCTCATCATCGCATTGTTCTCGTAGCGCACCAGTACGGCCATCGTGTCTTCGATACTGATGCCGTCGCCGAAGACGCTCTGGTCGCGATAATAACCGTCCTCGTGCTCCGCCTTGAGATAAAGCTCGCGCATCAGCGGCTCTTCCGACATGTCGATGGCGAAAGGGTCGCCTTCGGCGTTCTTGCTGCCGTGCGCCCGGGAGTAGAAGTTGGTGACGCCGCGCGCCTCGGCATTGGCGCGGCCGTAGAACAGGAGGTCGCCCATGGCGAAAACGGTGGCGGGCCGGCTGTCGATCCACCAGTTGACCAGGTCGAAATGATGGGTCGCCTTATGGACCATCAGGCCGCCGCTGTTACGCTTGTCGCGATGCCAGCGCCGGAAGTAATCAGCACCGTGCCAGGTGCTCAGAACCCATTCAAAATGCACCTGTGTCACCTGCCCGACAACGCCGTCCATGACCAGTTCACGGATCTTCGTGTTGGCCGGCGCATAGCGGAAGTTGAAGGTGACCCGGAGTTCCCGGCCGGTGTCGCGGACAGCGTCCAGAATAGCCTGGCACTTGGTGGCGTCGGTCGTCATCGGCTTCTCGCAGATGACGTCACAGCCGAGCCCCATGGCCCGGATGATGTAGCGGTCATGGGTCCGGTCAATCGAGGTCACAATGATCGTGTCCGGTCGCTCGTTGGCAATCATCCGGTCGAACGCGTCCACGGTGTAGGTGTTGACCGGTGCGGCACCGTATTGCTCGCTGATCGTCTTGTTGGCGAAATCCATGCGGGTCTGGTTGACGTCACAGAAACCACACAACACCGCGGTATCCTTGTAGGTGTCGGCAATGGCTTGATAATAAAAACGCGACCGGCCGCCGAGCCCGACAATGGCATACTTTTTCCGCTCCGTACTCACCTGTTTCCTCTTTCCTGGCCGGGATTTTCCATACTTCCTTGAATCCTGTTCGGTTGACGGTACGAGCCGGAAAATGGTTCACATTTGGCAAAAAACAACAACGCCCAAGGTCCGTCACCGGCCGAAACGGCGTTCTTGCCCAACCTGACGCTGATTTGGCGACTCCAGGCAGTGGCCTCAGCGGACGGGCGGCGGTTCCGTTGAGGCGGTGAACATCTCGGGGCGTCCGGCGGCGCGGAAGGTGAAGAGGTCGGCCTGGCGCAAGCGCAACCGCAGCGTCAGGTCCTGTCCCGTAAACGAACTCAGATCACTGCGACCGCGCCAGCAAAGCGGCTGTCCCGATCGCCTTCTCCCCGAGGTACTGTTCCACCTTTTGGGCCGCCTTGCTCAACGCGTACTCGTACCCGACGTAAATCCGCACGTCGGTCGCTTCCCAGGCACGGGCCAGCGCATCGGCGCCTTCGAGCGTGGGTGGACAGAGCGGTTTCTCGATCAGGATGGCCTGCGGCGCCTCTTCGATCGCCTCGCGGGCGATCGGAATGTGGTGCTCCGGCGGCGTCCCCACAAGAATCAAGTCGAATTCACCTCAGGGCACATCCTGGTTCCGGTAGAGTCGAATGGCCTCGTCCCATTGGCCGTACCTGGTCGGATAAATATCCGATCTCATGCGGTTGAGCGCTTCCTCGCTCACATCACAAACCGTAACCGCCCACCCGAGCGACCGCGCCGCGTGGGCCAGGTGGTTGCCGATCGATCCTGCCCCGTAGATTTTTACGTTTGGCATCGCCGTCATTGGCCGGAAGGGTTTACATCCGTTGCAAAATCCAGCCCCACATCATCGGCCATGACCCGGGCCAGGTTGATGCCCATGTCGATCATCCCATTGTCGCTGGGATGAATCATGTCCGTAGCAAGTCCCGATATGTCGGGCAGGATGTCGCGGCCCTCGACCAGGTGCGCGTTCGGGTAGGGGCAGGCGGCAACCGCATCGCGCAGCCGTTGCCGGAACTCTTCCGGCCGGCCTTTACACTCGGGCGGCAGGACGTTCCAGTGGTCGCCGTAGTATGGGTAGATGGTGATGCAGAAAACCGGCCGGGCGCGGTCGGCGCCGGCAACCGTGTTTACCATGTACGAGACCCGCTCGTAGAAGTCGTCCAGTGAGAACTCGTGGTGGATCATGTTGACCGAAAGCGCCAGCGACGCCACATGCCAGTCGTCGCGCCCGGCCATGTAGTCAGCCAGCTCCGGCTCGCAGAAGGCCGAGCCGCCGACGCCCAGGTTGATCAGGTCGGCCCCGAGATGTCGCGCCGCCTGGGCCACGTAGCAGAGATGCGGCCCGGTAGCGTTGAAACCGTGGGTGATCGACGTGCCGTAGGCCAGATATCTCAGCGCCGGCACCTCATCAGGCGCCGGCGGCCTCAGCCCTTCGCCTTCGACGTCGTGGAGGAACGCCGGCGATCCGCCCAGCACCACGCGGCGCACGCAAGGCGCGAAGGTGCCCGGGCCGTTCAACGCCGGCGGCAGATCGCGTATCTGTTCGGGCAGGGTAACCTCGATCGTCTGCGGCCGGCGACCGATCTGGAAGCGTTCCGGGCACTGAAACAAGCCGAAGAAAACCAGCACCTCCGTCGTCCCTTCCGGACATGACAGGGTGATCTTTGTCGTCGGCACATCGCTGACGAAGCGTATCTCGACACAGGCCGGATGCAGCATCGCCCCCTGGGCACCCTCGTTCAAACAGGAGCGGACATCTTCGGGTACACGTTGGAAGCACAGACCCTCGAACGGATCGACCCGGCGGAGCTCCGCCACATTATGAAGTTCGACATTGGTGTGAATCATCGCTTCAGGATCTCCAGGAATATATGTGATAGACAGTTGTCGAGCAGGCAGTACAGTAACTGGCCGTCTCCACATGCCAACCTCTGAACCTATGCCCGCACGGGCAAATCTCCCACTGGACAATCCATGAAACTGCGTACAATTCTCCTCGCCTTCGCCCTCACCTGCTGGTCCGCCTCCGCCCACCTTGTGCTCGTCGCAAATCGTCAGCCGCGCGCCGACATCGTCGTCGCTGCGGACGTCATGGCGGCCTTGCCGAACGTCAGCCTCGACAACGCCGACCCCAGCGAACGGGTGGACAAGATTGCCTGGGCCGCACACGACCTGCAGGTCTACATCGAAAAGATCTCCGGCGCCAAACTGCCCATCGTCAGCGACGACGAGGCGGACAGCGGCCAGCACATCCTGGTCGGCCGCAGCAGGCTGACGGCGGCGTACGACGAAAAAATCCCCAGCGGCCTGACCAATCTTCGCGAGGAGGAGGGGTACGCCATCCTGACCGATGCCAACACCCTGGTGCTCGCAGGCAACGATGAAGGCCCGTATCACGGCACCGAATACGCCGTCTACTTCTTCCTGCACAAGCTCGGCGTGCGCTGGTACATGCCGAGTGAATTCGGCGACGTCATTCCGCAACAACGGAGGATCAGGGTCGGCGCCACCGACGAAGTCAGCCGCCCCGATTTCAAGATGCGCAACTGGTGGACGCACTGGTTCGCCAACGACCTGCGCGGCATCGAGACGCGCTGGAAAATCCGCAACGGCATGAACCTCGCCACGATGAACCGCGTGCCCGGCGACAGCTCTGTCCGCAGAGTCGTGCCGCCCGAAGAGGAAAAGGACAACCCCGAATACGCCGACATCTTTGCCAGGGATGCCAACGGCAACGTCTATCCGCACATGCCCAACCTCTCGAGCGAGAAGTCGGTGCAGTACGCCGCGAACGTCATCAAGGCGCACTTCCGCAAGAACCCCGAAGCCACGTCGTGGGGCATCGGCGCCGATGACGGCTTACCGCGCGACTTCAGTCCGGGCACCTATGAGCTGCACATGAACTTTCCGTCGACGATCGGCCGGTTCAATGATCCCAAGGGCGTGAGCACGACGGAGGAATGGATGCATTGGATCCAGCGCATATCGGCGGAGGTGCATACGGAGTTTCCGGACAAGTTCATCACGACCAACGGCTACGCCAATCGCGACACGCCGCCGGTCAATATCACGCCGGATCCAACCATCTGGATCATGTTTGCTGCGATCTTTTCCGACACGTACCACGCCGTGAACAATCAGCGCAGCTGGATGACCCTGCGCCAGTACAACATGCTCAAGGACTGGACCGACATGTACGACAACGTCTACATGTACAACTACCTCTATTACAACCTCATCGGCTGCGGCGCGCCACCGATCCCGCTGGCTCGACGGCACATGGCTGAAATGCCGCTGTTCAAGCAGCTCGGTCTCGCCGGCTTCTGGGACGAAGGCCGCACAGTGCGCGGCGAGGCCGGCGTTTTCCCCACCTACCTGCGCGCCCGCCTGATGTGGGACACCGACCTTGATGCCAAGGCACTGACCGATGAGTACTTCACGACCTGGTACGGCCCCGCCGCCAAGCCGGCGTTCAAGTTCTGGGACGAGATGGAGCGCGCCATCGAGGATACCGTTTTCGGTGGCAACGAGGATCACATGCTGTCGCTGGTCTACACGCCGGAGTTGATCAAGCGCGTCGAGTCGCACCTGAAAAAGGCCGAGCGGCTTGCCAAGGGCGACGCGTGGGCCGAGCCGCGAGTTCGCGCCGACCGCGCCACGTTCGATTACCTGCTGGCCTACAAGGCAATGGAACGCGCCGAATTCGACGCCGACTGGGCCGAAGCGGCGAAACAGGCGCAGCATATGAACGAGGTCCTGCAGCCGGCCATGGACATCAGCCGGTTCTACTGGGACATTGAAGCGCCCGAGAACAAGAAGCTCATCGTCGGACAGGCACACGGCTTTTACTACTGGGGCACCCTGCACCGCCGCAAACTTTACCTGGACCTCGCCGCCAGGACCACGGGCGAGAAGGGCGAAATGATCGCCGTGCTGCCGGAGCGCGCCAGGTTCAGTATCGACCCGCGTGACGACGGGCGCTTCGATGGCTGGCACCGCACCGGCTTCAACGACCGCAAGTGGGACAGCATGCTCACAACCGAGCCCTTCTTCGCCCAGGGCAAGCATCTCGATGACCAGGGCTTCCCGTACCACGGCGCCATCTGGTACCGGCTAAACGTCGACGTCCCGGCTGCCGCCGCGGGCAAGCCGGCAAAGCTGTACTGCATGGTTGCGGAAACCGAGGCGTGGGTGTGGGTCAACGGCAAGTTCGTCGGGCATCGGCCGTACATCGAGGCCTATAGGCGGCCGAGCCCCATCGACATGGACGTGACCGAGGCTTTGCAGCCGGGCCGCAACCAGGTGGCGATCCGCCTGCATACGAATTACCAGCCCGCACAGATGTCCGCCGGCCTGGTGTCGCGGCTGTTCCTCTATGCGCCGAAAGAGAGTGCTGCGGCGGATTGAACGCGGCACGGGCGGCGGCGGTTCACAGTCTCACTCGACAAACCGCCTGATCCTGGCCTTGGCGATCAGCGGCGCGAAATGCGCCGCCCGGGGAACGGTCGTGGTGCCTCGACCCGTGAATCACAATTTCCCACCGTTGCACCGAGTCAATAAAGCCAATATTGTACCGTTCACATTCAGAAACCGACGACGAACGCTCCACGAAAAGAGAATACCCGGCACGATGCAGACTTCCCTGATCAACCCGTTCGGATTGCACGATGCCGACGGCTATATGTGGCTCAAAGGCAATCTGCACACCCATACGACCAACTCCGACGGGCGCGTCGCGCCGCAGGCGCGGCTCGATCAGTATGCGGCCAAGGGTTACGACTTTCTCTGTCTGTCCGATCACGACATGATCACGCGGGTCGACACGGTGTGTGCACCGGATAATTTCGTGTTGGTACAGGGTGCGGAGCTGCATCCGCTGAATCCATTCGGCGGGCGCCAGTATCATCTCCTGTGCCTGGATATCCATGAGGACATGGACTCGGAAGCGATGGCGCCCCAGGAGGTCATTGACTCAGTCAATGACCAGGGCGGTGCGGTCTGGCTGGCGCATCCGCATTTCTGCGCCATCAACATTCTGCGGGACGTTATGCCGCTGACGGGGTTTGCCGGGATCGAGGTATTCAATACGTCGACGCGTCTCGCCGGGCGTGGCGAGGCGTCCGTGCAATGGGACGACTGGTCCGATCTCGGCGGACACCTGGTTCCGACAATAGCCAATGACGATGCCCATGCAACGGAGGCGGAGAATCGCGACACCTATGCGGCATGGACCGTGGTGCGCGCCAAGGAGCGGTCTGTCGCGGCCATAATGCAGGCGATCAAATCAGGCGCCAGCTACGCCACGACGGGACCGGATTTCCATGACATCTCGCTCAGCTGGATCCAGGACGGAACGGAGGCCCCGGGAAAGTTCAAAGCCACTATCCGAAGTTCCGAAGCTCTGCGCGTGCTCGCTGTGACTGACTATATTGGTGCCGAGTACACGGAGCAGGGCAAGATGTTTGACCGCTGTGAGTTGGAGTTGCGGGCCGACAATAAATGGGTTCGTTTCGAACTCATCGGGCCCAACGACACCAAGGCCTGGTCCAATCCATTCGACCTGGCCCTTGTACAGGCAACCTGAGCAAACATTTTCTATGGTTAATCCAGAGGCCCGGACGACGTACAGCCATCTTGCATCTCTGACTGCAGAGACGTAGACTTACAGGTTACAACAGGTCGTTGTTGTACCTATCGACACGGAAGACTTGAAGTTGAATAATTGGACACACAAATGAAGCGTTGCTGGTCCAGTTCGACGCTGATTGAACCTGGCGCTCGTTCGTTCGAGAGATCGGCTCGATCAAGGTTTTCGTTGATCGAGCTGCTCGTGGTCATCGTTATCATCGCCATCCTGGTTGCACTGCTCCTCCCGGCTCTGCAGCAGGCAAAAGACACCGCGAAGTCGGTGAAGTGCATGTCGAACCTCAAACAGCAATTTGCCGGCATCACGTTGTACTCCAATGACTCCGGTGGCTATTTCCCCCCGATCGGCTGTAATTTTTACCAGGCCGGCGTGCCTTGGAACAGTGGCTCCTGGTTCAGCTGGCTCGGAGCCCACGGCTACATGGGCCCTTACGAATGGTACGACTACGGCCCGCACGGCGTGCCGATCCGCCGATATCCGATCATGGAATGCCCGAGCGAGGAGGGATCGGCTGGATATGTCAATAACGGGTCAAATAAAGGGATGCGATATTATGATGCGGACCGGATTGCCAGCAGTTACAACGTAAACTGGTCGGTCAGCGCGGCCAACTGTGCCGGCACCAACTGGTGGGTCAACTGGACTGGAGACGCCGATTATTACTACGACCCCACCGACTCGGACCCGGCCCATTATTTCCGCCGAATCAGGAACGGCCCGGATATCAATGCCTTCTGCCAGGTGGAGGCGAGCCCGGTCACCGGGCCGGGTGATGCGTTGTTTGTCATGGACAACGATGAGGCCGATTCCAATCACACGAACACCTGGGCACCTTCACATTTCCGGGAAATCGACAAGCTGGACAGTTGTGCGATATGGGGGTGCAACGAATACGCGTTCCGCCATCCGTACGATCAGGCCAACGGCGTCTACATGGACGGCCATGTCAACAGTTTCCGCCCGTTCTGGCTGACCGGCGTGTATGTTTACCAGACCCTGTGGGTGAAGGAACCGGGGGAATAAGTGGACGCAATCAGTGTTTCCGACATCCTGGATACCGTTCAGACGTTTGTCGATGACCGTCGAATAGTCGCTTCGCACGGCGTCGTTCGGCGTTTTCACTCAGCGGTCCGGCACAGGACCGAGCCGGTGCTGGCGCAGACCCTGGACTGCGAGGCGAACGTCATCTTCCCAAGCAGTGTACTGCAGGACCCGGAGGACGGCGGCTACCGGATGTGGTATGCCTGCCACTCGATAAACGGTGTACCAACACTGCACTACGCAACGTCGCCTGACGGCTTGACATGGGAGAAGCCGGCGCTGCAAAGCGACAGCGGCAATCGCCTCAGCTGGGCGGATGGCACCCTGATCTCCGACTGGATGTGCAGCATTATGTACGAGGCGGATGAAGCCGATGCCTCGCGCCGCTATAAGATGATCTACTATCGCACGGGTTATTACCTGGCCTATTCCGGCGACGGCAAAACCTGGACGCCGCACAGCGATGAACCGGTGTGGGCCAACGGCTCGGGTGACGGGCTCGAGGAATGCTTTTTCTTCCTGCGTGACGAACGGCTCGGCAAATACCGCGGTTACATGCGGGTCTGGACAAATCAGCACACGGTTCGCCGGGTGTCGCTGGGTGAAAGCGATGACCTGACGCGATGGAGCGGCCCGTCGATTATTTGGTCGGCTGGCCCGGAATTTGACCCGGGCGCCCAGTTTTACGGCATGAACGTCTTCATCGACGGCGGTGTCTACTGGGGATTGCCCTGGTTGTTCTGCACCAGTGAGTCGTTGGACCCGCGTTACCAGCAAACCATCCGCCTGAAGCTCGCCTTCAGCCATGACGGCGTCGACTGGCAGTCGGTCTGTCCTGAAGAGGATGCGCTGCCACTCGGTGAGCCCGGCACTTTCGACAGCGAGATGCTCTATACCTTTTGTCCGGTGGTGCGATGCGGCGACGAATATCGACTGTACTACAGCGGGCGCCCGACCAAACATGATTACGACGGCCCGAAAGCGATCGGCGGGGTCGGCATGGCAACCTTTCGACGCAACGGCTTCGTCTCGCTTCATGCCGAGGACGAAGGCCTCGTGCAGACGGAACGCTTCCTGTTCAAGGGCAACGAGCTGCGGATCAATGCGATCACCGCGGAGACCGGCAGTATCGAGGCGGAGCTGATCGCACCGATCGGTGATTTGATCGAGGGCTTTACGTTCGCCGACGCCGACCCGTTCGTCGGTGACGCGATCGATCAGCCGCTCTCCTGGGGGGGGGACAGCGATCTCAGCCCGTTCACGGGACAGGACCTGACGCTGCGGTTGCGGCTGCGGAAGGCGGATCTTTTTACCTTTCGCGCCGCCGGCCACCCCGATCTGTTCACCGCCTCGGCGGAACCACCGCCCGTCCGCAGCGGTCACTGCCTGGCACCGCCGGTGATCGATGGCAACCTGAAGGATCAATGCTGGATGGACTGGGGCAATTCGGGGATTGCCGAGGATTTTGTACAATTCGAAAAGATCGCACCGGCGAAGGTGCACACCCGTGCCATGTTCACCCGTGACGACGAATACCTGTATATCGGCGTCGATTGCAACGAGCCGTTTCTCGACAAACTGGTCGCGGAACGGGAAGAAAACGAGCTGGAGGCCAATTTCCAGCGCGATGACTCGATCGAAATCCGCTTGAACGCACCGGGACAGGGCACGTTTTTCAATCAGCTATGCGTCAACACCGCCGGCAAACGGTTCCAGGCCTGGTTCAGCACCGAGGAAGGGGGCAGCCGCATCATCCACGATGTCGTGTGGCAGGCCGCGGTGTCGCAACTGCCCGGACACTGGTACGCCGAACTGTCGGTGCCGTTCACCGCCCTCGACACTTCACCGCCCGTGAGCGGCGAACGCTGGCAACTCAACATCATGCGCCACCGGCATACCGAGGGGTACGAGATCTCATGCTGGTCCTGCATGTTCGGCCGGGTGCACCGAAATGATCTGTCCGGGACGCTGGTGTTTTCTTGAAACGCGCCAGAACCGTCAACCTCAACTCAACCCGGACGAAGCCGCCTGGGAACATTGACTGCCGATTGGGTTTGCCGTTCCGGCGGCCCCCCGTCAGTCGTCGAACCGCGTGATTTTCGCTTGCGCCAGCAGCGGCGCGAAATGCCCCGCCCGCTTCCATTCGAGCATGACGTTCGCGAGGTACGCCCGGAACGCGTCGCGTCCGTCCCAGAGCGACAGCATGAGAGCCTCACTCAGCGCCTCGATTTCAGCGTCGGAAACGGCCGCGTCAACATAGCTCTTTTTTGCGGCAGCCAATTGGCGGCGCAGGGCGCCGTCCCCTTTGCCTTGGAACATCTGCATGACGGCGAGCGCCAATTGATCGAGTTCTTCCTTGTCGACCTCGATGTCGTTGCGTTTCAACTCGTGATGTTCGAAGTACCTGGCAACCAGGATTGTGTCGGCGTTGGTCACTTGAGGCCCCATCAAGGGATTGGCCCGGATGAACTCCGGATCCTGGTCAATTCCTTTACTGCGCGCCTCATCTGCAACGACGGCATGGACCAGGACATCGATCAATTTACGGTGCGACCGGCCGCCCCCGGCTCCCGCGGCGATCTGCTGGAAGCCGCTCAGGGCGCCAAGCTCGATAGCCGTGCCGCCCGCGTCGATTACTGCAGCCCCAAGTACGCCAACCGGATCGTTTGCGGCGCCGGGCAATGAGGCGACAATGTGATCGATCAACGGGTCGCCGCTGCCGGTCGCTCGCGCGTCCACCGCCGCCTCGATCACGGTTGCCGGAATCGGTCTGCCGCCGATGGAAAATTCCGTCTTCGAGAGTCGCTTCATCACCCAATCGTTTCGGATCTCCGCCCGGCGTTGCGAGACCAGGCCACGGGTAGCGACCGGGCGCAGCTGGTCCTTCGGCATCTGGCCGTACCGTGGCTGATTCTCCGCAATGAACGCATCGACTTCGGCATCGCTTACAGCGGCGGCGGCGGCGAACGCCTTCTGCAGGTCGGCATTCGTTTGGATGTAGTGGCTGGCCAGTACCATCGCAACCACATCATCCGTACGTCCCGAGCGCATTTTCATGTCCCGCACAGCCGCCACGTATGCGGGATCCTTGTCCAGTCCTTCGCGGACGGCAAGTTGCGCTGAGAGCGCCCGGCAAACAGCTCTGTCCAGTGCCGGCCCAACCGGATCGTCAGGGTTGAGCCCGGCGATGACGGTGGCGCGGTGAATCGATTTGTTGTTGACTTTTGCGAGGATTTCCGGCAAATCCTCCGAACCCGCCGTCGTGGCAGCCGCGACCGCTGAAGCGAAAAGCGGCAGAATCGCCGCCAGACCGCACAATTTGACGATTATTGATCTTTTTCTCCTCATCGTTCCCCTCCTTTTGGTTGATCGGGATACCTGCCCATACGGTACCGGACTGATACCGTTCGCGCAAGCCATGTTCCAACGAGCTGGGCACATGGCAAACAAGCCCTCTCACCGATATTGCAAAAAAAATGAAAAACTTAAAAAAAAACTTGGAATTGTAAAACCAATTGCTTATACCGTGATAATATGATCGGGGGCAATTATCCGTTTTGCGGAAATTGCGTTCGGGAATGCCAGGCAACAATCAAAGTGAAAACAACAACCCAAGCGGCTGTTTCCTTCGGTCAAAATAAGGATCTGCTGCAAAACAGGAAAGGAGCTCCAAAATGAAGCATCTCATCACGGCACTGTGTGCCCTCACACTGGTCGGTCTCACTGCGCAGGCCGATGTCACCCTCCGTTTCAACGGCATTAAAGTCGGCAACCAGTGGGGTGGCGGCTACGTGAACGGCCCGGGGATGATAGAGTGGAACGACTGCAAGTTCGACGGCACTGGCGCATGCGCCAGGGACGGCGATACTTTGAACATCGTGACGCAACCGAATGGAAGTTACTGGCTCGACATCATTGGATTGGACAAAGACAATAAAGACTTCGGGTTCACGACGGATGCCAGCGGTAATATCGCCACCATACAAAACGGCGGTGTAGCGCATGCCGGGATAGTTGGCGGGGAATTGCATTTGATCGGCCGACAGCTAACCTTCGACATAACGCCTTCCCCTACCGAAT
>JASLZG010000420.1 GCA_030754995.1 Lentisphaeria bacterium
GCGTCTGTCCTGCTTGGAAAGACCGTGCTCAAACGAGTATACCTCGACGTCGAACAACTTCCGAAAACCGTACCGCCGCTCGAGAAAGTCGATGCGGTCCCGGGTATTGTCCGAGAATGCGATGATTTTGTATTGTCCCTTCAGGGCTTGAATCAACCGGTGGATATCTTCGTCCAGTATATAACCCCTGTGCCACGCCTCCTGTATCAGGGACACGTCATAGCCGCCGGGAAGCTCGCCCCGGGCACCGTCCCAGAACGCGTCATTCGTGATGAACCCCTTTCGCAGGTCGACGCTCCCGGGCGAGACGAACACCTTCAGGATGACGTCCCTGTCATACCCGTATTGCCGCGCCAGTTCGTCGGCTGCCCGTTGCTTCCCCTCGCTAAAGAGGACACCGCCCAGGTCGAATACCGCCGCCTTGATCATCCGAAAATCCTCTTGCGGCAGCCCTAAGCCCAGGTACACGGCACCAGAAGATCTTCGTCCGCATCGGTTCCGTGTCTGCCTTTGTTCTGCCCTTCCCCCGCATCGGGCAAATCGTGCTGACCGTGGTCGGCGAGGACGATCACACCGTAACCATGGTCGACGAGGTGACGGTGCAACCTGTCGATGCGGCCGTCGGTCTCCTGTAAAGTCGGGACAACTTCCGGCGAAGACGGCCCGTATTTGTGGAAGACCCCGTCAGTCCAGTACAGCTGCGCGATGAGAAATTTCGGCGCGTCATGGTCCACGATGCGAATGATCTCGGTTTCCGTGCCGCCATCCGACCCGTCCCCCCCGTCGCCGCGTATATCGGCGTGACGGCCGAGAAATTCGTAACCCGTATGCCCGCGCAGGCCGACACCGGCAGTCTGTCCACCGGACTGACGAACCGTATCGAACAGGGTCTCGCAGGCGATTGTGTCGGTCCTGGCATCCACGCCATGCTCCGCCTGATCGGTTCCCGTCAATATCGCGGAAAAACACACGGGCGTAATCGACGGCATCACGGAACGCATCACGATACTGTGTTCATCGTGCAGCTTTGAAAGATGCGGTATTTCATGACGCCATCGTCGGAAAGGGAAGAGGCCCAGCGCATCGGGCACGATGATTGCTACGTGTTCGCGGTCTGACAGGTCCTGTACGATCTGCGGGATGACCGCTGCCTTTGATTGCGCCGGCGACGGCAGCCCCAGAATGGCACTCACCGTCGGCGCCACGTCCTTGATGGAGTTGGTTTCCATGCGATACCCTCCCGAATGACCGTTGGGGATAGATTCATTTTTGTCGCGCACATACCATGTCCGCCAGGCGAAGAAATTATTACGCGGTGATCACGAAAATGTCGATCGGAAACGGCGCGTAAGTGTATAGTGTACGAGTTTGTATTTACTGTGTCGTGCTCGACGGGCTTTTAGCCCGTCGGGATGACCGTGCGCAGCGTGACAAGACCTCAAAATCCCCCGTCGTCCTGCAAAACCGAAAACATGGCCCCACATTTACCGCATGAATACACCCGACTATCCCGTTTCATCCTACGATCTTCACGCCCATACCTGCTGGAGCTTTGATGCGATCGAAGATCCTGAAGCGTACTTCCGCCGTGCGACAGAGCTCGGCATGACCTGCATTGCCATTACCGAGCACTTTCATCTCGATTCGCTTCCGGAAATAACACAGATCGCCACCGGGTATCCTGAAATACGCGTCATACCGGCGCTTGAAACAACTGTAGCCACATCGATTGGCCCGGTTGATCTATTGTGTTATGGATTGCGAAAACCATTCCCGGAAGACTTGCAGCAGATAGTGGCACGTTACCACACCTGGCAACGGGAAACCGGGGCGGCAACCTGGAAAGGGATGCAGACCCTGGGGTTCGACTTTTCTGAATCCCAATTTGACGAGATACTCACATCATACCGCCCGCCGAGAGTGCTGGCCATCCAAGGGCACACTCACCTCAAGTATCACTATCTTCGGCAGTACTTTCTCGATCGTGGATTCATTTCTGAATTCGCTGAATACGATGACCTGATGGCCCGGGTCGCCTCGGCAGGTTCATCGCCGCCTTATCCCGGCGTGGAAGAAGTCATACCGGTGATGAAAGCTTCAGGGGCAGTTGTCGCGATTGCCCACCCGTTACATTATTTTGATAGAGATGACGAACGGCGCATGGACCAGCTCCGGGTCGAGTGTGCGCTCGACGGCATTGAATGCGCCCACAGGCGGAGCATTCCGCCCGAGTTCACGACGGTCTACCGGAAATATTGCGTCAAGCACGGCCTGTTTTCCGTCGCCGGCTCCGACCTGCACGGGGAACCCGGGGAAATAGAGGGCTACGGCCGCCACGGTGGAAAGGAGGAATGGCTGGCTGAGTTCCTGGATCGTGTTTGACTGACCAGGCGCTGATGTCGTCCTTCGGCAGGATCGGGGCGCCAGGCAACAGCTGATCGTTTACCTCTCAGCGCACGTCAAAGTCGACGGTCGCCTGTTCACCGGAGACCGCCTCGACGGCGCTGACGGACCACCGTCCCGCCGGGCTGTTCAGCGCCGGCACGAAGGTGTAGGCGGCTTTCCCTTCCGGCAGGTACAGCGTTTGGGCCAGGTACTCCGGCTTGCGGCCGTCGGGGAGACTCACCTCGAGGTGTACCGCGTGCGGGCCCACGTCATCGGTCGTCGCCGCAACGGCGACTCGAATCTCGACCTGCTCATTTCGCGTTGCGTCCGGCGGCGCGTCTATGGAAAGACCGGCCACCTTGTACGGCAGCACGGCATACATCTCCGGCCGGCCGGGGTGAAGGGTGCCTTCGATCGGCCCGCTGGCGCCGATATATTTTCGCGCCCGCACATCGTACACGTGCCCGCCGTCGGGGAAGGGCAGGGTGACTGGCCGGGGGGTCTTGTCGTCCACATCGAACGCCGGCAGCACGCCGTAGTACCGGGTGTTGCCGTCGGCGAATCGCGTCACCTCCACACGACCGGCCACGTGGCCCGGCCGGAGCTTGATCTGGAACGGCGGGAACATGATGAGGTGGTCCCTGACTGTGAGGAAGGCGGTGAGCAGCTTGCGCACATCCCGCTCTGACCCGTGGCTTCGCAGGTCGATGTAGCTGTACAGGTCGGTGTTCAGGTACAGTGCCTTGCCCCCGAGGGCGTAGTTGATCAAATACCCCGGCGTCCCGTTGTCGTGATAGGCAAACGATTCGGCGTTGCCAAGGGGAGCCACGGGGTCGTGGAAGACGCTCTGGAACTGCGCCGATGTGAGCCCGTAGTTGGCGGTGAACATGTTTCGCTCGCGCCGGACCTCCAGGTTCTCGCGACTGATACCAAAGACGTCGTCCAGCGCGGGTTTCTCCCGCAACCGCCCGTGTTCGTCGCGCAGCCCGCAGCGATAGTCGGCGATGAGGATGCCGCCGCGGCCCATGAACTCGCGGATTTTACTGACTTCGAGATCGGACAGTGAGACGACGAATGGTAGTACCAGCACGCGTATTTCCGAGGTCGCA
>JASLZG010000421.1 GCA_030754995.1 Lentisphaeria bacterium
GTACAACTTGGGCAACTTTTTGCGGAGGCTTGTCCTGCCGCGTCCCATGAAGACCTGGACGATGACGACCTTGCGGGAGAAGTTGATCAAGATCGGGGCCAAAGTGGTTCGGCATGCCAAGTACGTAACCTTCCAGATGGCGGAGGTGGCGGTCCCGTGTCGGCTGTACCGAGCGATCCTCGAACGGATACGACGACTCGCCACGCTGTCGCCGAGGGCAACACCGATATGACGGTTGCCAACCGCTTGCCAGCCCAACCGACGACGAGAGGCCGCAAATGTCATGTGCCCTCACGCCCGCCGAAGTGGCCCGATCGGGCATCCAAACCGCCTTTTTTACACGACTCGGCCCCCCCGAGTCCGTTCCCGGAGGTAAATCCACGATTGGAGCTTGGAATTCGAGCAGGGGGCGTTATTCTGGTGCTCGAACCGCCCGGCGGTGTTGCCGGGCGAACGTCATATGGGAAATGTCGGACTATATAGATGGTCATGTTGATCTTATGGATATCGGTGAAGCTGAGCCAAATTTCGCGGCGGACTGGTATATTCCCTGGGAGAAATAAGTCCGGCACCTCCCCGCCCGTCTTTCCGGCGCTCAACTTCAGCGCAGTGCTGCTGATTGCAACGCTTTTTCTGTGTCCGCTGTTCGCGGTCGATGCGGCAGAGCGCCGCTGTTTCCGCGGGCCTTACCTTGCCGCCGGTGGTGCGGATCGGATGACCATCGTCTGGCGGACAATCGGCGACATCACACCCGTCGTCCGCATTGGCTCCGCACCCACCGCACTCGAACGTGCCATCACGAGCACGTCGCGTTCCGGGCGTATCCTCAGCAGGCGCGCTGACGGTGTTGGCGGCTGGGTTTCTCTTCACAGTGCCCGCGACGGAGCCGTGCAGTACGAGGCCACGATCCTCGGGCTGACACCTGCGACCACGTTTTACTACGCCATTTTTGATGGCGGGACACTGATTGCCGGAGGGGATGTTAACCATAAGTTTCGAACCAGCCCGCCGCCCGGCAGCACCGCGCCGTTGCGATTCTGGGTGGTTGGTGACTCGGGGACGGGTGAGGAAAACCAGGCCGCTGTGCACCGCGCAATGATCAACGAGGTCGGCACATTGGGAAGGAAGCCGCTCGACTTCTATATGCATGTGGGCGACATGGCCTACGGCTCAGGGACCAACGAGCAGTTCCAGCGAAACTTTTTTGCGGTCTACGATCTGACCCTCCGCAACACTGTCTGCTGGCCGTCGATGGGTAATCACGAGGGCGGGACGTCACAGGGGGCAACCGGGATCGGGCCATATTACGATGCCTACGTGCTGCCCCGCCGCGGTGAAATCGGCGGCACACCGTCCGGCACCGAGGCCTATTATTCATTTGTCTGGGGTAATGCCCATTTTGTCTGCCTCGACTCGCACGATCTCGATCGTCGCCCGACCGGCAAGATGGCGCGCTGGCTGAAGGCCGACCTGGCGGCGGCGAAGGCGGCATGGCTGATCGCTTTCTGGCATCATCCGCCCTATACCAAGGGGACGCACGACAGCGACATCGAGCACCAATTGATCGAAATGCGTGAGCACATCATGCCGATCCTCGAGGACCGCGGCGTCGACATGGTATTTACCGGGCATTCGCATATCTATGAGCGTTCGATGCTGGTGGACGGCGCCTACGCGACGCCAACCGTAGCTGAGCACGTCGTTCTTGATGATGGCGACGGCAGCCCCGCCGGAGACGGCGCCTATCGCAAGAGCGCAGGTCTGATCGCGCACAACGGCACGGTTCAGGTTGTCACCGGGCATGGCGGGGCGGGGGTCGGCCGCTCCGGCACCATGCCGATCATGAAAAAGGTCCACGTTGAACATGGCTCGGTGATCGTCGATATCGACAACGACACACTGACGGCGGTCATGATCAATAAGGAGGGGACCCGCCGTGACGTTTTCAGCATCGTCAAGAAAGGCATCGTCACCCCGACCCGGATTGCGTCCCCGAAGCAGTTACCATTCTACGGAAACTGGGCCTCGATTAAGGCAATTGCCCGATTGTCGGCAATCGCGCCTGACGGCACCCCGATGCCGGTGCGCGTGGACATCGCCGCGACTCAGCTGAAGGCGCCCGTCAGCGGCGCCCTCGAGTGGGCGACTGCCGACACCAATTGGACAATCACCCCGGCCCGGGCAGCGTTGACCTTGGTACCGGGCAAACCTACGGTTCTGACCATGACGGCTGCAGTTGTTGGCGACGTCTTTCCACTGGCGGTGCCAACCTTGAAGCTGGCCACCAAAAACGGGGAGAAGCGCGGCAGCGCCGTACTGCTTTTACCTGCCTACAAGACGACCACGATCGGCCGACTGCCGGGCGCGCCAAGGATTGATGGCGTGCTTGCCGATGCGGAGATGGCGGGGCTCCAGCGCCAGCGCGGGATGATCCGGTACGATGGCAAAGGGCCCGCGGCAACACGCACTGAATTCGCCCTCGGGCACCATGGCGACAAGCTCTACATCGCTGTTGTCAATCATCAGGATGTCGCCGGGATGGTGCTCAGGAATCATCCGCGCGACGGCAAGATATGGGACGACAATTGCAATGAGATCTTCATTCAGCCGGTTGGCGGGGATTATGTTCAGTTTGTGGTCGGCCCCCAGGGGCAGGTATTCGACGCCAAGGGCACACCGGACAGTGCGGTCTGGAACGGCGAGTTCACCGTCGCCGTGGTACGTGGCACCGACCGTTGGACGGTGGAGATGCTCATTGATCTGAGCAAACTGGGGGATCCGCTCCGGAAGGGTGACAAGCTGCGCTTCAATCTCGTCCGCAATGATCTCAGCAACGGCGAGCTCAGCCAATGGTCGCACACCAACCAACGCGGCAACCATCAACCGCGCTATTTCGGCACCGTCGAAGTGAAGTAGGGCACGCTGCCGGCCGGTCAAGCGGGGTGGGACCTCGTCGCGTCGTTGTCACCGGCGTCAATGCGAGGTGACTCATTTGCGCTTGAGATCCTCGACCAGGAACGCGTACACGGTACTCGCAATACGCCGATGGCCTTGGACATTCGGGTGAATGCCGTTCAACGTCGTCGATTCTCTTTTGAAGTGTATCGAGTGCCGCAGTATCCAGTGATGCAACGCGTCCGAATTTCAGTTGCTGGACGAGTCCCTGATAACGGTGAGCGAATTGCCGTGCCACACGCTCCTTGTCGTCGATGGCCGGGTCAACCATCCATGTGGCTAAGGCGCACGATTCGAGTTAGGTAAATGCCGTCGATGTCCTGCTGCCAGGCGACGATCGCCGCCAGGCGGTGTGAATGCGGGTTCGCCACATCCGGGCAGCAGCAAGTCGACCTGCTGCTCTTGTGCGCACGGGGCGCAGAATCTAATTCGGCATCGCCAGCACCATCGGCTGCAACGGCTCGAGCGTCAGTTCGCAACGACCGCCGCTGACACGGTGCGCACCGCCCGGGTGGATCTCGTTGACCAGTTCGCCGT
>JASLZG010000422.1 GCA_030754995.1 Lentisphaeria bacterium
GACCTGCGCGCCGATGGCGTCCGGGCAGAAAACGATTTTCAGCCCGGCATCGATGAACTTCTTGCCGAGATTATAGTCATCGGATCGCCTCAACTCCTCGCGGTAGCCGCCGACCCGTTTGTAATCCTCCAGCCGCACCGAAAAGTTGCCGCCGTACATCTGCGTCGCGGCGATCGGACCGGCCAGGCTCGACATCTCGGCAAAATGATCATCAGCCCATTCCTTGACACCGTCGGTGAGAAAACTGGTCGGGCTCTCCTTTTCCGCCAGGGGAATCGGACCGGTGACCACGTCGCCGCGGTCGTGCCAGGCCAGGTGATTGGCGACGAAGTCGCGATTGACCAGGATGTCGGCGTCGATGAAAATCAGGTACTCGCCAGCGGCAGAAAGAATGCCGCGGTTGATGGCTGCCGGCTTGCCGGTATTCTCCTGCTCGATGACCTTGAGGGCGAACGGGGTCGACAATTTGTCCAGGGCCGTCTTGGAGCCGTCGGTGGAGCCGTCGAGCACCACGACAACCTCGAACTGCTCATAGGGATGCGACTGGTCTGCCAGCTTCTCCAGGCACCACAGCAGCACGTCGCCGCTGTTGTACGAAGCGATCACCACCGAGGCGTCCAGTTTCGAATTCACACTCATTTCATCCTTTTTACCAGAACCGGTGTTTTCAGACACGCCGTTCGCGGCAACCCGGCACGTTCCCGGGTTTCATTCATTGTTGATGTGCACGCCGAACATTCGAAAGAACACGCGCACCGCCTTCTTGTATTTGCGCTTGAGCCAGGCCCGCGACGTCGCGATCGGGCTCCAACCGTACTTCACTTTCAGGCGGAAGTCGATCGGTAAATCGTGCCCGAACACCTCGACGCGCGGCAGCAACTGCAGGTCCTGCCCCGGACGGCACTGCCCCTGATCGACCGTGAACGAGCAGCGAATGCCGAGCTGGCGCATCAGGCCCGGCGTCTCTTCACGATACTCGCCGTACGGATAAGCCAGGCAGTTGACCGGCCGCCTGGCCAGCGGCGCCAAAACCTCGAGACAGTGTTCAACTTCCACCCGGGACGCGGCATTGTCGATGTCTTCGAAGGACAAATGGTCTTTGCCATGGGCCTGAAGATCGACCACGTCACCAAACCTCTCCTGCAGGTCCCGGGCCGCCTCGGCGCTCATGATCGGCAACTTCGGCGCGTTGTCCACCCAGTCGGAAGTGCGGCCGAGCTTGCCGGAGTTGATGAAATGCACGTGATGCAGGCCGAGCTCCGCAAGGAGGGGCGTGGCGTGCCTTGCCAGGTCCTCGTAGGCGTCGTCGAAGGTGATCATCACCGGCTTTTCCGGCAGCGGCTCGCCACGGGCCAGGTACGCATGAAGCTGATCCATGGAAACGGCCTGGTAGCCATGACTGCACAGCCAGCGCATTTGTCCGGCGAACTTCTCCGGGTTCATGATATACAGGCGAAAGGCGTGGATGCGTGTTTGCGAGACGTTGTGATAGCAGAGGATCGAAACGCCGCGCGGCACAAAGCGCGCGAAATCGGCGCCCGCTTCGGCATGCACCCCACGCCAGAAGCAGTAGTCGATGTGCAGCCGATAGAACGCCGCCGCAACCGGCTGCAGCCCGGCCAGCTCGGCGAGGCAACGGCCAAGGCGCAGAACGGCCTCGAAGGTGCCACAGCCCCATTCAGTGCGGGGCCGGGTGTAGCAGCGACGCGCCAGGTTGCGCAGGATCGAGCAACGGTCGTTGACCAGCGGCGAGTAGTCCCAGATCGATTCCGGGAATTGCCGGGACGTATGCACATAGGCACGGCCATAGAGCGTCGAGGCCTCGAGCGCCTCCTCGAACTCCTTTACGTGTGTCTGATACGCCAGGGCCTGCGGACAGTAGCGCACCGGTACAGCGAGCCGTTCCAGGCGGTACGCCAGCTCGCCATCGGTATTGCGCATGCTCCTGAGTTCCTCGTTGAAGCCGCCGGCCTTCTCAAGCACGTCGCGGGCGATCGAGATGTTGCCGCCGGCCACATCATCGGCGGAAAGCTCAGTGGCCGCCGCCTTTTCCTGGAACAGTCGTTCCAGAAGTTGCTCCTCGTAACGCAGGTATCGGGAGCGGACAACGCCGGCGTGAATCTTCAGGTTCCCCTGGACCAGGCTGCCGGGAGTCGCATCATGGATGTGCAGGTGCGCCGCCACCAGCTCGGGCGCCGCAATCATGTCGTTGTCCAGGCACAGGATGATGTTGCCTGCGGCAATCCGGTTGCCGGCGTTGCGGGCGGCCGACAGCCCCTTGTTCTCCTGCACCAGGTAGCGGAAGGCATACTCCGGCTGATACTCCTTGAGAAACGCCTCGGTACCGTCGGTCGAACCATCGACGACGACGATGACTTCAAATGCCGAGTCGTCGACTGTTTGCCGTTCGAGGCTGTCGAGACACTGGCGCAGCAGGGCGCAGCGGTTGAACGTGGGAATGACAACTGAGATTTGACAACTCATGTCAGCTTCGCTTCTGCAGGCGCAGGATATTGTTGTGGCAGAACCTCGGCAGCGGCAAACGGAACGCGGCATTCATGCTGGCCATCGGCACCCTCACCAGCGGCTTCAGCTCCCGCCGGATTTGGTCGGGAGCCGGTCCGCGGGTGCGCCGGCGCAACAGTTCGTCGTGGCGATGGAACTCTCTGTCCTGGTTCATCCGGGCTCACGTCGTCCTTCGCGATACCCGGCGATGAAGGCACGCAGGTGCAGGCTCGCATTGGCGCGCCACCTGGGATTACAAAAGAAAAAGCCGTACAACCACTGGCGGACGCGATAGAACAGCTTACGCGCCAGGTACCACGACGGGGCCCAGGCACCCAGGCGCCGGCAGTAGCCCGCCAACGCACCGATTCCGAAAGCATAGTCAAACAGGAGCTCGACGTTGTCTGCCTCGCCACGCCAGCCGGAATGGTGGACGAACATCTCCGGCGAATGCCGGATTTGCACCCCGGCACGGATCAGCCTGTACGCCAGCTCCCCGTCCTCATTGCTGCGCAATCGGCTGCCCGGCCCGAACTCCTCGTTGTAACAACCGACATCGATCAAGGTCTGTCGCCGAATCGCCACGTCCGCACCGACGAAGGACGGGCTGATCGGATTGATCGACTTCCCGAAAATGAACGGTTCGGTGTCGAGCACCAGGTTCAGGTAATCGTCGGGGTTCGTGCCCTCTTCAGGCAGCACGCGTCCACAGAACGCCCCCACCTCTTCATGCGCCTGCACCACCGACGTCATCGCCGTCAGCCACCCGGCCGGCGGCAAGACATCATCATCGGTGAGGGCGATCACGTCGCATTCGGTTCTTTGAATGGCGTGGTTGAGGGCGTTTGACTTGCCTTTGCGCGCCAAGCGGTCGTACTTGATTGTCGTTTGTCCGGCATCGATCCGCTCGAGCATCTCGCG
>JASLZG010000423.1 GCA_030754995.1 Lentisphaeria bacterium
GTGGCAACGCTTGCCGGTCCCGATTTCCCGCCCAACGAAAGACGAACACGATACCGCCTTCGGCGCCGTCGCAGAACTGGCACGCATCCCAATCCTCAACCGACTGCGGCTGCGGCAAAAGCCGGTAGTATTCGCGCCCCAACAAGTGCCGGATCTTCTTGTACACGGTCACCCAGTGCTTTGCACGTTCAGCTGTCTCGCCCGGCCATTCCGCGAGGCGCCCATGAAGAAACAAGCCGCCAGCCAGGCGACTGATGAATGACAAATCCGTGAAGCCCGCATCGAGGTTGCCACGCGCAACGCCACCTTTAATCGGGCCTATCGAAGAGCCCAGGTAGTTGCCCGGGAGAAAGGTGTTGCCGCCGAGCTGTGTCATCTGATACAAATGGGGATCGTTCATCTGGTCGCTGCACCAGCAGGCCCGGGTCCGCGCCAACGTGCCAAAGTCGATTCGCCGGCCGCCGCCGCAGCAGTTCTCGAGTATCAGGTGCGGATACCTGCTGGTTATCGTCTCCCAGACACGGTAGAGCCCATCCAGGTAGGTGAACTGGACCTTGCCCGTCGGGTCCACTAAACGCCAGGTCAGCACGCGACCGGAATTGGTCGCCCAGATGTCCCGCGTGTTGCAGTCCCAACGGATGTAGCTCAACTGATAGCGCTCGATGAAGCCGCCCAGGAATTCGATGAGATAGTCGCAGGCTGCCGGCATACTGAAATTGTAAAGGTACCGCGCAACCGGGGTTCGCCCGCCGACCATATCCACGAAGTTCATACCACCTGTAACCGGGTCCTGATGCTCATCTGGAGAATAGTAGAAAAACTCGGGGTGCTCACGGGCCATCAGGGTCCCGGGGACGGCGTATTCCGGATCGAAATAAAGGCCGAATCCCATGCCCTTGTCGCGGACGTACTGCGATATCGGCTCCAGGCCGTCGGGAAATTTTTGGCGATCGACCTCCCAGTTGCCAACGCCTTTGGGGAAATCCCCCAGATACCATGCGGCGTCGATGATAAATGTCTCGACACCCAGCTCCGCCGCACAGTCGATCTGTGGCAACACATCCGCATCGGTGTACGGCGCATCGATGCCGGGCCAGATGGTGTAGGCCACCCGGGAAACCACGGGGCTGCCCTGGTAATGCGGAATCACGCACTGGTGGATGTAACGGCGGCAGGCATTCGAGCCGGCCTCGAAGCCATTTTCGAAAAAGCCGATGTGCACCGCGGGCAGGTCAATTGCCTCACCGCTGTCGAGTGTCAGGTCCTGTATCTCGATGCCACCCGACAGTTCAAGACAGCTGCCGTCCGGTTCAACCGCAACGTGCATGCACCACGTGGCCGACCATTCCATACCGATGAAAAACCCCGGGCTCCCCGTATCGATCCCCGCTTTTACCATGATGATCGGCAAATCAAAATTGGACGAACGCCCGTAGCGTATCCCGATATTCGCCCACACATCAAATGTCTCGACGGCCGGAAACCAGATGCGGCGTCCATGTGCGACGGCATGGCGGCGGATGAAAAATGTCTCCCTGGCCGGATATCCGTTAGACATGGCACCGCCGGTGGCACTCATCACCTCGGCCGCTTCATCGATGTCGGCGACCTTCAAGGCGATCGGGGAAAGTTCTTGAAAGGGCCGCGACACCTTGGTCGACAGGTTGGTAATCCGCGTCTGATAGACGGCGGCGTGATGGTCGGCAATGACGTTGACTGTGCAACTGGCTTCGAGCGTCTCGTCCGCGGAGCGGTAGCGCAGCACCCACTGGTCCGGACCGGCGTCGGTGGCATCGGTGAACTGCCAGGGGCCGGGATTCTCGTCTTGCCTGGCAGCAAATCCGCTTCCCCCGATTAACCGGGATCGCAGTGAGTCCGGTGCAGCTACTGACAGCGCTGCGGTCACGCTGTCGACTCTCGGGGCTTTATGGCTTGTTGTCATGTCTTCCCTTTCAGTGCCCAGTGTTGTTCCCGAAAAAACGCGCCAGCTCGCCAGTTGCTGTGCTCCACACCGGCGAGAGGCTTCATTAGTTCAATTGCAGTCCCTTCAATGAATCCAGCAGCTCGGTAAAGACGCCGTTCACATCGCGGGCGTCACACCGGTCCATTGCCTGCCTGAGGCGGCCACCGTCACGGGCCTGTGTTGCGACTTGCTCCAGTACCGGTCGGATCAGGGTTCTGAACGGTCCGCGGAACCGGTCGGTGTACCCGTGCCGCTGTGCCCAGGCCGCCAGCGCCTTCACCATTTCCTGTAACTCGGCAGCGAAGCAGGCGTCCCCTGCAAGTCGGTCACGAAGTTTCAGGATGGCAATCTTTAATTTGATCTGTGCCGCCAGGTCGTCAACGAGACGGTCGGGTTGCCCCAGGTACAGCCCGATATATTTTCCACCTGCCGCTGGCGGGTGTGTTGCCAGTTCCGCGGCGGCGTTTTCCAGCGCCGTGCAATCTTCCCCGCCGAGAGCCATCCAGGCGGCCGAGAGCCCAGCCCCGTGCCCCGGCAGCACATCATCCGCGAACCCGGCCAGGTCGATGTCCTCGCGGCCGCCGCCGGCGGCGAAATGGCGAAAAAAACAGGTGTGCGGCATCTGCAGGCAATGTGACTGCGCATTACCCATCACGCCGACGGGAAACCGGTCCGGCGGCACCTGGTCGAAGGCGCTCTGGATGGATACGGGATTACAGTTGGTGAAGGGAAAGTCCGGTTCGTGCTCGATCGTGTTGTAGGCGAAATAGAGCGTGCGGTGCCCCTGCCCCAGTTCATCGATCACCGTAAAATGCCCGGGCCAGCAGGCCATGACTCCCCAAGGCTCGGGATTCAGGCCGACGATTCGCGCCAGTGCTTCACGCCAGCATGCCTGCGGGGTGTCCCGCCATTCCGGATCGAACCGCGGCGCATCCGTCCAGCCGGCCCACATCCAGTAGTAGAGCCTGATTCCTGGCCGCAGCGTGTCCAACATGCGGCGGTACTCTGTGAAGAGATCCGCAAAGGCCGACGGCGACGATCCCGGGTAGCCGCCCGGGTCACTGTCGATCACCCAGAATCCGTCGGCCTCCGCAAGCCCGTCGAGCAGTTCGCGACGGGCCGCCATCAGCTCGGCCACCGCATTCCGATCGGTCGGGTCGATGCGTTTCTGCACCGTGAAATAGGGACGTGACTCGAAATCGTAGCCGGCCGCCTTGTCGTTGGCCATGGTGTTGGCGCAACTGCCGATGTAGACGGTCATGCCCAGATCATGGGCGACGTCGATGACCTGGCGCAGGGTGGCGAGGTGCTCCCGGTCGCTCGGGGTCATCGGCACCGGGATGGCATCGACGAACGGCCAAATCTGCACCAGGTTGTACCCCAGCGCCCTGAGTCCTTCGAGATACGCCGACCAGTCCTTGAGCCGCCATGTCCGTGCGGCGTAGGGGTAGTTGTAACT
>JASLZG010000424.1 GCA_030754995.1 Lentisphaeria bacterium
TCGCGACAGATAGGCATTCTCGGTGTCAATGAGAAGCTCGTTGGCAGCACCGTACATCAGCCCTCCCGCCGCTGCCACGAGATCCATGATCTTGGCGTTCTGGCCGATGGATTTCGAGCCCGGAGCTCTCACGATACCCAGGATCGAAGCGGAGCCGGCGGCGATCCCAGCTTCCGGCAGATGGATGAAATCGCCGTCCTGAAGCTCGATGTTGTAGGTCTCCGAGTGGTCCCGGATCAGTTTGACAAAATCAACATCCTCCAGCCGCTTGCCGTCGCGTTTGATGTAGGCTTTTTCCAGGTTGGCGCGCAACTGCCCCTTTTCATCGTAGGTCAGCCAGTCGGTCTGGCCGAGGGCACCGAGAATGCGCATGCCGGAGGTGATCTGCTGCCGGCCGCTTTTGCCGACGGCACCGACGATCGTGACGTAGCTGTGGAACAAGGACGGGACAAAAATCGTGTCGCCGTGCTGCAGCACCCGGTCCTGGGTCGTGTCGTTGTCGACCAGCAGCGCCCGGAAATCGACCTCGAGGATCTTGCCGGCACGCGTCAGTGAGGCACGGGAAAAGTCGGCGGTCGGCCGGTTGGACGCGTCATACACGAGATCGCCGGCCCGTGCAATGACGCTCATGATCGTATCGTCGAGACCGATCTGGTAGGTGTTTTCGCTGGGAATGCCGCCGCCACGGACGGTCACGGTCGACGTCTGGATCACCAGTTGCACCGGGATGATGCTCACCAGCGGACTGTTGTACCACTCAGTCAGGCGCTTCGTGACGTCGTTCCTCAATTCGTCGAGCGTCAGGCCCTCGGCCTGGACCTGTCCGATCAAGACGTAAGCGATCTTGCCATCCGGCAGCACGGTGACGGTCCGTTGAAGGTCATTCTCACCAAGCACGGAAATTTCCAGCCGGTCGCCGATGTTCAGGCGGTATTCGCCTTTGACGCGGCGAATAGCTCCGGCGGCCGCCTGGGTGTTGGTATCGCGCTGGGCTTCCGCCCCAACGCCTGCGAGCATGATGGCCGTCACCAGCAGCAGGCTGCGCCTGATTGTATGGGTGTGCGTCTTCATGGTAATACGATGTTCCTCTCTGTGGGGGTGTACAGCCAGTACCCTTTGAATGGTTCGACGACACGGCCGACAGGGACGTATTGCCCGGTCCAGCCCCAAAGCTCCAGCACGAACAGGTTCCCATGGTCGATGGTTCCGGCCGTGAGCGCCCCGACCAGATTCCACCCGGCGACCAACTGCTTGTCGTGCTCGGCCACCGGGACCCCCGGCATTTCAATATAATGCGTGCCGGCCACATACACCCAGTAGCCGAAGGTCGGCAACATGACATCAAAGGTCGACTCCGGTTCGACGTTGATATAGGTGCTGCCGTTCCATTGCCACACCGGGCTGGTGGCGGCGCTGCCAAGCTGGTCGTTGATGGTCGTCGTTATGTCCGGTTCCAGCGGTGTCGCGACCAGGTTCCAGCCCGGCATCAGGCAAAGGGTGCCGGTCGTCGGGTTGGTGCGAATGCCGAGCTCGACAGCATTACTCAGCCCGTCACCGTCCGGATCATCGGCCGCCGCCGTCTCGGATAAATCAACGGGGTCGAAGTATAACCGTTCCCAGGCGTCCGGCAGGTCGTCGTCATCGACATCGATCGTTTCATCGAAATCGAATACGGCCGTGATGTTGGCCGGGGCGGTTGCATTGAACGGCAACGGATTGTCGGTGACCGGGTTGGCGGCATCGTCATCGAGAACCCAGTGGTCGAATCTGTATTCCGCCGCTGCCGTCGCCGTGATCGCCACTGCGGCGCCGGCATCGAACCAGGTGTCCGTGACATTGGCACTGCCGCTCAGCACGGTGTCCACCTGCACCCGGTACTGGGTCACCCAGGTCACTTCGACCGTCGTGTCGCCGTTCATGACGACGTCGTCCGTCGCGGGCGTTGCCAGGTATTGCACGCCCGAAGCAACGGCAACCGGGCTTGTCACGGTCCACGTCGCAACGGCGCCGGCGGTGTGGCGCGTTGCAAACTGCGGATCGCCGAGCTCGACGTTGCGGTCGTACTCGCTGAGCACGGACAGAAAATATCTCCCATCCACGCTGAAGTCTGCGGAGTTCGCAATGCCGAGCTCCGGCGTTCCCTGGCCGGCGACGCGAAATCCAAGACTGGCGGCGTGCTGGGCCGGATCAAGGCTGCGCCGTTCGGCCGAACGGCAGTTGACACTGGTGTCGCTCCAGCCACCGCCGCGAACAACCCGGTTGTCCCCGGTCTCCGGTCCGGTGGGGTCAACCTGGGCGCCGGCGTCATACGGGCCATAGCGATCGCTGCACCATTCCGAAACGTTGCCGTGCATGTCGTAGAGTCCCCAGGCGTTCGCTGCCCGGGTGCCTGCTGGCTGTGGCTGCGGCGGCGCAGTATTACTGCGATACCAGCCGATCGGGTCGAGATTGGCGTCGGGGCTGTCGCCGGTGACGGCCGGGTCGGTGCCGTTGCTGAAGCCGCTGGCCGTGCCGGCACGGCAGGCGTATTCCCACTGCGCCTCGGTCGGTAGACTGTAGGTGCCCTGATTCTCGTCGTTCAGTCGGGAAATATAGCCGCCCGGCCCCATGAGATCGTCCCAGGTGACGGATTCGACCGGTCGCTGGCAGTCACCCCAATGGAAGCTCGGATTGTCGCCGTCTTGGAATTGCCCGCAAGTCAATGGATCGAAATCCGCTGCCGTGAGCGCGAGCCACTGTCCCTGCGTTATCTCGAAGATGCTCATGTAAAAATCCTCGCTTACAGTCACCGCACGCTGTGGCGATTCGGCGGCCTGATGCCCCGGCTCCAGTTCCGGCGAGCCTTGTGTGAATGTACCCGCCTCAATTTTTCGGAAGACAATCTCGACGGCACCGGGCAGGACGACTACGAGATTACCATCGTCGGCGGTCAAGCGCAGGCTGATCAGCGTTGGTGCTTCACCGTCGAAAGTGTCCGAGTAGTCCCAGGTGATCGAATGGCCGGTGCCGGGAGCGATGCCAACTCCGGAATCCCCGGTCAGGCGGTCCGCTGCCACCGTGTTCCACACGGTGTTGTCGCGAGTGTATTCCACAATGATTTCGGCGTCATTGTCTGCCTCGAGATCATAGGTAACCATCACCGTGCGTTCTACCGCCGGCGTGTCGATCGTCATGCTCTGCACCTGCGGCGATGCTCCAGGCAGGCGGTTGGCTATCAGCAATACGAAAGCGCATACCGGGAGGTGATATCGACACATACACGGGTCCAGTGATCACTTGTGAACCGGGGAACTGTGGCAGTTCCAGGCTGCCGGAAATTCAGGCACATCTCTCAGGGGGTCGAAGAGTGAAGTAACGACACGAAACATAATATTATACGGCAAAATCCACTAACCTTCAAG
>JASLZG010000425.1 GCA_030754995.1 Lentisphaeria bacterium
AACAGCTCGTCCATGGTCCCGAAACCGCCGGGGTAGATGATGTAGCCGATGGAGTATTTCACAAACATCATTTTGCGCACAAAGAAATAGTGAAAATCCAGGGACAGCGTCTGGTGGGAATTCGCATTCTGTTCGTGCGGCAGCTCGATGTTCAGGCCGATCGAATCGCCGCCGGCCTGGCGAGCCCCCTCATTGGCGGCTTGCATGATGCCGGGCCCGCCGCCGGAGATGACGGCGAGTCCGGCCTCGGCGAGATGATAGGCGGAATCCCGGGCGGCGGCGTAGTATGGCGACTCTTCCGGGGTCCGGGCCGAGCCGAAGATGGAAACCGCGGGACCGACGCGGGCGAGAGATTCAAAGCCCTCAACGAACTCGGCCTGGATCCGGAAGATGCGCCAGGGTTCAGTCTTCGTGAAGTCCTCGTCCTCCTTCTGGGTTCGCAAAAGTTCGAAATCTTCGTCGCGTCGCGTGTTGGTCTGCATGTTGTTTGCCGGGGTTCGGGGGTGGAAGGTGACGGTCAGATCCGGATACAGGCGGCCTGCTGTTCGCCGTGCGTTGCGAGGGTGGGTACGGCGTCTCGACACGCATCCACAGCGATCGGGCAGCGCGTGTGAAACGGGCAACCCGGCGGCGGGTCGACAGGCGAGGGTGGCTCGCCGTCGATCACGATCGGTTCGCGAGCCCGTTCACGGGCCGGGTCCGGCACCGGGATGGCACGCATCAAAGCCTTTGTATAGGGATGCAGTGGCTGTTGAAAAAGCGCCTCGGTCGGGCCGGTTTCCATGATGCGGCCGAGGTACATCACGGCGACGCGATCGGCGATATGCTGCACAACAGAAAGGTCGTGAGAGATAAAAATCATTGCCATGTTCATGTCCCGGCAAAGGTCGGTCAGCAGATTCAGGATCTGTGCCTGGATCGACACGTCCAATGCCGACACCGGCTCGTCGGCGATCAGCAGTTGCGGCTTGACCGCCAGGGCACGCGCAATGGCGATTCGCTGGCGCTGGCCGCCGGAGAATTCGTGCGGGAACTTGTGCATCATCGGCGGCTCCAGGCCGACGCGCGTCATCAAATCCGCCACATGCCCCGGCAGTTGCGATTTCTCCGCCAACCCGTGGACCAGCAGTGGCTCTGCGAGCGCATCGAAGACGGTCATGCGCGGGTTCAGCGAGGCGTAGGGATCCTGGAAGACCACCTGGAATTCGGTCCGTGCCTTTTGCAGCTCGCTCGACGACAGGCCGGTCAGGTCGTGGCCGTCGAACAGGATACTGCCGTCGCTGGCCGCAGTGAGCTGCACGATCGAGCGCGCCAGGGTCGACTTGCCGCAGCCGGATTCGCCGACCAGCCCGAGGATCTCGCCGGCATCGACTGCCAGCGTGACATCGTCGACTGCCTTGACGGTCGGTGTCCGGCCGTGCTCACGCCGGAGGGTGTAATAGGTCTTGAGATTCTGGATTTTCAGGAGCAACTCAGGAATCGTCCTCGACCGGGTCGGCAGCTTCCTGGATGAATTGCTGCACGATCGGGATTGCCTGCTCGACCTCGTCCGTCGGCATGACGACTTCGACCGCCTGGGCGCCTTTGACCATCGTACCCATGATTTCGTCTTTCAGGAACACGTTCAGACCGGCTTCCTCCAGTATTGTCTTAAGGATCTGTGTATCGACAGGGCTGCCGGCGTACACGGTTGTGAATTCGCTCTCTGGCACGATATCGTCCCGGTTCAAGGTTGGATAATGCGGCAAGACGTTGGCTTAACTTACAACGGCAGGCGAACATTTTGCAATGCTGTCCCGCTTTCCCCATGCGCCGATTCCGTGCAGGCCGTCAATGACCAGCGCGGCGGCGCGGCGAACGGTTAACGCAGCAGCGCCAACAGTTCATCGCGATCGAGGTTGGGCGTGCCCTCGGCATCGTCGATGACGGCGGCGAAAAGTTCCTGCTTCTCCGCCTGCAGCGCCAACACTTTTTCCTCGACCGTACCGTGGCAGGCGAATCGGTAGGCGATGACCGGCTGCTGCTGGCCGATGCGGTGGGTGCGGTCGATGGCCTGGCGCTCGGCGGCGGGATTCCACCACGGGTCGAAAATGACGACGTAATCGGCGCGGGTCAGGTTCAGCCCGGTCCCGGCCGCCTTGAGGCTGAGCAGGAAAACCGAAGGCTCGGCGGCGTCGGTGAATTCCCGCACCAGTTCGCCGCGTTTCTCGACGGGTGTTTTCCCGGTGAGCTTGAAGTGTGCCAGGTTTTCCTCGACGAGATGTTTCTCGATGATCTCCAACATGCTGGTGAACTGACTGAACACCAGAACGCAATGCCCGGCTGCCAGCAGGTCCGGCAGCGTTTCCATGAGCCAGGACAATTTCGCCGACTCGGCGATCGGCGGCAGGTCGTCGGTTGATTCGGCGGCGCGCTCGGGGAGCAGGGCAGGGTGGCAGCATAGCTGGCGCAGCCGGGTGAGGGCGGCGAAGATCTCCATGACGTTGCCGGAGGCTGCACGCCCCCTGGCACTGCTCAGTTCACGGGTGTAGAGCGCGTCCTGGAATTCGTTCAGCGGCAGGTAAATGGTCTCTTCCGTCCGCGACGGCAGTTCCGGGGCGACTTCCTCCTTGGTGCGTCGCAGCATCAGCGGTTCGATGCGGCGCCGCAAGGTGCCCAGGTCACTGACCGCGAAGCTGTCGCGATCGCCGAGATAGCCGGGGTTGAGGAAATCAACGAGGGACCACAGGTCGAGCGGCCGGTTCTCCAGGGGCGTGCCGCTGGCAGCGATGCGGCGCTCCGATTGCAGGGACTTGACGCCAAGCGTGATCTCGGCGTCGGGGTTGCGGATGTTCTGTGCCTCGTCGAGTATGATGGTGTGGAACTCACGTGACCGCAGGTGGGCAATGTCATTGCGGACCACAGTGTAGGATGCGATGATTGCATCGGCGTCGCCGGCTTCTGCCAACGTGCGGTGGCGGCGCTCGGCGGGGCCGGTCAGTTCACGGACACGCAGGTCGGGTGCGAACTTGGCAATCTCCAGGGTCCACACGGCAATCACCGAGGCGGGGCAGACGATCAGCGAGCAGGCCAAAGGATGGGTGGCCTTGCAGCAGCGCAGGTAGGTCAGAATCTGCAGGGTCTTGCCGAGGCCCATGTCGTCGGCCAGCAGGCACCCGAGGGTGTGCCCGGTGCGGCTGTGAAGGAAACGTACGCCGTCGGCCTGATAGTCGCGCAGCACCTCAACGAGGTCCGCGGGGATCTGCAACTCGGGCAGCGGCGGGCGCTCACGGATGGCTTCGAGCATTGCCCGGGTGTCGCGCGGCATCCGCATCACACTGAGTTGGGCAGCGGTGGTTGCGACGATCGGTGCGCGGTCAATGGTGATTCGATGTCG
>JASLZG010000426.1 GCA_030754995.1 Lentisphaeria bacterium
TGATATCGACCCGGACGCCGCCGGACGAAGCGGCGCGTGCCGAACACCGGAAGCGCCTGGCAGCGTTGCATGCAGGGGCAAGCCACGATGACACAGTCAGAACTCAGTGCGGCACTGAACCGTGTCGTCGATAGCGGCGAGAGTATCATCGTGCACAGTTCGCTGCGCAGCATCGGCTGGGTCGATGGCGGCGCCGAGACGGTGATTGCCGCGCTGCTCGATGTGCTGGGGCCGGCCGGGAACCTGATGCTGCCGACCTTCAATTACACCCGGCCACTACCCGAGCCCTGGTACGATCCGGAAACGACCCCGGCACGCACCGGCATCATCCCCAACACCGGCCGCTGCCGGGCCGACGCCAAACGCTCGCTGCACCCGACACACTCGGTGGCGGTCATCGGTCCGGCAGACAATGCGCTGACGGAGAATCATCTGGCGACACGGGCCTTTGGCGTCGGCAGCCCGATCGACCGACTCCTGGCGCTGGGAGGCAAGGTGCTGCTGCTCGGCGTCGGCCACGTCTCCAACAGCGCTCTGCACGTCGCCGAGGAACACGCCGGTATCCCCAAGGTCTCCGGGTACGACCCGTTGCCGGACATCAAAATACGATTGACCGACGGGAGCATCATCGAGCATGCCCTGGATTCTTCGCCGTCCTGCAGTGCCGCGTTCGGCGCTGCCGAGGACGAGCTCCGCAACGCCGGGGCCGTGCGGAATGGCCGGGTCGGTGATGCCCCGGTGCAGGTCGTAGACGGCAGGGCGCTGCTCACAACCATCACCGGGCTGCTCGGGAAACGGCCGGATGCGCTGCTTTGCAGCTCGCCTGACTGCGTACCGTGCCAGGGCACCAGGAAAGCACTGGGCTGAATCATGGCGGATACGAATCCCGACACCTATCGTGACGCTTTTCTGGCGACCCTCAGCGAGCTGGTCGGCATCCCCTCGTGCAGCAGCGCCGACGGCGGTGACGAGGCAGCCATACAGTCCTGCATCGAGCAGCGCATGCGGCGGTTGACACCGGCGGTACGGACCTTCGAGGCAGCCGATGTGCCGGAGTTCTTCACCCACCCGCTGTGCTGCGGTCCGGATCGCAATTACGCCGGCCGGCCGACCGTGATCGCCGAGCTGGGCCCGCAGACGGCGCCGGCCCTGTTGCTGCTGGCACATGCCGACACGGTGTCGATCAACAACGAGCCGGAGCGCTGGACGTACGGCCCGTTCAACCCGGCCGTTGCCGACGGCAAGTTGTACGGCCGCGGCAGCTCCGACGACAAGTGGGGGATCGCGGCAATACTGACCTTGCTGCAGATTTTTACCGAGACCGATGAATTGCCCGATAAACGCCTGATCTTTGCCAGCACGATAGACGAGGAGAACGGCGTCGGCAACGGCTTGCTGTTGCTGCATCTTGCCGGTGTCGAGGCGGAATGCGCCTTGTATCTTGACGGCTGCAACGACGTCGTGACGATCGGCAGGCTCGGCGGCTCGAATCTTTATCTGCGGCCACGTGACGTCATCGACAATGGGACGTTTGACACGCACTGCAACCACGTGCGGGCCGCCTGCGAACAGCTGTGCCGGGACCGGGCAGGTGCCTTTGACCAGCCCTGGTGGCGGGACAACCTGGTGCGTGACACCTCGGTGGTCCTGCGCCGCGCCGCCGACGCTGCCGGGCCATTCATGCTGATCGCCTTCCACACGCTGCCCGATGACGACGCGACGGAATATTGCCGATGGCTCGAGGCCGCAGTCGGTGCGGCGCTTGGTGACGACATTTCCTTGTACGACTTGTCGTATCGTCAACCGTGGTTCGAGCCCTGGCTGGTCGATCCGGCGCTGCCGCTCATCGGTCACCTGAGCGACGGCATCGAGACGGAGATGCGTCGACAACCCGTCGCGGTCACGGGCATGAAGCAGGACTCCTTCGTCCTGAACGAACATGCCGGCATTCCAACGATCGCGTTCGGCCCCGCCACGATCGGCGTGGCCGGCGCCGTTCATGAGCCGGACGAGTTCATCGACCTGCAGCATGCCTGGGATGGGTTTCGCGCGGCGCACCGGGCCGTTCGATCATGGCTGGCGAGCTGAATCGCCCCGTCCCGCACCCGGGTCACGCCGGCGCCGCCGAAGGTGTCGCGAACGCACCCTTCGTGTGAACGGGGAACCGGCCTGGCCCGAATGGCACCGAACAGCCTGCCGCGAAACTTCTTCGCAATAATAGTACAGAATTCCGGGAACCCGCGTCGGGCCCGGCAATAAGATTCTGTGAGGCGTAATCCTGACCGGCCGCGAAACTTTTTTCAGGAAAAATGCGCATTTTTCCGGGAATCCGCCGAGCAAGTGCAATGGATTGGTAGCAGAGACAATTCAAAATCATGCGCGAAGGAGGCGTGCCGGGCAAATGCAGTGAGACAGTTCTTCGAATTTTTAACTCAAAAAAACAGACAAAAGAGAAATCCAACATGAAAGCAGCAAAGACAAGTGACCGTCGTTCCGAGTGGCTCGCAGAAGCGAAAAAACTGACGCTGGCTGCCGTTGATCGGCAAGGTGCCCTGGACGACACCTGTTCCCGTTACGGGCGCGACGACGGCCGGAAGGAAGCGCTGCAGCGCGTCGCAAAAGACACGGAGAAAATCCGTCAATCCTGCCGGCACCTGCATGAAATCGAGACGCGTGAGGATCCGCCCATGGGCGCCGCGGCCATCGGCATTTCGGGAACGGAACCGCTGCAGGTGGCATTCACCCTGCTGGTGATGTCGCGGCTCAACGAAAATCTGGCGTGCGAGACCTCGAATGTGGCGCGACTGATCGAGATTGCCGCCGGAAGAGACCCCGCCGAGGGGCTGACGGTGCGCAGCGCTTTTCGCCGCGACTCAGGGGTTCTCCGGCCACTCGTTGAGTGTGAGGTCGGCAGAACCCTGGACGAGCTCGATGACGTGGCGCTGAAAGAATCGATCTTCAACCAGGCGCTGGAATTGCCGGACGACGCGGAAGCCGACACGGTCTCCGACGCCAGGTCGATGCGCCTGAAGCGGCGCCTGGTAGTGTAACTGTCAGGATTGCGAACAGTTCAAAACGGGAGAAACCAGATGTTCAAGCGGCTTATACGAATGCTGCCCTGGAACCGGCCGCGCCTGGCGGATTTGCCGGAAGAACAACGGCTGAAGGCGAAGGCATTGATGCTCGGGGCCGTTGCCGGCCATTCGGGGCATGCAGGAAGAATCGAGGTCCTGCGCGACGACGATGACGAGGGCGACGACGGCGACGGCAAGGACGACGTGCCCTGAGCGTGCACGACTTCGCCGCCGGCGGGACAATGTGAACCGGAAAAAGGATGGGAAATTAAAATGCTG
>JASLZG010000427.1 GCA_030754995.1 Lentisphaeria bacterium
CGCTCTTGAACCACTCGGTGTGGACCCACATCCGGCGGACATCCTGGTAGCTCACTCCGTCCTCGAGGAGTTCGCTGTCGGCAACGCTGTAACGGGCCTGGTAAGGCGGGGTCATCTCGTCACTGTCGACCAGGTACCCGTGCAAGGCAATAGAGATCTGGCCCAGGTTGTTGCGGCAAACGGCGGCCAATGCACTTTCCCTGGCACCCTGAAGCGCCGGGAGAAGTAGCGCCGCCAAAATCATCGTAATGGCAATCACGATCAACAACTCAATAATGGTAAATCGGGTTCGGGTGCGCATGGACAAACTGTAACGACAAAGTGGACTTTTCCGAACGCTCGTCCAGCGTAACAATCCAATCAAGCGCGATACAGCGGGGGCTACGCCGGCGCCATCACCGGTGAGACACTCGCCTGGGCATGCAATTTTGCGAAGTCCGCGCTGCCGTCATCATCGAGCAATTCCGTGTGGCACCCCCATTCATCGACGGGTTGATTGCCTGCCGTGTAGAAGTCCCACATCTGCTCCGTCCTGGCGAAATCAATCCGGGCCCCGCCGGGACGCGTGACCCGGATCAGGTGCCTGGGGATCGTGTGATCCGCTTCCTCGACACGGTATTTCTCCAGCGCGGCCTCATCGAATTCCACACCCAGCCCCGGAGTTTCCGGTACACGGGCATAGCCGCCGACAATGGGAATACGCTCTGTACACATGTTGTGCTCGTACAACTCGTGGGCCGTGATTGTCGGCCACTGCGCCGCCCTGAGAACAGCACTGAGATGCAGCGAAAGCGCCGCCGTCAGACCGCTGCCGACGAGCTGCAGAAAAAGCGGCATCTTCAGCTCGCGGCAGGTATTGCCCTGCCGCATGCATTCCTCGACCCCCATGTTGAGGATCCAGCCGTCGCATACCCCGCCGAGCTCGAGGCTGTCGCGCTTCTGCAGGAACTGATAGTGATGCGCGATCGGCCGGTCGACCTGGCTGCGCAGGTGGCGGTTGCCGGCTCCGTCGTCGCGGCGGATCGGGTCTTCCCACATCTTGATTTTCGGGAACAGGCTTTCCAGTTCCCGCAACACCGGGACCGCTGTACCCGCGTCGTTGAGAAACTCGTTCCAGTCGCCGTCGACGCGGAACTCATCCGGCGTGCCTTCACTGATCAACCGGATGGTCTCACGCACATCGAACCACGGCCGCATCTTGATCTTCATGCAGAGGTAGCCGAGTCCGACCGCCGTCCTTGCTTCATCGGCATACTGCTGCGGCGCCATGTCGTGGTGCCAGTAGGACATCGCGCAGCAGTCCCGGCACTTGTCACCGAGCAGGCGGTAGACCGGCACGCCGACAACCTTGCCGGCGGCATCGAAGAGGGCCATCTGCAGGCCGGGGCCGAGGCGGTCGTCCCACATCGTCTCGAACGTCGTCTTGCCGATGACACTGTCAGTATCGTCAACCTGCCCCCAGGCATAGTGCTGGACGGTTTCGCCCCAACCGACAATACCGGACTCGGTCTCGACACGAATGATCTCGAGCTCCGACCATTTGTGCAGGCCGGCGCGCTCTATGTCGCGACGCTGGGCGCCGCCGAAGGGCACCTGGGCGGTGAAACGTTCGACATTCTTTACCTTGTCCGGCATCACTCCTCCGTCAATAGTCAGGTTCTGACCAGCATTCCGCATCCGCGCTTTCATTCGCTGCGGGTATCCTTCCAGTAAGGATATGGGGGAGAATATAGGGGACAGACCTCTGACCGCAAAGCGTCAATGACGCGTTAGCTCGGAACAAGAGGGCAGCGGTATGCGTACAGGAGTTGGAATTACGCTTGGAGATTGCAAATTGACGGTTGGTCAACCGTCAATTCACTCCTTCAGGCCTCGATCACATGTCGAACAACATCCGAATCAGCATACTCGCACCGCTGACGCCGACTGTCGAACAGACCCCCCACGGCAAACCGTCGGTCGACTGGATGCGCCAGTACTGGCGTACGCGCCTGGCCGACGTCACGCCGGAAAAGCCGGATCTCGTGGCATTGCCCGAGATGTGCGATGAGTTCAGCCCCCTGTCCAACGAGGTGCGCCTGCAGTACCTCGACGAGCGTGGCGACACGCTGCTCGAACTGTTCGCGGACCATGCGCGCAGGCACAGCTGCTACCTCACCTACCCGGCGGTGCGCGAACTGCCGGACGGCACCCGCCGCAACTCGACCCAGTTGCTGGATCGCAAGGGCGAGCTGGTTGCCATCTACAACAAGAACCATTGTGTCGTCCAGGAGACCACCGAGGCCGGCATCCTCAACGGTTGCCGGGCCTGTATTGCGGAAACCGACTTCGGCCGCGTCGGCTTTGCGATCTGTTTCGACCTCAACTTCGATCCGCTGCGCCTGCAATACGCCGACCTGTCACCGGATGTCCTGGTGTTTTCATCCGTGTATCACGGCGGCTTGATGCAGCAGGTCTGGGCGTACACGTGCCAGACGCATTTCATCGGAGCGGTTGCGGGTCTGCCGAGCGGCATTATCAATCCGATCGGCGAGACCATCGCCCAGACGACCAACTACCGTGACCATGTATCGAGCATCGTCAACCTGGACTGCACCGTGGCGCACTATGACTGCAATTGGGAAAAATTTGCCGAGTTGCGCGAAACGCACGGGGCCGGCGTCACGATAGACGACCCGGGCTTGCTCGCATCCGTCCTGATTACAAATCACATGAACGACACGACGATTGACCAGCTGGTCGACACCTTCGGCATCGAGCGGCGCCGCGACTACATGAAACGCGCCCTTGCCTTTCACACGGCACCGGGTCATCGTGAGACGAGTGGCTGAACCGCCAATCGACGGGGCGTCTGGCATAATTGCTGCGGCACCGAAATGGTTGTATCAGGACATGCTGCACCACATGTTTCGGCCTCCTAAACTTTTGTCAACACGTGGGCAACAAAAGCATGACAGCAAATCTGAAAGAGCACCTGAGACAGCTGCTGTCCGGACCGCAGGCGATTCTGCTGTGCTTGCTTTTGGCTACTGACCTGCTGTTTGTTTTCTTTCATTGTCTGCAGCTGGCAACCGACTATCCGCACGACATGAACTTTCGTCTGAACTGGGACCGCGGTTATCCCGAAAATTTTCAGTATATCAAGTTCCTGTGGGGCGGCGGCCTGTTGTTCTGGATTTTTATCCGCCGCCGTCACCTGCCGTATCTGCTGTTGAGCGGCGTGCTCGCGTACTTGTTGCTGGACGACGCCAACAAAATCCACGAAATCATCGGAGGACAGCTGGTGATGGCGTATCCGAACGCCGGAGTTTGGGGTATAAATCCGCAGGACGTCGCCGAGTTTCTGA
>JASLZG010000428.1 GCA_030754995.1 Lentisphaeria bacterium
TCGAAACCTGTGACTTCGAGTCGGGCCGCAGGAAGGCGTGGTTGTCTGCGTCGTTCTTGCGCAGGTCGGCGAAGCGCTCGAGCATCTTGTGCGAGTAGAGAATCGGTGCCGGCATCAGTTCCGTCGTCTCGTTCGTGGCGTAGCCGAACATCATGCCCTGGTCACCGGCCCCCTGCTCGGCGTGCAACCCGGCCCCTTCAGTGACGCCCTGTGAGATGTCCAGCGACTGCTTGTGCAGCCTTTTTATAACCTCGCAGGTATCGGCCGAAAAGCCGATACTGCTGTCGGTATAACCGATCTTCTCGACGGCGTCGCGGGCCACTTGTTCGTAGTTGACTTGCGCCTGCGTCGTCACCTCGCCGGCCATCACGACCAGGTCGGTGGTCACCAGCGTTTCACAGGCGACCCGGCTTTCGGGGTCCTGATTCAGGCAGGCATCGAGAATACTGTCGGAAATTTGATCGCAAACTTTGTCGGGATGCCCTTCCGAGACGGATTCGGAAGTAAAGACGTGGGCAACTTTTATCTTGCTCATGCGACTCTCACGACGGCTGTGGCTGGATGATAATTCGGCGACGAAACAGCTTGTTTCTATGGCACCGTGACAAACAGTCAATATAGTGTTGTGCAGTACTGCTGCAAGACGGCCGGACCTCTCTCCGAATGTCTTCAAACTGAAAACCCCGGGGCCACCAGTGGGCGGGTTCGCACATGTAATCTGGGACTGGAACGGAACGCTGCTCGATGACGCCTGGCTGTGTCTCGAGGTGATCAATCGGCAGTTGGCCCAGCGGCATCTGCCGATTGTCACCTACGCCGAGTACCAGGAGGCATTCTGCTTTCCGATAAGAGAATACTACGACCGCCTGGGTTTCGAATTCGGCGACGAAATTTTCGAGGACGTCGCCCAGGAGTTCATCGACGACTATGAACTGCATCGCGACGAGTGCCGCCTGCGCCCCCAGGTCCTGGAAATCCTCGATCGCGTCGACGCCGCCGGCTGCGGGCAGTCGATCCTGTCGATGTATCGCCAGGACGCGCTGCGGACGGTGACCCGGACATTCGGAATCGCCACGCACATGCAGCATATCATCGGCCTCGACACCCATTATGCCGTCAGCAAGCTGGATATCGGCCGGAGGCTGATCGAGCAGATCGATTGCCCGCTCGACCGGATCGCGCTGATCGGCGACACCGACCACGACAGTGAAGTAGCCACCGCCCTGGGCATTTCATGCGCGCTCGTCCCGGGCGGCCACCAGGCATCCCACCGCCTGGCCGAATGCAATGCGACGCTGCTCGATTCGCTGGAAGAGGTGGTGCAATGGCTGGCGCTTGGCGACGATTGAAGAAAAAGTGGGGGGCAGTTCGCTGCGGCGACACCCCGGAGCGCCGGCAACATCACGCGCCTCGACCGCCGCCGCGTAGTGAAACGTCAATCAACCAGCCTCAGGCGCCGGCCCCCTCCAGGCCGGAGAAATTCGCCGCCAATTGCGCCGCTGCCTCCATGGCGCTGCAGCCCCACTGGCGCGCAAAAAAGTCGACGACCAGATAGAGGTCGTGCGGGCGTACCGGTCGTTCGTCGATCCGCACAAAGGGCCCGTCGGTCTCGAGCAACAGCCGGTCGCGCGGCATCGCCGCGATCAGGTTGCGGCCGCGCCGGGAGACGATCATCGCGGTATTGATCGAGAAGTACACATTCTCCGGCGCCGCCCGCACCTGCTCCTGCGTACCGCTGAACCAGTGAAGGATCGGCGTCCCTCGGAAGCCGTCCAGCATGGTGATCACGTCGGCGGCGGCGCGCCTCGAGTGGATCGTCAGGATGCGATCCCCGCAATCCTCGCAGCATCGCAGGATGCGCTCGAAAACGCGACGTTGCAGCTGGCGTTCACCCTGATCTTCGGTGACATAGTCCAGGCCGACTTCGCCGACGAACCGCGCGGCGGCGATGAGCTCGCAGAAAAGATCGAGCTGCGGCGCCAGCTCGCCGATCTCCTGCGGGACCAGGCCCGGCGCCAGGGCGCCGGTCGAGCCGCCGGCCGCGGCGCACTCGACATACTCCGCCGGCGACGTCGTGACGTGCACGACCCGCATGCAGTCGCGGGCAATCTGCTCACGCACTTCGCCCGGGTCCGGGTACAGGTTGACATGGCAATGCGTATCATGCAGCAGCGGCAGGATCGTTTTCCATTCGGGCTTCATCGGTGCAGGATGTTCGGCGTTCAGCTGCCCAGCGCCGAGGCTTCGGCCAGCAGCTCCAGCATTGTACTGCTGCGGCGATTGCGGCTGGGCTGGTGGTTCACGTGGCGCTTTGCCGCCGGCAGTTCCACGGTGACGATCTCATCGACAAAATCTTCGGCCTGCGTCTCGAGGATCGCCGTGCCAGCGGGATCGAAGCCCATGACGGTGCCGGCATGGTTGGAAATGACCGCCCGCGGATCCAGGCCGCCAGGGCCGACAGCGCCATACTCGTCGAGCTCGGACAAGCCCTGCGCGGCCGAGCCCACGGCGTTGCAAAGCAGCACGAAAAGATTGTGATCATAGGCGCGGGCGGCGTGTAACAGGCGCCAGCCGGACTGCTGTGAACGGATTTGTTGTTGCTTCTCCTCGGCACTCATCGGATCGGGCCAGACTCCGACACGCCCGGCGTGTGGCGCCAGAATGAGATCGGCATGCTGCAGGCCACAGGACAAAGCCAGTTCAGGGAAAGAATTGTCATAGCAGATGATGATCCCAAAGCGCAGGTCGCCAAGATCGAAAATCGGCAACGTTTCGCCATTGCCAAACCACAAATACTCGTCGCTGGACAGGTTGATCTTGCGCTGCAGCCCCAGGTACTCGCCACGATCAACGACGAACTGGCTGTTGTATACAATGCCGTGATCGAGCTCGGCTATGCCGACGCAAATCGCAATACCCGCGGCCCTGGACATCTCGACCACGGCACTGCTGAGTGGACCGTCGGGTACGGGCTCGGCGTTTTCGATCATCTTCGGATGGCCGCCATGGCCGGAGAGCATGAGCTCGGGAAGGAACAGCAGGCGTGCCCCGTCGCGCTCGGCCACCTCGACCGCCTGGCGCACGCGCTGCAGGTTCTCTTGGGGATCGATAAGAATCGACTTCAGCGAGGCGACGGTGACTTTGGTATCCTGCATGGCGAATCATACTCCTGGGTTGGGTTGCGGAGTTGTACAATAACCCGGGTTGCCGCGGCGGACAATGCGGTGCCCGGCGACATCGGCCGGCGTGAATTCAAGCTCGGCAATGCGCCACTCTTTCATGGTTCACAAGACAGTCCATTGCGTCGAGAATACATACTGTATTATATAAGCCGC
>JASLZG010000429.1:0-3008 GCA_030754995.1 Lentisphaeria bacterium
CCTGGGTATCCACGGGTGCGTCACAGTGCGGATTCTGCTCCCCTGGATTCATCATGGTAGGTGAGGCACTTCTCGACCGAAACCCCAAGCCCAGTGGGCAGGAGGTGCGAAGAGCCGTCTCAGGCAACCTGTGCCGCTGCACCGGTTACCAGAACATTGTCAAGGCGGTGAAGTACGCCGCCCAGAAAATCAAGGGTTAAGTCACTCACAAGGAGAGCTCCAATGGTACCAACAGCGTTTGATTATCAGCGTGCCAGCAGCGTTGGCGAGGCCGTCACACTTTTGGCGGAAAGCGGCGGCAACGCCAAGATCCTGGCCGGTGGCCACAGCCTGATCCCGACTCTCAAGTTGCGTTTGGCCCGCCCCGCGACCCTGATCGACATCGGCCGTGTCGACGAACTCAAGGGCATCAGCGAGGACGGCGACACCATTGTCATCGGTGCCTTGGCGACCCATGATGAAGTAGCGACCTCCGATGTCGTCCAGGCGAAAGCGCCGAATGTGGCGGCCGCGGCCGCGGCCATCGGTGACCTGCAGGTGCGCAATTGCGGCACCATCGGCGGTGCCCTCGTCCATGCCGATCCGGCTTCCGACTACCCTGCGGCGATCCTCACCGATGAAGCCGAGATGGTCGTGCAGGGGCCCGGCGGCAGCCGTACAGTGTCTGCTGCCGACTTCTTCGTCGATATCTTCGCGACCGCCGTGCAGGAAGACGAGCTGCTCACCGCAGTGCGGGTTTCCGCTCGTGCCGCCGGCACCGGCTCGGCCTACCTGAAGTTCCCCAACCCTGCCAGTGGCTATGCTGTTGTCGGTTGCGCCGCCAACGTGACCATGGACGGCGGCAAGTGCGCCAGTGCCAAGGTCGCCTTTAACGGTGTGGCCAATGTTGCTTTCCGTGACGCCGGTGTCGAGGACGCCATTACGGGCACTGGCGCCGACGCCGCGGCGATCGCCGCAGCCGCCGAGTGCGCCGGCAATGGGCAGGAGTGCATGAGCGATACGTTTGCTTCTGCCGAGTTCCGGGCGCACCTGGCGAAAGTCTACGCCGGGCGGGCTCTGGCTGCAGCCGTCGCCGACGCCTCGTAGCTTGCCGGCAGTATCATGCCGCAAGCCGACCTCGACAACGTTCGATCCCTGCTCGAGAGCCAGGGGTACATCACCGACGAAAACATCGTCATGTCCACCTACCTGGCCATGGCGCTGCAGAAGCCGTTGCTGCTCGAAGGGCCCACCGGCGTGGGCAAGACCGAGGTCGCCAAAGCCATGGCGAAGGCGCTGGGGACGGAGCTGATCCGGCTGCAGTGCTATGAGGGGCTCGATGCCAATGCCGCCCTGTATGAGTGGAACTACCAGCGGCAGCTCCTGCATCTCAGGCTCGAGGAAGGCGCTGCCAGGAGTATCGAGGAAAAGGAAGCGACCATTTTCGGCGAAGCCTTCCTGCTCAAGCGCCCGTTGCTGCAGGCGCTCACCTGCGACAAGGCACCGGTTCTACTGATCGACGAGCTTGACCGCTCGGACGAGGAGTTTGAGAGTTTCCTGCTCGAGATTCTCTCCGACTGGCAGATCACTGTCCCCGAGATCGGCACCATCACGGCGAGCCAGATCCCGTCGGTCGTGATCACCAGCAATCGCACCCGTGAACTCTCCGACGCCGTCCGTCGCCGCTGCCTTTACCTGTGGATCGGCTATCCGTCGTTTGAGAAGGAATTGGCGATTGTCCGCGGCAAGGTGCAGGGGGTCGACGAGAAACTGGCCGATCAGATCTGCCACTTCATGCAGCGGCTGCGCGAGCTGCAGCTGGAAAAGACGCCGGGTATCGCCGAGACCATCGACTGGGCCATGGCCCTCGTCGCGCTGCACCGGTCCAAGCTCGACCCCGACACCGTCCGGGACACGCTCGGGGTCATCTGCAAGAACCGTGACGACATGGACCTGGTCGCCAACAAGTTTCTGCCGACCGTGGCCGACCTGGTTGCCGACTGATTCTTGGCGGCCACGCGTTTTGCGCCTGCCCACAGCTACTTGATCGCTTCCCGAATGTACGCCGACGCGGTGTCCATGAGCCACACGACCACGGCGATCACGACGATGATGCAGCCGACCTCGTGCCACATCGCCTGTCCCTTGTACTGGATGAGGATCTCGCCGATACCGCCGCCGCCGACAAGGCCGATAATCGTTGCCATTCGCACGTTGATGTCCCAACGGTAGATGGTAAAGGAGATGTAGGGCAGGACGATCTGCGGTATGACTGCGAAGCGCACTGTCTGCACCGCGGTCGCACCCGTAGCCTGGATCGCTTCGATCGGCCCCTCGTCAACGCATTCGACCAGCTCCGAATACTGCTTGGCCAGGGCGGCGACGGAGTGGATCATCAGCGCCAGCATTCCGGCGAATGGGCCAATCCCCACCCAGACCGAGGCGATAATCGCCCAGATCAAGGCCTCCACCGACCGGATGACGTTGAGCACGGTGCGCAACGTCCCGTAACTGACGAAACCGGGAGTGCTGCCGCCCATGATGTTCTTGGCGCACAGGAAACTGAGAAAAAACGCGACCGGCACGGCGATGACCGTGGCCATGAAGGCGATGAACACCGTTTCGATCGCCGCCAGTATGGTCGTTGGCAGGATGTCGAACTGCGGTGAGGCGAGCCCGGCGAACAGACGGCCGGCACCCTTGAGCCCATGCTCGTCGACCAGCTCGTACAAGTCCATGTCCGTAACGGCCCAGCCAATCACGAAGGTTACCAGGAACAGAAATATCAGTGAGCCGCCCCAAAAAGTCTTGTACCACGTCGCCGGCACTGTGCTGTCCGAGATTTGCGGGCGCTCGAAAAGGACGCCGCCAACTGTCTGGATGCCGCGGGCCCGCAGGATCATCGCGGCAATGGCGCCGGCAACACAGCAGAGGACAAACAGCCCGGCCCGCAGATAGACCAGCGATTCCGGCTCGGCGGCGCGGCTGCAGACGATGATCGCCGTCACCAGCAGGTAGCCGAAGACAAT
>JASLZG010000429.1:3018-3335 GCA_030754995.1 Lentisphaeria bacterium
AATGGCGTCGAAGAAAATCCTTTTGCCGGCGTTGCGGTTCACTGGACCTCCACCTGCCGCGCTTGTTCGCCGTAGATGCGGGCGAACCAGTCGTCGTCGATCGCATCGGGCGGGCCGTAATAGACGATTTCACCGGACTTCATCGCGATGACCTTGTCGGCGTACTGCCTTACCAGGCTGAGGAAATGCAGATTGCAGAGCACTGTGATCCCCATCTCCCGGTTCACTTTGCGGAGGTACTCCATCACCGAATGGCAGGTGGCCGGATCGAGACTGGCGACCGGCTCGTCGGCCAGCAGGACGCGCGGCTGCTGCAT
>JASLZG010000042.1 GCA_030754995.1 Lentisphaeria bacterium
CGCCGCCGTTGCCGGTGCCGCCGATCTGTTTGACGGTATCCTCGATATCGAGGAAGGCGGGCACGTGCCGTCCTTTAGCCCGTGGGACCATATTGTAACCTGGCGTTCGCCGGACGGCATCCTGTTCGACATGATGGATCGTCCGGACTTCCTGCACCGCATCATTGCCCGGGTCACCGAGGCCTATCACAGCATGCTCGACCAGCTCGAGGCGCAGGGCCTGCTCAGCAGGCCGCAGGACATCATCCACTGCACCGGCGCCTTCAGCGACCAGCTGCCCGCTCCCGGCTACGACCCGCAGCGGCCGCGGCCCGCCGACATCTGGACCTGCGGCATGGCGCAGATCTTCTCGACCGTGTCACCGGAGGCCCACAAGGAATTTGACATCGACTACGCGGTCGGGTGGTACGAGCGTTTCGGGCATGGCTATTACGGCTGCTGCGAACCGCTGCACAACAAGATCGAGCAGATCCGCGCGCTGCCGAACCTCAAGAAGATATCGATGAGCCCGTGGGTCGACACCGAGCAAGGCGCCGAGCGCATCGGCGGCGATTATGTATTTTCGCGAAAGCCGTCGCCGGCGTTCCTGGCGGTTGATGAGTGGGATGCGGGGGCCGTCGAAAAGGATCTGCGGGAGACGGTCGACTGTTGCGCCCGCCACGGCACGCCTGTGGAACTGATTCTCAAGGACATCAGCACCGTCCGCTACCAGCCGCAACGGCTCTGGGAATGGGCTGAAATCGCCCGCCGTATTGCCAATGAATGACCGCTTCCGTATCGCCCGCCACAGTGGCGGCGCGGGTCAGGGCCAACCGGTTTCGAATTCGCTGGCACCATCGCCGTAAACCAGGTCGCCGTACTCCCGCCATTGATTCAATTCGTCCAGGCCCATCGGCAGGCGTGACTTCAGCACCTCCAGGTTGCTTTGCAGCTGCGCCACCGTCGAGGGCGCCGTCAGGGCGACCTGCACGGCCGGATGACTGAGAGCAAAACCATAGCAATCCACGGCCGACGGCACCGGCCGGTCGCGGCCCCAGTCACCGTGGCCGCGCAGCAGCGTGCCCCAGCGTGTGCAGGTGAATGCCACCAGTGGAATGCCGGCCGCCCGGGCGGCCGGCAACACCCGTTCCTCCGGCCCGCGGTGTGCCATGTTGTAGCGGTGCATCAACACGTCCACACGACCGCTTTGAATCAACTCGATGGTCAGGGCACGGCTGTGCGCGGAGAACCCGACGTAACGGATTTCGCCCCGCTCCCGACATGCGGTCAGCTCGCTGAACACACCATCGGCGGCCAGCAATTCGGCCATGTCGTCGGCCGGCGAAACGTACTCGATGAAGAAGATGTCGAGCGTGTCGATGCCGAGAAGTCGGCGCACGCTGTCGATGTACGTGCGGAGTTCGGTTACGTCGCGGCATTCGCTGCCCGTAGCGACGATGACATCCTCGCGCCGTTCCGCCAGCAAGGGGCGGAGCCCGGTCGTTAATGCCGCATACGAGAGATTGTAAAAGAAGAAGAAATTGACGCCTGCCGCCGCGGCGAGATCGACAAAACCTTCCCCAACATGCGGACTGCCAGCCAGGCCCAACCGGCAGCTCGGGGATCCGTTGACCGTTCTCAAAGGCGTTGCGGGCATGATCACGTACGCTGCTGCCAGTACTCCCGAAGCTCGTAGAACTCCCTGAACATGACTTCGGCGACCGCATCGTCCACCCCAATGCCTTCCGAATCGCCATAATTGAAGACGATGAATCCACCCTCCGGCGTCGACCAGTTCTCAATCAACTTCCTGGCTTCATCGCGGATGGCATCCGGATCTTCCCCCGGCAGGGTCGACTGGATATCGACCGTTGTCAGGAAACACACTTTGCCGGCGAACGCATCGCCCAGTTCGCGGATGCCGTAGGCCTGCGGTTGCTGCAAGTTCAGTACGTCCGCACCGACCTCGATGAAGAGCGGCACAAAGCTGTTCACCTTGCCGCAACTGTGCAGGATGACGTGCCAGCCGTAACTGTGTATGGCGTCGAAGAGTTGCTTGTACCTGTCAAAGAAAAATTCCTGGAACACATCCGCCGACACGAACGTGTTGGTTTGTGTGCCCCAGTCATCGGTCAGAAAGATGCCGTTGATCCGGTCGCCGAATCGTTTCGCGGCTTCATCCAGATGCGCCAGCTTGAACTCAAGAATCATCTGGATCACACGGTGTATGTTCTCCGGGTCGAGGTAGAAATCCTCCAGCGTCCTTTGAAAGCCATGAAGCAGGTGCAGGCGTTCAACGAGATTGAAGTGGCTGGTGATGACGACGTATCGATCAGCGGCATCCTTGATGCCATCATCGATGCGTTCGAAGTAGAAGGGGTTCCGGGGGTTCGGCGGCTTGTAGGTCGACAGTCCGCTCCACTCCTCGAGAGGATGCCCCACGACCTGCCCCATGTTGTTGACTTCCGTCCTTTTCCATTGGCATCCCCAGTCATCCGGGCCGGGATTGTCGAAAAACCAGCCGCTTTCCTGCCGGTCCATTTCCCAGCAGTCGCAGACATCATTGGGGAAGCCCTCGATCACCGCGGACAGTTTGTCGCTCCAGGAGCCGCCCAGGAAAAACGGCAGGCGCGGGGGCGTGTCGAACTCGATTGCTCGGCGCACGATTTCTTTGCGTTCCATCCTCGTCTCCGGTCGACGGTTGGGGACTCCCATGAAGAAAAGCAGGAACAATGCCAAATAGTCAGCGGGACGATGCCTGTGCGGCGTGCCGGCCGACCTCCCGCCGTCGAGCCTGGTCAATGAATGGCGTTGCACAATGTCCGGTGGGATGACGGTGTCCGTTCTGCTCCGCTGTTTGTTCAGTTTCCCTGTCGTCGTGAAAAGAAGTCACCGTGAATCTTGATATATTCATCACCAAAGGTGAAAATATTCACCAGCCCGGAAGTGATGGCCGCCGGACTCGGCTGTCGCGGTGTCTGCTTCGGCAGTATCGACAACGCCGTCAAGGCTCCGGGGAATACCGCCAAGCAAGGGACAGACAAATGGCTGAAATGACCGGTCACGAGCGCCTCGACAACATCCTGGCTCGAAAGCCCGTGGACCGGATCGGCTTGTTCGAGCATTTCTGGGGCGATACGCTGACGAAATGGCGGTCCCAGGGTCACATTGCCGAGGACGAGGATCTTGCCAGGCATTTCGGCTTCGACCTAGCCACCTGCGGGTGCTTCAACATGGTCGTGCAGCTCGACTACGAGCCGGTCGTCCTCGAGGAGACCGAAGAGACTGTCCTTATGCGCGACGGCAACGGTGCGGTGCTGCGCCGCCACAAACTGCACGACGCCACCCCCGAGCATGTTGACTTTGCCGTCCGCGACTACGCGGGCTGGCGGGAGCAGGTCGAGCCGGTCCTGAAGCCGAGCCGCGACCGCATCGATCCCGAGGTGTACCGCAACGCCCGCGCGGCGGCGGCCGAGCAGCAACAATTCTTCTGCTGGTGTGGCGCCAACTGTTTCGAACTTATACATCCGCTGTGCGGTCACGAAAATATGCTCATGGGCATGGCGCTGGAGCCCGAATGGATTGCCGAGATGGCCATGTTTTATGTTGACATCACGATCGCCCTGCAGGAGATGCTGTTTGCCGAGGCGGGCAAACCGGACGGCATCTGGTATTACGAGGACATGGGTTTCAAGCACCGCCCGTTCATGTCGCCGCAGATGTACCGCGACCTGATTCAGCCGGCGCATGCGAAGTCAATTGAGTTCGCCCACGCCCAGGGGTTGCCGGTGATCACCCATTCCTGCGGGTTCATCGAGCCGCTGCTCCCGGGGCTGATCGAGGCCGGTATCGATTGCCTGCAGGTCATCGAGGTGAAGGCCGGCATGGACCTCCTGCGCATCAAGCGCAACTTCGGCGACCAGATCGCCCTGTGCGGCGGCATGGACGCGCGAAATCTCGTTGCCAACGACAAGGATGCCATCGCCGCCGAGCTCAATGAAAAGATCGGCCTGGCGAAGGAAGGTTACGGCTACATCCTCCACTCGGACCACTCCATCCCGACCGACACCGAATACGACACCTACCGCTTCTTTGTCGATGAAGGGTTGGCGCTCGGGGCCTACTGACTGCGGTCTGCCGACAGGCGCCCGGCGGCGGCGGCGTATTGGTGAAACAGTTTCACGTAGAGGCGGTAGTCGTCATAGGAGACGTCCGGCGGTGTCTGGTGATCGCAGGCAGGCAGAAATCCCCCTTGTGCCGCGACCGGCAGCAGTCGTTCGAACTCGGCGCGCATAGCGGCTTCGCCCCGGCTCATCGTCATCTTGTTGAAGTGCCCGATAAAGCACGTGTCCGGATACGCTGCGCGCAGGTCCGCCACGTCGACATTGGCCTGCCGCTCGAGCGGCAGCACGCCGTCGAGGCCGACTTTGTCGAACCACTTTACCGGCACCGTGATGTCCCCGTCCGAATCAACGACAGACAGGATCCCGGCCGCCTTGAGCCGGGGTATCAGCATTTCATAATACGGCCTGAGAAAGTCGTCGAAGTGCGGCTCGGAGAGCATGGCGCCGTGGTTGTAGCTCATGTCTTCGGCGAAGGTCATGAAGTCCGGGGTGCAGACCGAACTGACCTGGTCAATCACCTTGGCAATCCACTCGACCAGGTCCAGGTTGATCCGATGCACGAGCGCCGGCTGGTCGTAGAACGCATAGAGATGACGCTCGATGCCAAGCAGCTTTCGCGGCAGCCAGAAAAACCCTTCGACGGTGAACCAGAGGACAACATCGCCGTCGGCCTGTTCGCGGGCCCACGCTTCCCACTGTCCGTGGTCCACCGGCTCGGGCGGAAACAGGTATTTGCGAATCCTCTCGTAGTCCGCCTCCGTGGCAATGATGCCGGCCCCGTAATGCGTCGGCTGCGGGCAATCCGGCGAGAAGACGCGGAACCAGTCCTGCTTGTAGATTTCCAGGCCGAAATGGCGGCAGATCCCGTACCGGTCCGTCAGCTCGGCGGGCAGGCCTTCGCGGTGCCACCGAGTGATCGTCAGCTCCCACCACGGGGCCCATTCGAGCACCGGCAGCCGGTCGAACGGGCGGAATCCCATCACCGCATGAAATCGTTCTCGTGTCGTCATGAGGAGCCCCGCTGTTTCGAGACTCTTAGCAGGATCGTCGCCAAAACCACGGCTGGTCAACCCCAGCCGGCAACGGCAGGAGGAGGAGGGGCGGGAAAATTGATCTTTCAACGGAATATTTCAGTGCGGTCACCTTTCGGCATGGTCTATGCTCCCCCACCTGTACAGCACGGCATCGCCGGCCGGCCGGCCGCGACGCCGGCGGCGCAACCAACTGTTGTTGCGGTGCGTGTCGCCGGCGCTGCTCGTAGCGCTGTGTTCGATGCCGGATCGAGGTGTCCGATTCCGGATGAGGCTACAGGTGAGGCGCATCATGCCAAAAGCGACAAAGAAGGCGCGAACCCCGAAAAAACCGGTCGCCGCCCGGGACACAGGCTGCCAAGCCCAGCTCGCCAGCCGCCGCTCGAAGGCCAGCCTCCATACCCGAGACCTGTTGAAGGGGGGCGGGGCCGCAGTTTTTCGGATTTCGCCACGCCATCGGAGGCTTGCAGATGAGAATCGATTTTGACCGCCAGCGATGGGACAGGGTAAAGGACAACAGCCGCAACTGGTGGGCCGGCGAGCTTGGCCGACCGCTGATCCAGATGCGGTTGCACGGCGCCGACCCGGGGCGCCCCGAACCCGAGCTGCCGGCGCGCCATTTCACCGCTCAATACGGTACGGCGGTGTCGGCGGAGGCGATTGTCGACCGCTGGGATTATGATCTGGCCGGCACCGTCCATCTGGGTGACGCCTTTCCGGTCGTCTGGCCGAATTACGGGCCCGGCGTTCTTGCCGCCATGATTGGCGCGGAACCGGAGGTCCGGGACGAGACCGTCTGGTTCCATCCGCGTGCGCAAGTGAAGATCGATGATTTGTCGTTCGCGGTGGATTCATCCGATCCGTGGCTGCAGCGCATCCGCGACATCAACAAAGCCGCCGCTGCCCGGTGGGGCGACCTGGTTCAGGTCGGCATGACCGATCTCGGCGGTGCCTTCGATGTGCTCTCGACCTTTCGACCGGGTGAGCAGCTGCTCCTCGACCTGTACGACCATCCGGGAGCCGTCATGCGACAGATCGATGCGTTGCATGCCCATTGGTTCGCCGTGTTCGACCTGTTCAATCAGGACCTGCAGCGTTTTAATCCCGGCTACACCGCCTGGACGCCGATCTATTCGTCAACGCCGTACTACATGCTGCAATGCGACTTCGCCTACATGATCGGTCCCGACATGTTCGACCGGTTCGTCAAGCCGGAGCTTACGGCGAGCTGCGAGCGGTTGTCCAATCCGTTCTATCATCTCGACGGCCCCGGTCAGCTGCCGCATCTCGACAGCCTTCTGAGCATCGAGGCGCTGAAAGGGGTGCAGTGGGTTCCCGGCGACGGCCAGCCCGGGATCACCGAGTGGCCGGAGGTGTACCGGAAGATTCGCGACGCCGGCAAGCTCATCCAGGTATTCAGCGGCCAGTCGGAAATCGGCTACAAGGCCCTGGACGTTTTGTCCGACCAGCTGAGCGACGCCTCGCCGATCATCATGATCGGCGAGACCGATATCGCGGCAATGGACGAGGTGATGGCGTTCCTCGCGGCCTACGGCGCGGCATGACCGGCCTCATCCCATCACTTCGTCGATGACTTCGCGGGTGATCTCAACCCACCGGCGGACGCGGTTCCGGTCGCCTTGGACAGTCTCCACGTCCTTCAGGGTGATGTCGACACAACAGTCGTGTTCGCGGCACACTTCGAGATCACGGCGCAGTACCGTGCGAATCCGCTCTTCATCGAAACCGTACGCCACCATCTCCGTCGGATTGGGCCGGTAACTGAACACATAATCGCGCCTGATCTGCCCGGCGCATTTTGCGACGTCCGCCGCCGGGGAGACGGCGATTCGGCGCAACTTGGGGATTTGCCGCAGCATGTCGATCTTCTGTGTCAGGTCCTCACAGCACCCGTACGCCACAAGCCCGAACTGGTCGATGATCGGCCGTTGATACTGCAGCAGAAATTCCTCGTGGAAGTCGGGTGAGACGCCGGTGAACTCCTGTGCCGCGACAAAGGTCCACAGGTCGCGGCGTTTGACGCCGTTGACGTTCGGCTGCGGGTCGTCGAGTTCCTCGGCATACGGCATCGCCTGGTTCTGGTGCATTGCCAGGCCCCAGTTGCCGGCAGCCTCCACGGTTTCCTGGGTGCGCATGACGCCGTCGCGCATAATCGTCAGCAGCCGGTGCAGCCATTCGGGGTTGTCGATCATGTCGATCATGAAATTCTCCATACCCCGCAGATACCCGAGGTCGGACGACAGGTCGGCGGTCCAGTTGCGGTAGGCGGGGCCGCGGTCGACATTGATCGTGATGATGTCACCGAGGATGTCGGTGAGCCGCGCCACATCCTCGGCGGTTCCTTCTTCGTCGATCTCATGCCACGGCGGGCGCACGTTCTCGATGTCTTCCAGTTTCCTGATCGGGTAGTCGACCTTGAAGGCGCCGCCTGGTTCCTGCGGCATCAGGCGGGTGCTGCCGATGAGGCCGCCGATGCCCCAGCCCTCGCACTTGTACCTCGACCCGATCGAGACCCACGGCTCGAAAATGGAATCGTCATTCAGCGAGTCCCAGAACAGGCAGTGACGGAAGAACGTCTCGAACGGCTGTAGAAACTCATCTTCACACTCGCACCGTGACTCCGGCATCTCGTCCCAGGCTTCGGCCCGCGTGTAGATCGGCGGCAGGGTCCGTTGCAGGCTGTTGTGCCGGCGCCAGAGGTCACGGCGCACGGCCTGGATGTCCCTGCTGCAGAGTTCCAGGTACCGTTTCGCCAGGTCGCGGAGAATCGTTTTGTCATGCATGGGAAATAATCACCTATGGTCCTGCCGCCGAGCCGGCTTGTTGAGGGATGTCATTGTCGCAGCGGCTGCCGGCAACTCCAGCGCTCGGCGTTGCGCAACAGCGTTTCGGCCGCCTCGATCGACTCTGCCCCGGTCGAGATGAACACGCCGCGCGGCCCGAGCACCTCGAGGACCGTCTCCACCTCCTCGTGACTGGCGCTGAGCTGCACCAGTTTTCCGGCGTCCTGGATCTGCTTGAACAGCGGCAGCCAGCGGGTAACCGGATAGTGCGCATCCCGGTGTCCCGGATTGAACTGGATGCCGTCCAGATGCTCCAGCTCCAGCAGGGCTGGGATGTGCTGCAGCGCGTCTTCGCCGTCGAGGTGGTAAAAGCTGTGGTCGAACCAGCGGGTCAGCTCCTCCATCTCCGGCATGACAAACTCCCGGTACAGCTCGGGGCCGATCAGGCAGCTGAAATCACAGGAGAGGCAGACGTTGCGGCCGGGCCCCCACATGCTGACTATCTCCGAGCCGTTCCGATCCGCATCGCTGAGATCGTGGAACCACCCCCACGCCCACCGGTAGGCGCGGCGCAATTCACGCAGCGCCTGCCGCACCTGCTCCGGGTTGTCGAACATGTCGAAGCACAATGGCCCGTATCCCCGCAGCAGGCCCAACACGTCCGTCGGCGCCAGCACCGCCCCAAGCGTCGACAGGTATTTGCCATGGCTCTCGGCATATTCCCGGCGCGTGATCTCGAGGAAACGCCGGCACCACTTGCTGTTCGCATCGAAACGGTAGGGGGTGCGCTGCCAGTCCTCGATAACCGGGTCGACAAACATGTAATCCGTAATCCCATACCCACTCGCCCCCCGTTCAAACGCCGGTTTGCCGCCAAAGAACGCATACCCCAGGTGGGTGCCGCTGATCGGCAGGGATTCCCCCCCGTAGTACCGGTTGCCGAACTCGGCGTGCAGGCGCGCCTGGTGAAGATCCGGATCCGTCTGCTGGAACTCGATGTCCGGCGACTCGGGCAGCAGCACACGCTTTTCTCGCGGGGCGGAAATCCCGACGCAGACCCGGTCGATGATCTCGTGTTCCCAGAAGGCCAGCAACCGCTGCCGCGCCGCCGGCCAGTTCTCCTTGTATTGCAGTGGCTCGACACCGTTTTTGTCGGGGAGTGTGCTGCTCATCGTCTTCCTCAACCTGGTCGAACTGGTCCGAATGCTTCGATCCGTTCCTCGATCAACTTGAGCCGGTCGAGTATTGCGTCCGGAGGCACATCGTCCGCGACCCCGAGGATGAGGCGTTCGCCGGTGCCGATCGACGCGAACAGCTGGTCGAGATATTCGGCGAACGCCTCATCGCTCATCGAATGCTCAAGCAGGGCGATCGACGGAATGCCGCCCCACACGGTCGTCCGTTCTCCGACGCCCGCCAGCACGTCCGCCAGCGTGCAGTGCGTCATCGGCTGCGTACACACGGACTCGGCGATGTCGAAATTGCATGCGGGGTAATATGGCAGCAACTTCTGATTTTCGCCGTCGGTGTGCGTCAGCAGGTATTTGCCGCCGGCGTGCAGCCGTTCGGCGACCCGTTGCAGCCATGGCGCGATCTCTGCCTGGAAGAACTTTGGCCAGGTCGTGTTCTGATCGTAGTTGCTGCCCCAGAACGCCACTTCGCAGTCACACATCATGACCGTGTCCAGGATCGCTTCGAACACCGGCGTTATGCTGTCGACCAGGTGATGCAGCTCGGCCGGGGAATCCGCGTACAAGTAGAAAAACTCCGTCATCGGCATCATGTCATGCATGATCAGATGCATCGGGGAGGCGGCGGAGGCGCCGCCGGCGACCGCCAGGCCGCGTTCACCGACAGTCGCCTGCAGATCATGGTATCCATCGGGCGTCGGTATGACTTCCATATGTTGAAAGACCTGGGCGACGGCGGCGAGATCGGCCGTCGACTTGATCGGGTACACCTCGATGAACGGCAGCGAGATGCCTCTCCGCTCCATGTCGGTCGTATGGCGCAGGCGCATCGTCAGCGTCCCGGCCGACGTCTCGATTGTCGTCCGGAAGTTGTGGCCGTCCGACTCGAATTCGACCGGCAGGTCACGCAGCTCGACGCGATACGGCAAGTCCGGATGATTGTCGATGCCGAGGGCGCGCACAACGAAGCATTCCGGCCTGGTATCAGTGGTGTAATCGGCCCGCATCAGCCGGCAGCCGACGTCCAAAACATCGGCGATCCCGGGCGTGCTCAACCCCTCGAACTGCGGCGGCAGCGTCCCCCGCGCGCGCTGCGCAATCCACCAGAGGTCCATGCGCGGCGCCCACGGAATCAGATCGGTCGGTTCGCGCCGGACAGTCGCCAGCATGCGTTCGTGATGGGTCATCAGATTCACCCCGGTTGACCGTTTCCCCGTTGCAATTTCAGTGCCGGAGGTTCCGGCTTTCCATTACGAATATCGCACGTCCCGATGCTCCGGCGCATAGAATTCAGGAAGCAGGCGATCGACACGCAACAGGCCTTGCCGGGTCAGGACGACCTCTTGGCCATCGTGCCGGAGGAATCCCGCCGTCTCGAGGTCTGCGAGGGGGCGCGCGAAATGCCGTTGAACATCGACGTTGAACTTGCGGCGCAGGAGATCACAATCGACGCGCCCGAGTTTGAGCTGGAGGACGAACTCGCGCGTCAGCCGCTCGCCGTCATTCAATGTCAAGGCTCGGCCCGTTGGCAGGCGATCCGCCGCCAGCCGTTCATTATATTCGTTCAGGTCCGTCACGTTCTGACAATGGATGCCGCCGAGATAGGAAAAGGACGAAGCGCCGATCCCCAGCAGGTCGGCGCCATGATACTGCGCGTCCTGGTAAACGAACCGGTGGCGCTCGGGATCGCGGATAGCGGTATATCCACTTCTGATGTGGTAGCCGGCAGCCTCGAGCATGTCGAAGCCCCGGGAGAGCCTGGCGCGCTTGACGTTCCAGTCGTCGGGCGCCTGCTGCAGCCGGCCCTGCTGATGCAGTCGAAAGAGCGGCGTGTTCAAGGGTATCTCGAGCTGGTAGATGGTGACGCTCGGGACCTTCATGCCGATCACCCACTCGAGACTGCTGACGAAGGTGTCGTCGGTTTCACCGATCAGCCCGACAATCAGGTCGACATTGACGACGTCGAATCCGATGTCCCCGATGATTGAATACGCCTTCTCAACATCGTCAACGAGATGGACGCGGCCATTCGCCTTGAGCACCTCGTTGTCGAGCTGCTGAATACCCATGCTGATCCTGGTCACGCCGGCCTCTCGAACGGTCATGAGTTTTCTTTCCGTGATGCTCTGCGGGGCGCATTCAATGGTGACCTCGCCCGCGGCCTTCCAGGGAATCGTCGCCTTGAGGCCGTCAAACAATCGCTTCAGCTGCGCGTCCGACAGGATCGAGGGCGTCCCCCCGCCGAAGTAGACGAAGTCGAACGTGCGGTCGGCGAAAAAACGTTTCTGCCGGTAGAGCGCCAGCTCCTTGATCAGCGTGTCGATATACCGGTCAATCTGCTCGGGTGTCTGCCGCACATAGGAGAGATAATAGCAGAAAAGACACCGCATAACGCAAAACGGGATGTGAACGTACAATCCCATAGCCGTGTCATCCGCGCCGGAAACCGGTTGGTCCAAGCGCTCCCCGAGTTGCGGCACGGCCTCCTCACGCCAGCAGGAGAACGGGGGATAGGCGGAAACGAAATAATTACCCGCCAGCGGCTCCGGAGATTCCGGAGGTTCCGTGCACGATCGATCTTGCCCGGCCCGATTGGTCATTATCACTTGTCGTTTTGTGCGAGATAAGAGGGAACAGGAAGCGGTATTGGTATGCAGTTCCGGTGCCAGCATTCCGGCCCGGCATGCAACGGACTGAACAGAAGTGGATTAGTAGACCGCACTGCGCCGAATTCGGCAACGGCCTGTCGAACCAACCGCCGCGGGATGTCCGATTTCGGTTATGGCCCACTCCGGTCGCGACTGAACCACAGCAGGCAATAAAGGCTGCAGGCGAGCAACAACGCCCCCGTCACAACATGCGCCGAGGTCGGAACGGCGGCACGATGAGTGAGGATTATCGTAGCGCCCAGGGCCAGCTGCACGATGGTGAGAACCAGCATCAGCCAGGCGGCGGCCATGGCCCGGCCCCGGCAGTTGCGCCGTTGCAAGGCGGTCACCGCGGCGATTACAAGGATTGCAATGGCGCCGGCCCAGACCCGGTGCACATAGTGGATGGCGATCGGAAAAGTCCATTGCGTCGGCCATAGCCCGCCATCCACCAGTGGAAACGTCGGAATGGCCAGACCGGCGGCCGTGTGCCGCATGATACTGCCGATGATGAGCTGGACATAGATGCCGACAACCACAGCAATCAGAAGCCGGGGGATGCCACGGTCAGGACGAGCCGGGTCGATCGAGTGCTGTGTCCAGCCTCTCGACAGTGCCACACAGAGGTATACGACGAGGCAGAAAAACGCCTGTGCCAGACACGCGTGGATCATGGCGAACCCAATGTTGCGGTCCGTCACGCGCAGCCCGCCCAGGGTCCCCTGCACGATCACCGCCACGACACAGATGCCGCCGGCAAGCCTGACGCTGCGCGGCGCCTTGACGATCAGCATCCAGGCAAACAGGATCAACGTCAGAATCCCAACCGTGGCGCCGACGAGGCGATGTCCGTGCTCGGTGCGTACCGGGGTGTCCTGCCACCAGCCATCAGGGTTGACGGAGCCGAACGACAGCGGCCAGTCCGGCACCGCGAGCCCCGCCCCGATTGTCGTCACGATGCTGCCGCTGGTAATCAGCAGTACCACGGCGATCGCAACGACTATGGCGAAGTAGTGCAGTGGCTTGTTGTAGGAGTCGTTATCCTGCATCTTCTAATCCTCTCATCACATCCATCACGATTGCCGAATTTGGCAATCGTGATGGAAACAACAACATTTTGCAGAAGTCAGCCGCGCACCAGATACACGCCCAGCGCCACGAGAATCAGCCCCAGCAGCAAATTGATGCGGCCGAACCATGACGCGCAACGACGCAGACGGCGTGCGGCCTCCGAGTCCGGCATTTCCTGCCACAGCGCTGTCGCCCTGGGGCCGAGCCAGAAATCGTGTAGGCCGCTCGCGAGGAGAATCACACCGAACAGGACGATCTTGACGGCCAGCGCATGACCGGTTGGGCTCGACCAGAAGTCGCCGCTCGACATGGCCGGCCAGGTGTACCGGTAATGAATGTTGATGATCCCCGTCACCAGCATCGCCCACAGGCAGACCCAGCCGACGCTGCGGAAGCGCGTACCAATGTCGTGCACCAGCGATGCCGCAGCTTGACGATGATCGGGATGGCGGATCGCCGGCACCAGGGCGATTGCGATGAACGCCGCGCCGCCAATCCACACCGCCGCCGCCACGATATGGATCCACACGGAAATGAGGTAAGGCAGTTGCATCGATAACCGTCCCCGATCAGGCGATCCCGGTGTCGGCGTCGCAGGTGTCAGACGGGGTCATCGTCGCGCCCCCGTATCGATGATGCACCTGCCTGTAATCGGGAGTGTGGCGGGGAACTCGACCCCGTCGACAATCAACAGCCCGGGCAACTCGGCCAGTATGGCAGCTTTCACAGTCGGCATCTCCGCGGGTTCCAGCTCATGCCCGAGCGGCGGCAGGTGGCGTGCCAACGTTGCAATGGACCCGTTTTGGACCGGCGGCGGCTCATGCCTCGCCGCGCACAGTCGTGTTCGGCAGTGACGCGGCAATCTCGAGCATCTCCTCGTCACTGTAGGTCGGTACCTCATGCAACCCGTCGTCGATCGTTTCGACGGGATGAAACTGCTGCAGGTACCATTGCCCGACGCCGAGACTGTCCAGTTCCTGGCGCATGGCACACAGATCGTCGCGGGAGAGGAAGGCGCGGTGCACGGTGGTCCGGATATCCAGATCAATGCCCTGTTCGATCGCAAAAGAAATGCTTGCACTCACGTTACGCCGCAGAACCGGTGACGTGCTTGCAGTGATTTCCTCGTACCTGGCTTTCGGCGCCTTGTAGTCAATGCCCAATGCATCAAGCACACCCACCCGGTGACACGTCTTGAGCATTCCCAGGTTGGTGCCGTTGGTGTCCAGCCGCACCATAAACCCGAGTGCTTTTACCGCCGTCAGGAAGTGCGGCAATCCGGCGTGGGTAGTCGGTTCACCGCCACTGACGACAACAGCGTCGAGCTTGCCCTGGCGACACTGCAGAAAGTCCAGGACATCCTCGGTCTGAATGCGCGGCTGGCTTTCGGGGTCCAGAACAAGGGCAGGATTCTGGCAGTAGCCGCAACGGAGATTGCAGCCTGCACAAAAGACGATGCACGCCATTTTTCCGGGATAATCGAGCGTCGAAAACGGCGTCAGTCCCCGGATATCGATTTCCGGTCGATACCCCCCCTGCCGCTTAAGCGGCGTTGCTGCTGCAGCACCCACGAGTAACGAACGCCCGGCGCTCTTTGAATTCTTCACGCTTGCCTCTGTTCCAGTTCTTCACCGGCCGGTGATAACCCACGACCCGGCTGTACACTTCCGTTTTTTTGCCGCACTGTGCCATACCTGCCTCTGCTTTTTAGCTGACTGCCGTCAGCGGTTGGGGTTGGTCGTTCACCTCGACCGGATCGTGATCGTCGTGCGGGCACTTGTGGTGCTCGCCGGCGATGTAGCCATGCTCCGGACAGATGCTGAACGTTGGGGTAATGGTGAAATAGGGTAGCTGATAGTTGTAGGCCAGCCGCTTCACCAGGCTGGCGACCACCTGCGGATCGGTGATGCGTTCGGTCAGGAACCCATGCAGCACCGTGCCTCCCGTATAGCGGCTCTGCAGCTCGTCCTGCAGGTCGAACGCAGCAAAGATGTCGTCCGTATGGCCAACGGGCAGCTGGGTGGAATTGGTGTAGTAGGGTTCGTCTTCGCCAGCCGTGACGATGCTGGGGAACTGCTGCTTGTCCAGCCGTGCCAGCCGATAACTCGTACCCTCTGCCGGGGTTGCCTCGAGGTTGTACATGTGCCCGGTTTCCGTCTGGAAATCGGCAAGGCGGCCGCGCATGAAGTCCAGCACGCGCAAGGCCAGCCGCCGGCCCTCCGCATCGGCGACCGTACTGCCGCAGAAGTTGAGGCAGGCCTCGTTCATGCCGACCAGGCCGATAGTGTTGAAGTGGCTGTGCAGGGTGCCGAGGTAATGCTTGGTGTACGGCAACAGGTCGTTGGCGAGATTGCGTTCGACGACCTTGCGCTTGATCTCCAGGGATTCCCGCGCGAGATTCATCTGGTGGCCGATGCGGTCGAGCAACTCCTCCTCCGTGTGCGCCAGGTACGCCTGCCGCGGCAGGTTGATGGTCACCACACCGACCGAGCCGGTCTGTTCACCGGAACCGAACAGGCCACCCGTTTTGCTGCGCAGTTCGCGCATGTCCATCTGCAGCCGGCAGCACATGCTGCGCACGTCGCCGGGCTCGAGGCTGCTGTTGATGAAGTTCTGGAAATACGGCAGACCGTATTTTCCCGTCACCTTGAACAGCAGCATCGCATTGTCACTGTCCCAGTCGAACGATTCGGTGATGTTGTACGTCGGGATCGGGAAGGTAAAGATGCGACCGTCCCGGTCCCCTTCGATCATCACTTCCAGGAAGGCACGGTTGATCAGATCCATCTCCGGCTGGTAGTCACGGTAGCACTCGTCCTCCTGCTGCACCCCGCCGATCACCACGGGCTGGTCCTTGAGGTCATCCGGTACGACCCAGTCGAAGGTCAGATTGGTGAACGGCGTCTGGCCCCAGCGGCAGGCGATGTTGAGGCCGAAGATAAACTGCTGCAGACACTGCCTGACCTGCTCGTAGGACAACTTGTCATGCCGTACGAACGGCGCCAGCAAGGTGTCGAATGAGCTGAAAGCCTGGGCCCCCGCCCATTCCGTCTGCAAGGTGCAGAGGAAGTTGACGATCTGTCCCAGCGCCGTGTCGAGGTGTTTGGCGGCGCCGGCGCTGGCCCTGCCTTCGCGGCCGCGAAAGCCCTCCATGAGCAGGGCACGCAGGCTCCAGCCGGCGCAGTACCCGACGATTCCGGATGACAGATCGTGAAGATGCAGGTCGCCGTTGCGATGGGCCGTGGCCACCTCCTCCGGATAGACATGGCCCAGCGTGTAGTTGGCAATGACCGAACCGCTGACGTGGTTGAGCAGGCTGGCGTATGAAAACCCGGCGTTCGAATTCTCGTTCACGCGCCAGTCATTGCGGTCGATATAGCCGCCAACGAGCTCCTCGATATCGACCGTCATCTGTTTGCTTTCCCGCAGGTGCGAATGCTGGTAACGATAAAGAATGAACGCTTTCGCCGCCTTCATGAAACCGCGCTGCATTAAATTCGTCTCGACCAGGTCCTGGATCTGCTCGATCTCGACGATGTCACCGGACACCGAGGCTTCCAGTTGATCTACGACATCGTTGCAGACAGCCGCTGAGGCTGCTGGATCCGACGTTCCGGTTGCCTCGAGGGCCTTGGCGGCAGATTTGCGGATACGTTCGGAATCGAACTCGACTATTTCGCCATCACGTGTGCGGGCAGAGAGAGAGGTGCAGGTCAGGACGTTGGTCATGTCTGTTTCTTGGGCATTTATGGGTTGGGGTTACAATGGGTTGGGGTTACAATGGGTTGGGGTTACAATGGGTTGAAATAACCTAAGGAATGGGCAGAGTTAAGCAATACAAAACACAAAAACTGCCCGCATGTCCCCATTCCTTCCGATGAGAGCAGACTAATGCGTTACCGATGTCGCAGGCTGGGGCGACAAAGGCATCCCCTTACTGGATGGTTAGGTCCGTCCAATTGTTAGGCAGCAGATTACATGCCAAGCGCCCGAAGCGGCTCGGCGATCTCCAAGAATCCAACCACAGCAACGCGGCCAGCGGCAAGCGGCCAGATCAAGCTGCCGATTTCGGACGGATTTCGATAAAAACGGATGTCCGAAATCGGAACATGCTGGCCGTGGCCGGCAGCCGGTGGTGCCGTTCTTGACCGAGATATACAGCGGCAGGCGACCCTCCGAGAGTGGCACGCGACGTGCTACGCACCGGGTCCGCTCGAGAGGAACCACATGGCAGCCTGCACCTCACTCATCGACTACACCGGGACCGGTGTGTACGCCTGCAAAGACACGGTGCAACGAATTGTCCGGTCATGCAAGCCGATTGTATGATGTGTCACCAAGGCATGGGGCACCGTTTAATCTGCCGGCAGAGGCAGATTTTCAGGAACTTTTAAGGCACCTTTCCAGGGTACCGGCATGTTGGCAGACCGTCATTCGCCGCCACGCGGCGCCACCTTCGCTGATTGGTCACGGGATTTTTGTCTGCTGGCGGTTGCGGTCGCTGGGGTCGGTGTTTTCTTTGGCGTCCAGCTGACGCTGTTCAACAACTTCATTGTCGATCGTTTCGGCATCGAGCCGCATCATCTCGGCTATCTCGAGGCGCTGCGCGAGGTGCCCGGGCTGCTCAGCGTCCTGATGATCGCGCTGGTTCTGCGCCGGCCCATGCCGATTACAGCGGGAATCGCAGTGGTCATCATGGGCCTCGGGATCATGGCTTTCTCGGCGGTCACGACAGTTTTCGCCCTGGCCGTGTTCTCGGTCTTCTGGAGTATCGGTTTTCACTGCTGGGTTCCCCTCGAACAGGCAATGGCTCTGCGCTTCTCCCCGCCCGGTGACAAGGGGCGGTGGCTTGGCCGCTTGCGCAGCGTCCAGGGGGCCGCGTGCCTGGTGGCCATCGGCGGCTGCATCCTGGTGATGAAACACATCGACTATGCGGGGTTGTTCATTGCCGCCGGCGCGGTCACGATCATCGGCGGCGTGGTATTGATGTGTGCGACCCGCAAGCCGGCGATCGGTATCGAGGAGCGACTGGTTTTCAGGCGGCGGTACAGGCTCTACTACGTCCTGAACTTCCTCCAGGGCTGCCGCAAACAGATGTTCGTCACCTTTGCCATTTTCGCCCTGGTCAAAGTCCACGGAATGCCCGTGGAGACGACGATGATTCTGATCCTGATCAACCAGGTCCTGGTCACCCTCACCGGACCGCTTATGGGCCAGCTCGTGGATCGCTTCGGGGAGCGTGCCATGCTCAGTGCGAGTTACCTGGGACTGGTGTTTGTTTTTCTGGGATATGCCATCGTCGACCACCGGCCAACGCTGTACGTGCTGTATTGCATCGACAACCTCATCTTCATCGGCGGCATCGCGCTGACCACCTACATTCACCGGATCGCCCCGGAAGCGGACCTCAAGCCGACCCTGTCGATGGGGGTCACCATGAACCACATGGCGGCCGTCGCCGCGCCGCTGATCGGCGGCTTGGCGTGGTACTATTTCAGCTACAAAGTCATCTTCTTCAGCGGTTCGTTCCTGGCGGTCGTTTCCCTGGTTGTCTGTCAATGGGTCAGACCAGGCACCTGCCGCCAGGAACCCCGGGCCGGCGGCTGAACACGAAAGATCACATCTTGACCGCTGACTCCCGGCCGCCGTTCGAGGCATGGCGGCGAATGCATCCCGTCGACCCGTTGACCGGGGTCGAGCCGCTGGGCGCGCTGCCGTGGACCCGTGGCCGCGGCTCCTCCCCGCCCCCCTGCTGCGGCTCGATAGTTGAATGCTTTCGAAGCGCCAGACGGGGCAGGGGGCTGCATTCCCTGCCACACCCGCGGCGGGTTTGCCGCTTTCAACCGCTTACTCGAGCCGGGCCCAATCCAGTGCCAACGGGTTGAGGGCCAGGACCTCCTCCCGGGTTGTTTCCAACGGCATCACGAAGACGATGCCGCGAACGTCTTTTTCCTTGAATGTCGTCATGCACAAGCGGAGGTGTTCCTCCGGTGTAAGTGCCGGCAGGTCGTTGCACGTCACCTCGCCAAAGTGGGTCAGGGCAACCGCATTCTTTCCCAGGGCGTCGACAATGGCGGGCAGGGCCGTTTCCGTCACGCTGAGGTTGACGCCCATCAAGTGGCGGGTGCCGGCCAGAATCTCCAGGTTATGTTCGGTGCTGCCGCAGGAATGAATCACGACACCGCCGAAAGTATCCGCTATCTGTTCGTTGTAGGGGCGGCCGAAGACCTTGTAGAGCTTGGGGGAGACGAGGACAACAAGGTCCTCGCTCAAGGCCATTCCACGCTCCGGCGGCATCCAGACGATCGGCAGGCAATGGATGGGAATCAAGTCGCCTTCCGCCGCCTCCTGCAGAAGGCGCGCGAAGTCGATAAAGGCATCGGTCATCATTTGCAGCAGGTGGTGGACGGCATCCGGATCGGTGTACATCGCCTCGAGCAACGGTTCGCTGCCCCACATGTTGCTGGCCAGGTCGAGCGGCCCCTGCATATCGGCCAGCTGTATCGGCATGCGACCCTGGGTGGCTGCACGAAAGAAGCGCACCCGCTCGAGGAACTCGGCAGCCACCCCCTCCCTGGTGAAGTCCGGACGACCGAGCTCGTAAACATCCTTGGCATCCCGCAGCATCGGTTTGACCCACATGTGCTTGCCGTTGCGCTCCTCCTCGGCGCCGTAGGCGGTCGGGATAGTGCCCTGGCGACAGCCGGGGAAGAGGGCGGGCACATAGTCGTCATCGAGCGCCGCCCGGTCGATTATCGACTCGAGCTGCACACCCAGGGATTCCTCGTTGGTGCAGGTTCCCTCCCATACCCCCAACTCAGGTTCTTCGGTTTCCGGCGGCAGCCAGCCAAAAACGAAGGGGATACGATCGGGCGGGCGTTTGAGCTCCCATACCGCCTTCAGCCTCGCCTTGGATCTGGCGATGCGCTCCGGCGGATAAAGCCGCTCGATCTCCCGAATCATCTTTAGATAATCCAAAAACTAACCGTCTCCTCCATTGCCTGCGGCGTTCAGCCGTCTTCGGAGTTTCGCTGCAACTCGCGTTCGGCACCGTCGGCGTAAGCGGTGGTGATCGCTTTCTGGGGGTCGTACATCTCAACGATGGGGCCGAGCAACTGTTCCAGTTCGCCGGCCGGCTCGAAGGTCTCGAGATCCTCGCCATTTGCAAACCCCTTGAGCAGCTCCGCCATGTAGAGAAAGGTTCGCAACGGGATGTCCGGCGGCACCCCGTGGTCGACTTTGGGGATGTAGCGGCCGTATTGTCGGGCCGCCCGGTATCGTCTGACCACCTCGGCGCGCGCCTGCGCCAGGTCGGAGCGAAGCTCCCGCTTGTCGATACCGCCATCGAGATAGATGCCCGGATAGTCGCGCAGGTAGACTGCCGGATCGTTGCCGGCAGCGATCTCCATCGGCGAGATGCCGTCGATGACCTCGGGATACATCTCCTGGATGATCTGGCTGTTGTAGCCGTCGCTGTCCATTAACACCAGCGCCACCCCCCGGTCCTTGCAAAAACGGTGGAGCTGCTGATAGCAGGGCAGCATGAACTCGCGAATGTGCGCCGGCGAGATCATCGATTGGCCTTTGAAGGCCATGTCCTCGCTGAGCATGACCTCGTCGACCTGGATCCGGGACAAAGGTTCGTCGAGCAGTTCAAGCAGGAACCAGGTCCAGTACTCCATCATCTCGTGGACCAGCTTCGGCTGGTCGTGGAACATCAGTGAAAGCCCCTCGAAACCGCACCAGTCCCGGCAGGTCCAGTACAGGCTGGCAGCCGTGACACGGACGGGCAGATCGCCGTTGTTGCAGACGTCGACCTGGTCTGGCCAGAGCACGGCGTCACTCGCCCCATGCCGGTAGCGATTGGGGTTCAGGTCGGTGAGCGGGGCACCGTCGCCGCCGGGTCCCGTCCGCTCCGGCGAATGGGGGTTGAACCGCTCCTTCATGCGAGCGAAATCATCTGAATTCTTGACCGGGAAGTCGAGATAACTGCGGGTGACAAAGCCGGCCGCGGGCTGGCGAATCGCGTCGAGACGCTTGACTCCCCAATGGTCGCGCCAGATGCGGTGATTCTGGTGTTCCTCGAGAACGATCTCCTCGACCGGCGGCACCGGGCCGCAGTACAGCTTGCCGATATGATTTGTCCCGTCCTCACCAACGAACTGGGGCCACCGGTTCTGCTGTTCCTCGCTGAGCCCCTGCTGTCGCCAGGCCGCGAAAGTCGAGTCCCGCGGGCCGCCGAAAGCATAGGGCAGACGGTCCACGGGCTCGTTGCGGAGAAAAGAAAGAAACCGCTCTCGGGGGGTCATAAGCATCTCTTGACGGGCATCTTTTGATTCGCCCTGCTGTGGATCACTGGTGAACTTTCCGCCCGCCGCTGGCGGCGCGGGGAGTTTGTAAACAGCCTGTGATAAGAGCATATTCCACGCCAAATGGCTGCCACCTTTGATCGGCATCGACACGGACGGTCAAACGACTTCACGCATTCATGAGCCTTCAGACGAAAAAATGTGGCTCGCCAGGTCAATGCCTCTGCAGCTCAAAGGACCGACTTCCCGAAAGAGGCGATTATCGTCGACGGATTTGTCCGTCCTGGGCGCATCTCCGGGATGCCCCTGGCCTGTCCGGTGGCATTCCGTCCGCGAACCCCGGTCTCCGGATTCGGCTGGAGACGCTTTTGACGACAGGTTGTACGGCTTCGGACGACTCCGCGTTCAGCCGGCGGAGGCTTCGCCGCACTCCTGTTTCGACTTTTCACAAATTACAGCAAATAGCGCAGTTATGGCACGGATCGTGCTCTTGGGCGGGGCTGTTAGAGCGCTGACCCTGTCCTCTGTTCACCACTTACGAGGAGCGGCATGAAGAAGGAATTGATGATCCGATTTTCTTTCATGATGTTGGTTGTTTTCGGGTTCCCGGCAGTGATCCAAGCCGATGACGAGCTGCCGCCGGCGAACGAATTCCTCGATCTGGGCACCGAGGAAGGTCTCGGCGGCAAAGATTTCATGAAGTTTGACCGCGACCAGATAAAGAACCAGATAAAGACTTTTATTCCGCCGTTGCTGAGGCCCGCCTTCACGCAGCACGCCTTTGTTCTTCCCCCGGGCCTCCATTCCGTTGCGGTTTCGCGCCGGGACCTGTCAATCGACGGCAATGATTTCTTCCTCGACGGTGATGAGAACACGGCCGTCTTCGGCAGTTCCAACGTCGACCGGGCCTTGACCGATCTCGACATTTTTTACGGCTTCGACTTCAACCGGGAATACCTGCACGGGTTCACTGCCCGGGTCAACATCCCGTATCGCGACTCCCAGGTCACCGGCTTCATCCATCCCGGCGGTGTGCAGGCGATCAGTGCATTCAACACCGGCAGCACCCAGGAGCTCGGGGATATCGGCTTGTTTCTCAAGAAAAAGATCATGGACCAGGGCAACGGGCCTTTCGGCCTGGCGGCGGTGGGCGCCGTTTTCCTGCCGACCGGGAGGAACGACGAGAAAGTCGGCAACGACGGCGTCGTCCGAATGGACACGCCGGCCGGCACCGCCAACTCCATCTTCACCAGGTTCTCGGACGATGGGCGCCTGCCCTCGACGCTGCAGCCGGGAACCGGGACGTTGAGCTACCTGACCGGCGCCTTTCTGACGCGGCAGTATGGGGCACACGATTTTCTCGGGCGCAGCGCCTTGCACCTGGGGATAACCCACCGCTTTGTGTCGGAAGACGACGGCATCGATTTCGGGGACACCACCACCTGGTTCGCCTCCCTGGTCAAGCCGATCTATAAGGATTACCTGTCCACCGACCTCACTTTTGTTGCCTTTGATCATCAGGATGACAGTTACGATGGAACCACGATGGACCCGGTTGCCGGGTTGATCGACCGGCCTTCCTTCTCCGGCGGCACCAGCGGGTACCTGGCACCTTCGTTGATTTACAGCCCGGACCCGCAGATTCGCATGACCCTGTCGGCGTTGATCCGGGTTGTGGACCCCGACCTGGGGCC
>JASLZG010000430.1 GCA_030754995.1 Lentisphaeria bacterium
GTCCTATGCGTCACGCCACGAGATGTTCCGTCGCGTTCTCAGCGATGTCGTCGGGCAGATGGTCGAACGGGGACGGATCCCGATGCCGGTGGCAGAACGCCTGGTAACCAGCCTGGCCTGCGAACGCACCCGTGAACTGTTCGGCTTCTGAATACGGTTTCCCAGGCAGTGTGCGCTCAACGATCGCCCGGCACCCGGGGAAAGGTTCGCCGCACAGGACAGACACCGGCGCAGCCGAAGAAAAGGGGGGGAGACAGCAGCGAAGGGGGGATATGGGTATTAAGGAAGTGCGACTGCTGCCTCCCCAGAGAACGATTTCCCCCGGGTTTTAACCCGGAGGAGAGGGGGAAGGGGGAGATAAAGTCAGTTAATCGTTTCAAACGATTTATTTCAACCTTTCCCCCGGTTTTTTGAGATTGTAGAATGTGTGGGTATTGGTTATATATGGCCTAACGGTAATCGGTTATGAATGAGTTAAGATCAAAAGTTACATTGGAATTCGAGCGGCGTTACGGTACGGCTCCCGCCATTGTCACGCGTGCTCCCGGCCGTCTGGAGCTGCTCGGCAACCACACCGATTATAACGAAGGATTCGTCATCAGCGGCACCGTGACCAACGCCACCTGGTTCGCCGCAGGTCCGGCCGATGACGGTATCTGTCGCATTTTTGATGCCTGTCACGACAAATACGCCGAATTCCCCCTGGCGGAAGCCGAAAAAAAGGTCGACGGCGACTGGGTCAACTATGTCAAAGGCGTCATGCAAGAGATGCAGCAACGCGGTGCCGCCGCCGCCGCGTTCAACGCCGTCGTCGGCACCAGCCTGCCGCTGGCGGCTGGCATGAGCAGCTCCGCCGCGCTCGAAATTTCGGCAGCTTTTGCCCTGGCGCACCTGTGGCGGGCAGAGTTTTCCGACGATCAATTCGCCCGCATCGGACAGGCCGCCGAAAACAATTTTGTCGGCGCCCGCACCGGGCTGCTCGACCAGTTCAGCGCCATCCATGGTCGCGCCGGTCACCTGCTGATCATCGATTTCCGCACGCTCGAGATCGAGACCGTTCCGTTTCCCGATGATGTCGCCTTCGTCGTCGCCAACACCGGCATCAAACACGACCTGTCGGAAGCCTACAACGAGCGCCGCCGCAGTTGCGAAACCGCCGCCGAGCTGCTGGCGTCGCAAGACGACGGAGTCACGGCCTTGCGCGACGTTACTGAAGCCCGGCTCGACGCGGCAAAATCCCACCTGCCCCTGCGCGTCTACCGCCGGGCAAAGCACATCGTGGGGGAGAACGCCCGCGTAATACAGGCACGGCAATTGCTGTCGACTGGTAACATCGAAGCGTTTGGCGCGCTATTGTTCGATTCACACGACAGTTCCAGGCAGAACTTTGACAATAGCTGCCCGGAGCTGGACATTCTGGTTGAGCTTGGCCGCACCCTGCCTGGTTGTCTGGGCGCCAGGCTCAGCGGCGGCGGATTCGGCGGCATCAGCATCCACCTGGTGCAGGCCGCCGCCGCCGCGACCTACTGCGAACGGCTGGCGACCGCATACAGCACCCGCATCGGAACGCCGCCGACAACGATGACCTGTGAGTTTGGTGGAGGTGCCGAGAGGTATGTTTGAGAGCCTGACCGACAAGCTGCAGAAGACATTCCGCGAGCTGACCGGCCGCGGTATTCTGAACGAGTCCAATATCGAGGAGGCCATGGGCGAAGTACGCCTGGCCCTGCTCGACGCCGATGTCAACTACGACATCGTCAAGGAATTCATCGATCAGGTGCGTCAGGAATGTCTTGGTGAAGCCGTGCTCAAGCACGTCAAGCCCGGCCAGCAGGTGATCAAGATCGTCAGCGACCGGCTGGCGGCGCTCATGGGTGAAGCCAACGCCCCGCTCGATCTGCAGGGCAGCCCCGCCACCATCATGATGATCGGCCTGCATGGCGGCGGCAAGACCACAACCGCCGGCAAGCTCGCTGCCATGCTCCGGGACGAAGGCCGCCGGCCTCTCCTGGTCGCGGCTGATCTGTATCGGCCCGCCGCCATCGACCAGCTCGAAACTCTCGGCAGCCAGCTGGGCATCCCCGTCTTCAGCGACCGCACCACCAAAGATGTCAGCGCCATTGCCGAAGCGGCCCGCAAACAAGCACGCCACGACGGCTGCGACACGATGATCGTCGACACCGCCGGCCGCCTGCAGATCGATGAACCGCTGATCGCCGAACTGGTCAAGCTCAAGGAGGCCGTCCAACCCAATGAAATCCTGCTGGTCAGTGATGCCGCCCTCGGCCAGGAGGCGGTATCGGTCGCGACAGAATTCAACCACGCGCTCACCATCACCGGCATCATCCTTACAAAGATGGACGGTGACGCCCGTGGCGGTGCCGCCCTGTCGATGCGCCGGGTCACCGGCAAGCCGATCAAGTTCGTCGGCATCGGCGAGAAGCTCGAAGATCTCGAAATCTTCTATCCGGACCGCATGGCGAACCGCATCCTCGGCATGGGCGACGTGCTCAGCCTGGTCGAGATCGCCGAGAAGAAAATCAGCGAGGAAGAGAGCGAACGGCTCGAGCAGAAGATGCTCAAGAACCAGTTCGACCTGGGCGACTTTCTCACATTGCTGCGGCAGCTGCAGAATCTCGGCGGCATGGGCAAGGTTCTCGAGCTGATCCCCGGCGGCAAAAATCTTTTGGACAACGCCGATATCGACGAGAAACGCCTCAAGCACGTCGAGGCCATGATCCAGTCGATGACACCGCATGAACGGCAGCACCACCAGGTGCTCGGAGCGCCCTCCCGGCGACAGCGTATCGCCAAGGGCGCCGGGCGGCCACTGGTTGAGGTGCAACAACTGCTCAAGCGATTCGAGACCATGCGCAGCATGATGACCAAGTCGAAGATGGGTAAGCTCGCCCGCATGTTCGGCATGGGCGATGGCGGCGGCATGCCCGGCATGCCCGCCATGCCCGGCATGCCGGGAACGGGTATGGACGACGAGGACATGGACATGGGCGGCATGGGCGGCATGGGAGGCTTCGGCGGCGACGGTGCCGGCAGCAACAAGACCTTGGGGCAGAAAGCGAAAAAGGCGAAGCGCAAAAAGAACAAGAAACGGCATTAGCGCTGGAAGTTCATTCCGTAATCGGGCCCATTTTTTTACTCCGTTTTATACTGGACGATGCATAGCGCGGGCAGGAATGCGCCGCGCCACAAATCCAGGAGTTTGACGATCGCCGGTTGACGGCGTCGGGTTGCTGGCCAGAGCTCCGGCGGCAATCCGAAATCGGAAATTCTCAGTCATGTCCGCGAT
>JASLZG010000431.1 GCA_030754995.1 Lentisphaeria bacterium
TGCCCATCGCACCTGGTCGCGGCGCTGACCGAGCGGTATACGCAACTGTACGCCCTGTAAAAAGCAACCGCTCCGGACGAACGCCGGCGTTTCAGGCGGGCACTTGTTGGGAAAACTTCGCGCTACGCCACCGGTTCCGGCTCGGGAACCGCGGCGGAAGCTCCAACGCGCTCGTACAGGCGCTTGTGTCCGGTAATGCCGGCAAGGCGGAACTGGCCGGTGTCATGGACCGGCGTCTGGCAGTCGCCGGTGATCGGTCCCGACTGGGCGTACAACTCCTCGTAGGCTTCGTAACTGAGTTCGACGCGGTCGCCAAGCATATCCCGATGCAGGTCGCCGGTCAGCCATTCCTGATAGCGGTTGCCGACGATACCGCTGAAGAATGACGCCATGCAGCCGGAACCATAGCTGAACAGCCCGATGCGCTGCCCTGACAAGTCGTCGGCATGTTCGAGCATCGAACTGAGACTGATATACAATGACGCGGTGTAACTGTTGCCGATCTGGCGGTTGTAGTGCAGCGAATCGCTGACCCGGCAGATCGGCTCGCGGCTCACGGCGCCGCCTTCCGTGGCAGCGCCAATTGCCAGGAGATGCGCGTGCGCCTTCTCGCCCATCCGGGTGAACGGCAAATGATAGCAAAACCGCTCGAACTCATCAAGGCCGCGGCCGGATTGCCGGTGGTAGCCCTGCCAGCTTTCACCCAGGGCGTGCAGGTAGGTGCGGATCGACAGCTTGCCGTCGACGACCGCCTCGTCCATATAGTTCGGACGCCAGAAGTCCATGACGTCCTCCGTGTAGGAGCCCGACTCGTTGTCGAGCTGCACCAGGCGCGGCGAGGACGAAACGACCATCGCCACGGCGCCGGCACCCTGCGTCGGTTCTCCGGGTGTACAGAAACCGTAACGTGCCACATCGGCGGCAACGATCAGTATCTTCTTGTCCGGGTGCCGATGCACCAGAGCAACTGCCATGTCCAGCGCCGCGGTGCTGCTGCAGCAGGCCTGTTTGATTTCGAAGGCCCGGCAAGTGCTGGGCAGGTCGAGCAGGCTGTGCACGAAGATGGCACCCGCCTTCGATTGATCGACACCGGACTCGGTAGCGAACATGATCGTGTCGATGCTGTTCCGATCAACGTGGGTAAGCACCTGCGTCCCGGCATTGGCGGCCATCGTGATGACGTCTTCGTCCGGCGGCGGCACGGCCATTTTTTCCTGGCCCAGGCCGATGCAGTACTTGTCGACGTCGACGCCGCGGGCAGCAGCCAGCGCGGCCAGGTCGAGGTAATACCTCGGAACGTAGAAACTGAGCGCCTCAATACCGATGTTCATAGGTCACACACTTTGAGGTCAAGTACCCCGAATATAGCCACAGTTGGAGGTTTCAACAGCCCGGGAAGACCGGAGAAGCCGCATTCCTGCCAATTTTCCCATCGTTTCAAGCACCTGCAGGGGATACATGCGGCAGGCTGACATCGCCGGGCTGCACGGCATCGGCAGCGCGTTGCAGAACGATCTCGAGAGCGCTGAGGTAGTCGAGAAAACTCTCCCGCCCCTGGTCGGAGAGAAAGACTGTCGTGCGCGGTTTGACGCCGATAAAACCCTTCTTGATCGTCACCATGCCGGCGCTTTCGAGCGTCTTCAGGTGGCGGCTCTGATTGCCGTCGGTAAGGTCGCAGGCAGCCTTGAGTTCATTGAAACTGAGACCGCCTGCAGCAGCACACAAAGCCGACATGATGGCCAGGCGGCTGGGCTCATGAAAGACGCGCTTGAGTTCGTTGTATGGATTGTCTGTGTCGATTTTCATGGTGCCCCTGCCGGCGTCGTCAGTCGGTTCACTCGATTGGTCGGTCAACCATTTCCGTCATTACTGCCTGGCGCATGACCGAGTCGACCTTGCCGTCATAATGGATGATGATACCACCGGTCCACTCGCCGACGAACAGCACCACACCGACCGGCAGCGGGCTGAGGAACGACTGGTCGGGGACCAGCAAGAGTGCCGCACCGCAGACAATGTAGAAGATGCCAAGCCACACGATGCCCTTGGGCAGTACATGGCGGGATGCAAGATTTGCCAGGCCGAACATGGCAAGCCACATGCCGAACAGATAGCTGAACTGGCCACACTCGATCAGGGCGACCGTGAAGAGACCGGCCACCAGCAACGGCGGCATGCCATCGATAACCGGCTTGAGGCGACGGATCTCGCGCTTGGCTTGGGGGTCGAAGAGAAACCACTGAACCAGGGCACCATAGTTGAGACAGAGGGCGAACGACAGGATCGTCGCCCAGCCGACCAAGTGTGCATTGATGCTGCCCGGGTAGAAGCTCATCGACATGATGCCGGTGCCGACCAGGGCGCCGGTGCCGGCGACCGCGCGGGCGCGACCGGAATATCCTTTGAACCGCTGTTTTTCGAGGATATTGGCTCGCAGCTCGCGGACCTGTTTGAGGGTCTGATGTATGTGGTCTCCGATCATCCTGTCTTGTCAGTGTGGGTGTTTGCGGTTGTGCTTGGCGGATTTCCTCGCCAGATGGTACTATAGCCATAGAAAACTACTTTGCAATACAAAGCTGAGGTTTTCGGCGGCGGCTCACCCGAAAAAAGCAAAAGGCCCGCCGGCACTGTCGCCGACGGGCCCATCGCATGTCAATCCTCAAGGCTACCGGAACCTGAACTGGCGTTCCTGGCTGGACTCCACCCAGTAGCCACGAGACGTCTCGAATGTCACGATCCCGGTGCCGGTGCTAATGTCTATTGCGTTCATGTAGTCCCGGTTGCCAGCATCATAGTAGAACGCCTGCAGCAGGTCGGGATTCTCCATCGCCTGCGGCATCAGCTCCGTCGTGCCGACGAGGTTCCAGTTTTCTTTGAGCACGATCTTGTTGTCACCGGTGAATCCGGATACGACAATATGTTCGACACCATCACGGGCATTGTAGACCCAGTACCCGGCAGCGGCTACAATGTTTTCGGCGGCGAAGTAACTGCCGTCGCGGTAGCCCCAGACAACGCCTGTGATGACCCGGCCGGTGTGGTTCGAGAACACCGCATCCGGATCCGAATCGTTCGGTGTGATCGGGAACGACACCAGGTTCCACCCCGGCTGCAGAGACACTGTCACCGAGGCACTGGCGCTACCTATGGTGACGCGGAAAACACGAATACGTTCCTCACTCAATTTCTCGGTGTCGAAGTTCAGCTCCGTGGTCATCAGCATGTCGATTTCGGTGTCTGGAATGATGGAGTAATCATTCTCTTCGTCGACTTCGACCAGATACATCGGCAGGTCCGACCTCGGC
>JASLZG010000432.1 GCA_030754995.1 Lentisphaeria bacterium
GGAGACAATTTACCGCCGCTGCCGTGGCCGTGCGGAGCGACGACGACGGGGTATGGCGGTGACCCCTGCTTGGGAATGAGTACAAACATCGGCATGATGACCCGCGGTTCGGTGCAGATCTCCACGCGCTGGCGGATGTAGTCGCCGCAATCGACGACATCGGTCACCTTCGGCCACGCCCCGCAGCGGACCATCGTGTCGTACCCGGTCAACGATTTCAGCCGCGCCCCGGCCTTGCGGCGCCAGGCGCGGTGCGACTTCAAGTCGGCGGCGTTGCAGGGAAGCTGCCGCGCCACCCGATCAAACCGCGCCCGCATGCCGGGCAGCGTGCTGAACTCAGGCGTCGATGGATTCGGTGTCATCAGATTCTCCTCGTGAGGCGGCAAAGCCGCAAAGCCGCAAAGTCGCAAGGGGCAGGATGCGAAACGGGCTGTTCATTTGCGGCTGCTCCGGAATGGTTGCAGTCAATGTAGCTGTCGATGTTTTGCTGTACATGCCGGCATCTGACGGTGGGCCATCAGGACCTTCTTCATGAGTGCATGCAGTTGTTCAACAGTCCTGGTGACCACGGCGTCTCGTTTTTTTAGTGGTTGGCTGGAAACGTTGTCTCCGGCTCGAGGCAAAGTCCCGTTTTATAAGGTAGATTCCGCGGTTCGATTTACAGGTCTAACCGCATTGTTTTACAATTCAACTCCGGAGAGCGGTCCCATGGGTTTCAACTACTCTCTCATCACCTGCACCCTAACGTCACAAATCGACTTCTGGGAACACCCGCGCGAAGTCCTCGAGACGATGGCCGAGCTCGGTTATGACGGTGTCGACCTCGACGCCGAACCCGACAAGATCCCCCTGGAGAAATTCAACGAGGCTCGTGAAATCGCCGAATCCCTCGGGCTCAAGGTCCCCGCCATGATTTGTGCCTGGGGTGTCTGGCACGCCGGCGAGATCCGGGACCTGGCGTCCTGTGATGAAGCGACCCGCCAATACGCCGTTGACTACACGAGAAAATGCATCGACCTCTCGGCCACCTTCGACGATCCGCCGATGCTCGAGATCGATGCCGTGCCGCCGGCAGCCGAGTATCCCTGCAGTTCCATCCCCCGCGACGTGCTGCGCGCCAACTTCATCAACTCCGCCCGCGAGATCTGCGACTATGCAAAGCCCAAGAACGTGCCGATCGCCACGGAACCGATCAATCGCTTCGAGGGCTACAGCGGCTTCATGAACAGCATCACCGAGGCTCGCAGTATCGCCGATGAAGTTGAAGGCCTCGACTTACTGCTCGATTTCTTCCATGTCAACATCGAGGACGGACCGGTCACCGACACGATCCTCCTGGCCGGCGACAAACTCAAGCACGTTCACCTGGCCGACAGCAACCGGCAGGCCCCGGGAACCGGGCATATCGACTGGCTCAACGCCGTGCGCGCCTTTCACGCGATCGGTTTCGACGGCTATCTCTCCGTCGACAGTGTGCCGGTCAAACCCGACTGGCGGACGCTGCTCAAGCACTCCATCGACTTCATGAAGGCAATGGAGAAAACCGTGGAGATGCAGGAGCAGATCAATACGGAATGCCACGGGAGTTGAAGGCCGGATGCCCCGTGATCCCGGCGCGCAAAGAATCCCTCTCCCGGCGCGCCTCAGCCGAATCCATTCTCCCGTAGGTACTCCCGGGTCCGCTTGGCGATCGGCAGGGGTTTGTCGAAAGGCGCCGGATACATGTCCTGCTCGACGATCGCAAACCCCTCGAAGTCGAACTCCTTGAGCGCCGCCAGGAACGCATCAAAATCAACGGCGCCTTCCGACGGCTCGACAAACATATCCATACCCACGGCATCGCCGAAACTGATGCCTTCGTCGGCCACTCGCTGCTGCACCACCGGATCGATGCTCTTGATGTGCAGGTACTCAATGCGCTCGTGGTGTTTCCGGTAAAAAGCCACCGGATCGCCGCCGCGATAAGCGTGATGCCCGGTATCCAGGCAAATCCCCAGCACCTCGGGATTGCTGGCGGCGAGAAATCGTTCGATCTGCGGCTCATACTCGACATGGGTCTCGGCGTGCGGATGAAAAACCGTCCGGATACCGTAGTTGCCGGCCGTGAACCTGCCGATCTCATTCGCCTTGTCGACCAGCACCTGCCATTCCTCGTCGTTGAGTTCAGGGGCGTATTTTGTCTTGCCGGTGACCTCGTCGACATAAACGCCATCGATCAGGATGAGGTACTTACCGCCCAAGGCGCTCACCGACTCGCAGGCGCCTTTGACCTGGCCGTCGAGCGCCGGCCAGCGTGCCGGATCGTGCATCGCATCCATCGCGAACGTCCCGGCTACCTTGAGACCGCGACTGGACAACTCCGCATCGACTGCCGTAATGTCTGTGGGCAGGTAACCGTAAGGGCCGAGCTCGGTCCATTCGTAGCCTGCCTCGGCAATTTCGTCGAGAAACCGGTCCCAGGGTGTCTGGCGGGGATCGTCTGGGAACCAAACGCCCCACGAATCCGGGGCCGAACCAATCATCAGTTTCATGTGATTTATCCTTTGGAGAAGGGTGGCGCCAGCTCGCAGGCGACCTTGCCGCACAAACAACCGCCGCTGACCCACCCGGTATCAGCGCTCATCGGCGGCGACGCCTTTTGCGATCGGCGTCACGCCACTCCAGCTCGAGGTCCCACATGTACGGGCCATCGGTGAACTGCAGCAGGTCGATATTGCTCGACATCGTCACGTGCTGCGGCAGGCCATAGATCTTACCGCCGCCAACGGCGATGTATTCGATGACCGTCGTCGGTACACGGAATTTGCTCAGCACCGCCGTCGAGTGGACCAGGAACGGGCTGCGGAATATCTGCGGGGTATTATCCAACACGACACCCTGGCTGTCGAAGTTGCCGCCCCGGAACCAACGCTGCAGGTCACGCGGCGGTGCCCCGATCACGTTGCCGTTCCAAACCAAGAACCCCGGCGGGTCACCGATAAAATCCACATACCGCGGTCCGACGCTGCCATCAGCGGTGCCGGCAAGAGCCGCCACGTATCCGCTGTCGGCATCGCCCGAATTGGCGCTGACCAGCAGTCTGCCGACATCCACCTCGACGAATTCGAAGAGGTTGCCGACCTCGTCGTCGGCGGTCAGCGTGGCGGTCCCCGGGGCCCGGATATTGACCAGGCCACTGCCGACAATATCGGTGATCGAACCGTTCGTCGAGTCGATACTGACGTTCGCGCCGGAGTAGATCGACTCAACATCCAGATTGATGTCGCCGTCGGCATTGAGCAG
>JASLZG010000433.1 GCA_030754995.1 Lentisphaeria bacterium
CAACGCGCAGTCCCTTGATCGGATTCGGGGTCCAGTTGATCAGCGGAATCACGATGCCGTGTTTGGACTCGATTACTGTTGTATCCACCAGCGGGTTGCTGCAGACAACCGGTCGTGTGATGGCCGCTGCCGGAAGTCCGATGATGGCCGCTGCGTTGGAGTCGAATTGCGTCGGCAGAAAATGGTTCATCCCGGCATCGTTCGAACTGCGATCGACGGGTCGCAGCGGAATAGCCGGCTTGAAATAGCTCAGGCCTGTCAGGAAAGCGCAGTACAGCGATTGTCCTTTACCGGTCTGCTTGGTCACAATCGCCGGCGAGCCGTCAGCAAACCTGCCGTTGACCATGCCGTTCGAGACTCTTATTCGACTGCGCACACCGATCACGGGCAATTTGTCGTCCCGCTTCTCGCCATCAAGGAATCCTATGTCTATAGTGACTGTGTCGATCGGATCGGCGAAGGGCAGATCCTGTTTGATGTAGGTGACCTGGCTGCCCGGCGCGTCGAGGACAGTTTGGTCGACACCCAGCAGTTGCCGCATCACTTTGTTTGGCCGATTCAGTTCGTCGAACATGCCGGCGCCGGCAGTCGCCATCAGGTAGCCGCCGGCGTCGACCCAGGCAGCAATCTTTGCGGATGCGGGACCCGAGACGTGTGCGTCAGCCAGATAAAGCACCTTGTATTCGGACAGGGTGCCGTCGATCGCATCCCTTTCGGTAACAAAGTCGAGCGGAATCTGCTGGTGCCGGATCGCTATGTAGAAAGCGCGTTTAGCGGCGGCGAACGAGCCGTAGGTATCGCCCCAGATATCACTGGTTTCGCTGAACCAGAGACCGGCTTCGGCCGGCATATTGTGACCGGCCTGGGTGATGTCTTCGTACAGCCCGAGCTCGCGGAAGGTGCGCAGCAGCGTCGCATACATCTCGGGATCGCTGCTGTGGTTTTCCGTGTAGGCCACGTGTACCGGCTGGAACTCGAAGAGGTTTACGAGTTTCATTCCGTGCCCCAGCGCGGTGTAGAATTGCCGCCGCCAACTTCGCGGCGTGTTGCCCGGCGAATGGGCCATTACATAGTACATGATCTTGAGGTGGGGCTTGCCACGCAGGCCGGCGCGGAAAAGGTCAAGGTTGATGCCGTTCATCTGCTGGGTGCCGAGTGCTACCTGCCAGATGTAATCTTCGCTCCACGGCATATTCATGCCGCCGTCGCGAAACACATTGACCCATTTATAAACCTCGCCAAGATACATGTGGTGGTTCGGATAATGCGGCGAGAAGTTGGCGCCGACCTTGGCGTTGGGGTTGCCGTCGAGGATGTCCTCGGTGCGCTTCTTGATTCCTTGAATGCCGAAATGATGCCGGTAGCGGTTGGACCAGTAGAACAGGGCGGCCTTGGTATTTTTGAGATGCCCGGCGGGATTGTAGGTGATCTTCGACCAGTCATTACCGGCCGCCGGATCAATGTCCGCGGGTGTCATACCGCGGCTCTCGAGCCAGTCACGGAAGTCGGTGTCTGTGGTTGCGCCGCCCGGACTCGGCAGTCCGATCTCGTCGCCAAGGCTGACCACAGAGCCGTCGGCATGGTCGAAGCCGTACATTTGCCTGAATTCGCTCACGGCGGCGGCGTGCTTCGGGTCCGCGGACGGCTTGAACGTGTCGACGTGGATCGAGGTCAGCGTCGGCGCCTTGCCGTGGACCGGCTGTTTTTTCAGGAACGCCATCATTTCGAAGAGGATCTCGTCCTGGGTGCGCAGCCGTCGGGAGTAGCGGGTGTTGCCGTCAGCCGCCAGCATCAGGTCACCGGTACCGGTAAAGGTGTTGATGATGTCCATTTCCCCCGCCGGATTTTTCAGAGCGAATTCGGCTTTGTATTGGCCGTTGCCGGTCCACGACCATTGCCCGTGAAACAGCGAGTCCATGGTACTGCCGACTTCGACCCATTCACTGGTGGCGTCGGGCTGGATGTCGAACTTGGGCACCTCCCAGTTGCGAAGGTGAACCCAATACGGGGAATGCTGCTGCCAGTTGCCGGCGGCATTGCCACGGTTCTTGGAAGTAGTGCCCAATATGCCGGTGAACGTGAGTGGTGCCCCGCCGAGGTTGGTAACGCGCAGCCAGACATCGCCCGACTGCGTCAACATGCCGTCGAGAGGAAGATACATCTCCTTGTCAATGCGCATTTTTACCTGCTCGACGTCTGCGGTCAGCATGACCAGGTCGACATTGCGCTTGGCGGCGGGTTCAGGCTGTTGGTCAGCGATAAGTGTGATGCTGGCAAGGCCCGGTTTAAGATCGACAAACGTGTCATGCCCTTCCCACACCACGTTTTCCACAGCGCCCCATTCCCAGCCGACTTCCTTTTTCAGTTTTTTCGAGAACGGCCAGATCTTCACGTTGTCGCGGGCTCCGTACAGCCGGTTCAGAAGCGTCTTTCCGTCCTGTTTGATGACGACGTGGAACTGCGTTTCGAACCGAAAAGCCGCTTCGTACCGGACCAGCGCCAGGTAACGCCCCATCTCCGGAATCTGCACCTGGATTGTGGCCTTGGACTTCTCGCCTCGCTCCGGCGCGCCGAGGAACGCCTGACGACTCAAAAATGTATTGGCCAGTGTAGCCGCATAGTAGTTCTCACCCCAGGGCCTTGCCTTCCAGCCGGGTGACTGGACCTGAAATTCTTCCGCCTCGCAGATGATCAGTCCGTCCGGTTGGACCGTGACAAAAGGCCGCGCTTTGCCGTAATTCTGTGCCGCCGCCGCCATTTCAGCCGAGCTGGCGGAGTCGGCCGATTCAATCGGCTCTCCGATCGTCTGGCAGGACGTTAAGAGAAACTGCAACTGGATCAGAATCAGTATTGAGATCCGTTTGAACCGTCCATCACTGCAAGGAAAATAACGGCAAGGTCCACTACGCATAATGTTGTCACTCATGAAGGTTTGTCTCAGGTTGGGTTCAATGTCGTTTCGTCGAAGGAACACTACCATCACCTCTGACCGGACGCAACTGTGGCTAGTGGTATGTCCCAGTTAAAGTTGTCGGATAGATTGTGGACGATTTCGGATGCACCGGTTCGTTGGCTCGAATAAGGCGATGCCGTAGTCCCTTGATATGGTATAAATGCAGCGTAATTTCCGGGATAATCTCGCGCTACAACTTTCTAATTCTCTACACAGAGCTGAAAACCATGCACCCAATCTCACCAAATCGCGTAGCGATCTCGATCGTCCTTGCCGTCGGCCTCGTATGCTGGGTCTCCTGTGCTACGGCCCAGGAGACGGATGAG
>JASLZG010000434.1 GCA_030754995.1 Lentisphaeria bacterium
AGCTACGATGAGATCCTGCAGACCGATGGCGCCCGGGTCCGGGTCGCCTTCGTCGAGGCGGAGGCGGACGGGTATCCCCTCGAGCTTGTCGAATACCTGCGGCCGAAAAGCCGCAAGAGGTCACGCCAGATGTCAGACGTCGGTGCCGTGCGCCTCTGTTTCGAGGTCGGCAGCGTGGCGCGAACGCTGCATACGCTCAAGCGTCGCGGGCTCCGGCACTGGCGCGGCCCGATCATCCTCGAGCGCGACGGCGCCAAGGTCGCGAAACTGCTGTACCTGAACGATCCGGACGGCATCGAAATCGAATTCATCCAAACACTGCGACCTAAGGAAGATTGATATGAGTGACAACCTCGCCCGACGCCTGGAACAATGTTATTCCGGCGCCGTTTTCGATGTCTTGAGAAACCGCGGTTTTGCAGAACAGACACTGCCCACCGGGATCAAGCCGATCGAGCCGGCCTGGAAAGTTGCCGGCCGGATCTGGACGGTAAGCGGCCGCGCCCAGGCGGCGGATCCACATGAGACCCTGCTGCAGTGGACCGGCATGTTGTCAAAGGCGCCGGGCGACCACGTGGTCATCTGCCAGCCGAACGACGCCACCATCGCGCACATGGGCGAGCTCTCGGCCGAGACGATGCTCTTCCGCGGCGTCCGCGGTTTCATCGTCGACGGCGGCTGCCGCGACACCGATTTTATCGTCCACATCGGGTTCAAGGTCTTCTGCCGCTACTTCACGCCGCGCGATATCGTCGGGTGCTGGCTGCCTGAGGCCTTCGGTGAACCGCTCGACATCGGCGGCGTGACGATCGCCACCGGTGACTATGTGCTCGGCGATCGCGACGGCATCGTCATCATCCCCGGCGACCTTGCCGAGCCGGTGATCGAGGAGACGGAAAAGGTGATGCAGACCGAGAGCCTGGTGCGCAAAGCGATCCTGCAAGGCGAAGATCCGCAGCAGGCGTACCTCGACCACGGCGTGTTCTGACCGGACTGCGGCTGGCCCGGCCGGTCCCGGCCGGCTGATTATTTCCTGGCAAAGCGCACCGAGCGCGTGTCTTTCTCCCTGCCGGACCGCTCAACCAGCGGTCCATACAGTGCCGGCCGGCGAGTTGTCAACCAACGTTGTCCCGTGCACATGTCGAGACGATCCGGGTCAAGGTCCGCCACCACCATTGCGTCCCGCGGCGCCCATGTCTCGGACAGGATGTCGCCGTAGGGGTCGAGGATCATGGCGTTGCCGGTGCGCACCTCGTCGTCATCAACCCCCACACCATTGCTGTAGACCAGGAACAGCCCATTGTCATGAGCCCGCGCCGGGAGCCAACGCATCACCCATTCTCGTCCCTTGGGTCCACGGAATTCAGCCTCGATCGCGGCGGGGTCCTGCTCGCGGTTTTCCCACAGCTGCGGGTCGATCTTGCCCATGCAACGGGGACTCGGCGAATCGCAACCGCCTGTCTGGTGCGGCGCCAACAGGATCTCCGCGCCCTGCAGCGCCGTAATCCGCACATTCTCACCAATGTTATTGTCATAGCAGACGAGAACCCCGACGCGGGCGCCCTGCGGGATATCGAACACCGTGTACGCATCGCCGGACTTCATGTGCTCGCTGATGAAACAGTGGATCTTACGGTGGCATGCGACACGACCGTCCGGCATCGCCACGACATAGGCGTTGTACAGTTCCCCGGCATCGGTGATCTCGATGAGTCCGGCACCAATGGTCATGTTGTTGGCCGCTGCGAGTGCGAGCAGCTCCTGCGTCGACTGGCCAGCCGGAACAGGCTCGGCCAGGGATTCGATCTCCGCCTTGGAGAGCTTCCTCACATGCCAGTAACCGGTTATGCACATCTCCGGAAAAACAAGAAGGTCCACGCCCTGCGCCGCGGCCTCCTCAACGAACGATCGAATTCTCCCAAAGTTAAACGCTTTATCTCCAGGAGCGTGGGTGAACTGGATGGCGGCGGCCTTGATTCCTTGCATCGCTTTACTCCTGCGTCCCCTGGCAAAGGCTCGGGAACCAACGGTGAGGTCACCAGCCCGGAGCGATCCCGCGGTGGCGGGAGAGCTTCCGGTGCCGGGCCATCGACCTGGTTGTCATTGCTCGTTAGATAGTTTCGGTTGCCGCTTCAATCTGGCCCCGGCCGGGCGACACCGAAAAGCCCGATGCCTTCAGTGGCGGCCGGCGCCCCGCCCGGTATCACCATTGAACTGCCGAGGTGTACCCATGGGGGAACGCCCTGCCTATTCAGCCGGTAACAGTTTCATCAAAAGAAGGACATACACCGTTGCCATGCAAATCTGCACGACGGCGTAGGGGAAGGCCTTCTTGACAAAGGCGCCGAAGGACATCTGCAACTTGTACTTGTGAATAATCGTCACCGCCAGCAGGGTCGAGGCACTGCCGATTGGCGTCAGATTACCGCCGAGATTGGCGCCAAAGACCACCGCCCACCACAACGCCGAGCTGCTCTCGACGCCCTGCGCCCCCAAGATCTGCGCCAGCATCGCCGCCAACGGGATGTTGTCGGTCACCGAACTGAAAACCGCCGAGGAAACCAGCAGCGCCCCGGTACCGAAGCTGTTCTTGCCGTCGCCGATTATCATCGCGATCCCTTTACCGATCAGGCCCAGTACATGGGCGTGCTCCATGACATTGATCACCACAAAGAGGGCCATGAAAAAGATGATCAGGTCCCAGTCCACGGCCTTGTAGAAGGGGTCGACCTCGTGCTTGTAACACAGCAGCATGATCAGGGCAAAGGCCAGCGCCACAAAACTCATGCCCAGGAGTTTGACCACCGGCAGCACCGAAACCGTCGCAATAACCAGGATAAAGAGCAGCAGCATCACCGCGCCGAAGAAGAACAACCCCCTGTTCTCGATGCGGTCGTTCTCATCGAAGCCCGAGACCAAAAAGGCCGCCTCTTTTTTCTCCTCTGCCGTTGCCAGCCGGTCGATCCCGAAGAGCTTCGCCCCCATCAGAAGGGTCACGACCGTGGCCACCGCAACATAAGGGCTGGCAACAATAAAAAACTTGACAAAGCTGATGCCCGCGGCGTTACCTACAATGATGTTCGGCACCGAACTGATCAGGGTCAGCAGCCCGCCGATATTCGTCAACAGCCCTTCAATAATGAGGAAGCCCAGCAGCTTGTCCATGCGCCCCAGCTTCTTCAGGGAGACACCGGTC
>JASLZG010000435.1 GCA_030754995.1 Lentisphaeria bacterium
GTGGTGGAATTGGCAGACACGCAAGATTTAGGATCTTGTGCCGAAAGGTGTGGGGGTTCGAGTCCCCCCTCTCGCACCAAGTAAAGTCGAGTTTCCGCCTTCACCCCGGCGGTACGGAAGACTCCGCCACCGGCGGGGCCCCGGCCCGGATTCTCAACGTGGTCGAGGCGGGTGAAGCCGAGTTCACGGAGAGCAACAACAATGAAAAGCAACAGTAAGAGCTGCGATCGCCCGCGGTGCCTCATGGCCGCGGGTACCGCTTTTGAGATAGGGGTATGCCGCGGCAAGGCGTACGAATCAGCCCTGCAGCAGAAGCATGCGGAGCGGCATTTCGCCGTCTACCGGAACCTGATACAGCCACATGATCGCGGTGCAGAAGAAGCTCTGTTTCAGAAGATGCTCGACCGGGCGGCGCCGTTCAAGGAAACGTTCCCGGACACTTTTGAAGAACTGCGAGGCATGGCTGAGGGCGCCGCGATACCGCTGCCGTCGTTACTGGCCATGAACGGGTTCTTTGACTCGGCGTCGCTGTCGTGTGCCGACAAATGCACAACGCTTGCGTTCAGGGACAGTGATCGCGGTCCCGTGGCCGGGGGCGCTGCCGACACCAATCCCGACATCTACGTGTTCATCAGAAAACCGGTCTCGGGATACGCCAACATCCAACTGGCGAACCCTTTCACGCTCGAGTGTTGCTGGGGTATGAATGAAAAGGGCCTTGTCGTGGTTTCTTCAGGCGGCCTGGGTGTCTATGCGATCCCGGAAGAGTTGCGGACAGCGGAATTCCGGCAGAAACCGTCGTCCCTCACCCGGGAAGCGAGAGAGAACCTGGCAGCTGATCCGATCGGGCTTGGGGGCAAGCTGGTCTTGGAACAGTGCCAGGATGTAGACGAGGCAGTCCGGTTTCTGCAGCAGAGAAAAGTCCGTGGCTGCGGCAGCCAGAACATGGTTGACGCCGCCGGCGGCATTTGTGTTGTGGAAAAGGGATTCGGCTGGTTTGGCATGAGAGAAGCCGTCGATGGCGCCGCTTACACTGGTAATTTCTTCCCGGCCGGGTTGTTGTCGGGCAAGGCGTATGATTATGACATGCAACAGTTTTTTGACGATGACGATCCGATCCGGCAGAGCTGGCCGGGCAAATTCAGCAGGTTCCGGTGCATGGCAGAGGTGGCTGAAAGGAACGCGGGCAACTATACGTTGGAGCTTCTGCAGAACACGCTGCGCAGTCACAAGACCATAGGTTTTGAGGACAAAACAAATGACAATGGCGTGTGCAACGACGGTACTGCCTGCGCAGTGATCGGGATACCCAAAGAGAAGAAGATGCTGATATCCGGCCGGCCGCCGTGCTTGACTGAATTCACTGAGTACCAGTTGTAGAGAAGGGGCACATGGTTGCCCTTCAATTTCGCGTTGATTTGCGAAGATCGCAAAACGGTCGTCCCGGCCGTGATATTTATCCGGTGCAGTACCGTTTCTTGCGGACTTGACCAGCGCCTTTCGAGGAAAGGGGACGCAAGGATGGCAGGGGCTGCAGCAAGACGCTGCCCGGCCTACTGGTCGCCGACCGCCGCGGGCATGCCAAGCCGAAGCGTCGCCGCAGATTCAGCCCTGATCCCGGCGCCGTCTATTGCGAATCGATCGGATCAGCATATTGTGTCTGGCATGTTGACTCGATACGCCTTGAGACTCGCAGGAATTGCGATCATCGCAGGTGCCGGTTTCAGCCGGGATGCTGCGGCGATCGAGATGTATCCGGGCAATCCCCCCGGGGCGTTCGAAAACCGGCCGTCGGACCACGCGTCGGCGACTTTCGCGGACGACGGTACGAAAACATTCACCGTCGACGGCCGCACCGGTGATGGTTTTCACTGGTTCCTGGGTATCGGTGACGGCGCGGCGGCAAAATGCCGGGTGCAGTACAGCATAACCGGCGAGAACGTCGGCCGCTTCGAAGCCCGCCACAATGTCTGGATCGAACTGCGGGAGCGGCGCGGCGACGGCACCAGGCCGGTGCCGTTGTTCACCGCTGCCGGCAGCAAGGACGGGATAATCGCCGAGGAGGAGTTCACCACCAGCGCCCGTTATCGCGTTCACGGCATCCACATCGAGATCGGTGTCCGCCGAACCGGCATCGCCAAGCTGACGATCAACAAGCTGCGCATCGAGTACGACAGCAACGTGCCGAGCGCCGAGGCGCTGACTGCAACCTTGTCGCAGCCGCCCGCCTTTACGGCAAGCGTCCGCCACGGCGCCGATGCCGTCGACCTCATGGTCGACGACGGGCCGCTCCCCGGCATTTCCTACGGCGAGCCGCGCTTCGGGCCGGAGGCCCACGAGCAGATGCGACGGGCCGGTGTCCGCCTCCACAGGGCAAGGATCAACGGCGGCGGGCCGTCGGACGAGTATCCCCGGCTCAAGCCGACCTGGAAGCACCCCGAATATATCGACTACGTCGCTCTCGACCGGACTTTGGGCAAAGTCTGCCGGCCCGGCACCGATGTCATTCTCGAGATTGTGCTGCAACGGCCACCGCGATGGTGGTTCGATCAACATGTCGACGGTGCAGCCGCCATCGGCGGGCCGGCCTACGGTGCACCCGTGTGCGATCTCGACCCGGCCTGGCGCACCTATGCCGCCAAGCTGTTGCGCCTGGTCCTTGCCCGGGTCCGTGAGAGCCGCTATGCCGGCCGCATCATCGGGTGCCACGTGCTGCTCGGCGCCGGATTCAACGAGCGCCCCTGGCCGGAACGGGAAAGGCACGACGCCTACGTCGCCGTCTTCCGTCAATGGCTGGCAACGCGGTACGGGACCGACGAGGCATTGCGTGAGGCATGGCAATCGGACACGGTCACACTGCAAAGCGCCACGCCGCAGCCGATCGAACGCTGGCCGCGCGGCAGCATCGGCCTTCTCATCCATCCGCAGGCGAATCGAGCCGGCATCGACAGCATGCGCTTCTACAATCGCTCCTGGGCCGACACCCACCTGTTCCTCGCAGCGGAGATCAAGAAAGCTACCCTGGGCCGATACCTCACCGGCATCGTCGACGGGCCGCTGCTGTTGATGGCCAGCCGCTGGGACAACACCTACGACCCGGCGGCGGCCGCCATCCTGCCGATCCTCGAATCGGAACACGTCGACTATCTCGAGATCCCGGCTCCTCTCCTGCTCACGAGCCA
>JASLZG010000436.1 GCA_030754995.1 Lentisphaeria bacterium
ACGGCAGACGACGTTCGCGGGCGTAACAGATCGCCTGAATCTTGCCTTCGATACCGCGGTCGCCGAAGCCGCCCGGCACCAGCAGTGCATGGATGCCGTCGAGCAGCGCATGGGCTCCCTGGTCCTCGATGTCCTCGGCTTCGATGCGGCGGACATTCACGCGTACGGAACTGGCGATGCCGGCGTGGGTCAGTGCCTGGTCGATGCTCTTGTACGCATCTGGCAGGCTCATGTATTTGCCGACGACAGCGATCTCGACCTCGCCTTTCTCCGGCGAAATATGGGTCTGGACCATCCGCTTCCAATCGGTCATGTTCAGGGAGCGCACATGCAGGTTCAGCAGCTCCAGGACATAGGTATCAACGTCCTGCTTGGCCAAGTCCAGTGGCACTTCGTAAATGGTATGGCTGACATCGATTTCTTCGAAGACCAGGTCGCGGTCGACATTGCAGAACAGCGCCAGCTTGTCCTTGTGCTCCGCTGCCAGCGGCACCTCGTTACGGCAGATCAGGATGTCCGGCATGATGCCGATCTCACGTATGATGCCGACCGATTGCTGCGACGGCTTGGTTTTCAACTCGCCACAGGCCTTGATGTACGGCACCAGCGTCAGGTGCACAAAAATGCCGTTGCCGCGGCCGATCTCCTGCCGGTACTGGCGGATTGCTTCGAGATACGGCAACGATTCGATGTCACCGGCGGTACCGCCGATCTCAGTAATTGCGATATCAACGTCGGGACGGTCGAAGGTGCGGATTGCCGCCTTGATCTCGTCCGTCACGTGCGGGATCACCTGTACCGTTTTGCCCAGGTAACCGCCGGCGCGCTCGCGGGCGATCACGTTGCTGTAGATGCGGCCGGTCGTGTAGTTGCTGTCCTGGGTGCAGACGACCCCGGCGAAGCGCTCGTAGTGACCGAGGTCCAGATCAGTCTCGGCGCCGTCATCAGTGACATAGACTTCACCGTGCTGATACGGCGACATGGTACCGGGGTCAACATTCAGATACGGGTCGAGCTTCTGCATGGCGACGCGGTAACCGCGCCGCCCCAGCAACAACGCCAGCGATGCTGACGTAATGCCTTTGCCCAGTGAAGAGACAACTCCGCCGGTAACAAAAATATGTTTAGTGGGGGACTTCTTGTCGCTCATGTGTTTGGCTGGTTGGTCGCCCGGGTTACCGGTCGAAAATGCCGAGTCGGATTACCGCGGCGAACGGTATATCCCGGCCTTGGTAACATGGTTGGAAAACGGCACCGTTCAAATACAATCCATGAAGATCGCCGGGTCATTCCAGGGGCGATGCCGGAAAGTATTGGAAATACCCCATTAACATAACCTCGGCAGGGCCGGTATTTGCCGGATAGCAGTTCTTTTCCGCAAAAAGTAATGGCGGCGGCGGCGGCGGTTTGGCGGAATTCCGCCACCGTTTCCGTGCCGCATCCTGCCGGTTGCACCCCGGCTTGTTCGGTCCGGTGTTTTTGTCACTGAATGATGCCGTCTTTATCCGGCAGACGCCGGCACTGGGCGGGTTGAAAATCCACGGCGTCACGGCACCTTACAAGGGCCCGAACGATTTGATTCTGTACTGCGCCCCTGCCTGGGGCCAGGGGTAATTACCGGGAGGGCAACTGGCAGGTGCCAGGCAACTTTCAACGTCCACGGTGCCGGGGCGATAAATTGCACCATCCATGGCTTATCTCGTAGTTGAGAGTGGTTCCAGTCAGGGCCAGCAGTTCGAGATTCACAACGAGGCGGTGATTGGCCGCCATTCGTCCTGTGACATCGTCCTGACTGCCGCCGGCATGTCCCGCAGGCAATGCCGCCTGTTCAAGGACGGCGGCTGCTACGTCGTCGAGGACATGAACAGCCGCAACGGCACCTTCGTCAACGGCGAGCAAGTCAGTGGCACGCGCCGGCTAGTCACCAACGACGTCGTCAATGTCAGCCACTACATGCTGCGCTTTGTCGAGCACGAGTCGACCACCGATGAGACCACCCGTACCAGCAGCTTCATCCGCGATGATAATCGCCGCCTCGACAGGTTCATATCCATGGACGCCTCGTACTACCCGGGGCTTTCCGGACAGGACGAAGACGGCGACTTCGATCCAATCACACTGGATCAGCTGGTCAGCCCGGAGATCGAGTTGCAGAAGCGCCTTGACATCTTCTACCAGGTAGCCCAGGCGCTGACTTCCGCCGCCGAGGACAAGGAACTGCTGCACGAGGTCATCGAGTGCCTGTTCACCGTCTTTCCCCAAGCCGACCGTGCCTTCGTGATGACCGGGCAGCACCTCGACGACATGCAGATTTCCGATGTCAAGACGCGCGACGAAAAACGGGAGAGCATCGGCGAAATCACGGTCAGCCGTACCGTTCTCGAGGGCGTCCTTACCAAGCGCGAGGCCCTGCTCGTTGCCGACATGGGCAGTGACACCCATTACGGCCAGGCCGTGAGTATCATTGCCCAGGAGATCAGCTCTGTCATGTGCGTGCCGATGATCTGCCAGGACGAGATATTCGGGGTGGTGCAGATCGAGAACTTCAGCATCAGCGATCCGTTCGAGGGCAAGGATCTGAATATGCTGGTCGGCATTGCCGTGCAGGCCGCGCTGTTCCTGCGCAATGCCAAGCTCATGCGCGACGTTGCCGTCGAGGCGAATCGACGGTCGCAGCTGCAGCGCTTCTTTTCGCCGGCCGTGGCACGGCAGGTGATGAACGAGGAGGTGCAGCTCGGCGGCGAGCTGCGAGACGGCTGCGTCATGTTCTGCGACATTGTCGGCTTCACTTCGCTGAGTGAGAAAGTCGGAGCCCGCGAGGTCATCAAGTGCCTGAACGAGTATTTCGGTGTGATGGTCGGTATCATCCTCGACGAACAGGGGACGGTCGACAAATTCGGTGGCGATGCCATCATGGCTGTTTGGGGTGCACCCCTCGCTATCGAGGGCGACACCGGCCACGCCTTGGCCTGTGCCCTGCGCATGCAGAATGCGATTATCGCTTTCAACCGCAACATCGTCGACCACGGCGCCCAGCCGTTCGTCATGGGGGTCGGTCTGCACAGCGGTGAATTCATTGCCGGCAACATCGGTTCCGAAGACCGCATGGAGTACACCATCCTCGGCGACCACGTCAATATAGCCAAGCGTGTCGAGTCCAAG
>JASLZG010000437.1 GCA_030754995.1 Lentisphaeria bacterium
GGTGCTCGTGCCGATGCGGTGCAGCGTCCCGAAATGGCGCCCCTCGGCGAAGCGCCAGGTATCCACCGACCAGTGCAGGTAGCCGTCGATGTTGTTCTTCCAGATGGCCCAGAAAAGCAGCCGCGGCCAGATCAGTCGCACTTCCGGTTGGGTTCCGGCCACCGCGTTATACCACCAGAACTCCTTGCCCTGCCGGCGAAGCTTGTCGACCAGCTCCCGCTTCTCGGCCCAGTCCCCGGGCGGCAGGACCCAGACATCGATCTCGTCCGCCAGTTCCCCGGTGAGCGCTGCCGGCATCAAGGTGCGGATTCCCGGGTCCGCTTCACGAAGCAGCCTGCGGGTGCTGCGGATATTCTCATAAACCTTCGGCCGCGGCTCGTCCCAGATATAGATGTAGCCCTTGTCCAGCAGCCCCTTTTCCCGCAGCCACCCGGCGAGCTCACGATGGTAGCGAATGATCCATTCGGCGTCATCCGCCTCATCATGAATGACGTTCATGTTGACGAAGCCGCCCAGCGGGTGATTGCTGCCGCCGTCCCCCTTGAAGTGCGGCGTCGGGATCATGAACATGTTGCCGCCCGCGGCCAGATATCGGTCGAGTTCAGCCTCGATGATCGGCTTTACTTCGGCGAACTCGCTGTACTGCCCCTCCTTCAGCTTGTAGTTGTCGAACGGCGGCCCGGGCTGGGTCACGGCGCGACGATCCAGCCGATACTCGTAGAGCCGCTCCCGTACCGACGGCACAGTTGCACCGACGGCCGTCGGAAGGGAATGCTTCCGGGGAATCGCGAAATCATAGACGTGGACGTCCACAGTCGCGGTGATCGAGGCGCCCTCGCTCTCGACGGTGATCTTCACCTCGTAGTCGCCCGCCGGTGTCGCCGCACCCGCGTACACATCCACCCAGAGCGGCTGCAGCCGTTGCCCGAGAACGGAAAAATCCCCGGCCGGCAGCAGCATATCCGGCTCCGGCGTGGTGACCAACCGGCCGTCATCATGAAGCCCCTGGTATGCCACCAGGTGCCAGTTGACGCGGGCGTCGGCGGCGACTTCGCCGGATTGCTTGTGGCGCAGCGGTGTCGTTGTCACCGTCACCTCCCGGGCGCTGTCCGGGTCCCAGAGCGGCACCATCACCACCTGGATCGCCTCGTGCTCGTTCCTGGCGAGAGCGACCGCGCCGGTTGTGCCGCCGCTGAACACCTGCTCATCGGGCATCATCCGGCGCAGCACCTTCCGGGTCGACGGCGCGAAAAGAAGCGCCAACTCCCCATCCCCGCTGCGAACCGCATCCGGGTAATGCGTGATGAGCTCCGGGACCGGCATCGACGGGAACACGCCAACGACCTCGACCTCGCGCAGGCTGATGTCGTCGACCCAGTAGGTGCCTTCCTGGACGGCCCGCCACGTACGGGGGTGCAGCGTCGCTTCCGCGGTTGTCTCGAATGTGGCGGAAAAACGCTTCCAGTCGTAGGTGCCGTTGTCCGCCCGGACCATGAGACCACCGACGATCTGCTCGCCAACCTTGCGAAAGCACTGAAAGACAAAGCCGCCCTTGCTCCCCAGGTATGAAGAAAAGTTGACGTCTTCGGCCTTCATCCACAGGGAAAACTCGTAGACCCGATTCGCCCGCAGCACCACGCGGTCGCGGAGATGGAAGCTGGCGAACTCCGCCGTCACGCCGGTTGCCGACATCCGCAGTGACTGTTGCCCCTCGTGCCTGACATCGGTGGCGATGGCCCAGCTCACCCCCTCGGGCAGGGGCGTATTCTCGTTTGGATCGGCGCCCTGGCTCGTCGTCCATCCAGCGGGACGCCCCTGCGAATCAAGTTCCTCGAAGGAGCCGTTGGCGATCAGATTCCGGGTGTCGAGGCCGGTTTCAGGAACCGCGCCTGACAAGTGGACAATGACGGTGCCCGCCAGGCCGGCCGCCAACAGGATTGCTCCGCTTCTCTTCTTCATGGACAGGAGCATAGCAGTAGGGTGAGAAAAACGCAAGGGATGCGGATCGTTCAGTCCCGAGAGGCGGCAAAGCCGCCTCCCACCTGCCGGGGCGAGCGCGAAAAAAAGTATCGGCTGCGGACAAAGAAAAAGCCCGGGGATCAAGTGATTCCCGGGCTTTCCCAGTCAACTGATATGTCGTGCGCCGAAGTCCCCTTACTTGTTATCGACTGCGGCGTCGAGGGCGGCCTGGATTTCGCCGGCGAGATCGCAGGCGGCCTCGTTGCAGATATTGGCGCTGGCCAAGATGGAATTGGCGACGGCCTCCGCAGCGGCATACAGCCCTGCGACCGAGGTCGCGGAATTGCTGCCCAAAAGCGCGCAAGTCAGGTTCACGGCGGCGGTGGCGACCTCAGCACATTCCACGCACGGCGCGGCAGCGCCGGCGTCCCCTTGCTTGCCCTGCGGACCCTGTGCACCGGCGGCGCCAGCAGCACCGGCGGCACCAGCAGCTCCTGCCGGCCCTTCTTTGCCCTGCGGACCTTGTTCGCCTCCGCCGCCTCCGCCGCTGTTCGACAGGAGGTGGTTGAGCAGCCCAACTCCGCCCACGCCCTCAGTGTACAACGCCGCGACTTCCCCTCCGCTCAAGGCATGGTCGAAGATCTTCACCTCATCCATCAACCCGTTGAAGCCATCATTCGCCGCAGGCCCGTTGCCAATGCTGTGACCCTGTTCGACACCGATACGAGCCGTCCCATTGAGGGCACCATCAGCGGTTGTCAACCAATCGCTATAGCCATTGACGTAAACAATCAACACGTTCGTACCAACAGTGCCGTTGTAGTCAGTGTCGAAGACAATCGTGATATGGGTCCATTCACCCTGCGGCATGTCACCATTCGCATGCAGTGGCCTGATCGTATGTAACACCCCGTCGACCGCGACAACAAGCTTCAGCGTGTTTGTTCCCCAGTACTGTGGCGGGTGTCCCGGGGGATCACCGGTTATCCAGATCGCCTGCAGGACCGTACCGTTGGCATTGGTACGTATCAGGATCGCCTCCTCCTGGTAACCAAGTTGCTCATCCGGATTCACCCAGAACGAATAGCTTACATCCTCCATGATCCCGAGGTTTGTCCCATCTGACGCCGTATTCCCACCGATCTCATCATTCGTCAATGCAACCGCGCCACCGGAGATGCCCTCGTC
>JASLZG010000438.1 GCA_030754995.1 Lentisphaeria bacterium
CGGGAAGATGCCGGCGTTGCAGACGAGAATGTCGAGGCCGCCGAACTGCCGCACGGTGGCTTCTACCGCTGCCTGCACGGCGGCGTAATCGGTGACATCGCATTGGACGCCGAGACCGTCGTCGCCGGACCACTGCCCGGTGATTGCCGCGTCGATGTCGAGTCCGGTGACCAAGGCACCCTGGCCCCGGAGCTCCCGCGCGCAAGCCCGGCCGATGCCGCTGGCGGCGCCGGTGACCAGGGCGATCCTGCCCTGCAGGGGCGGTTCACTGCCGGCCTTGCCCAGTTTCGCCTGCTCCAATTCCCAGTACTCGACATCGAACAGGTCGCGGGCCGGCAACGCCTGCCAGCCGCCCAGCGCCTCGGCCCATTGGATGGCCCGGCAGGTGTGCCGCGAGATGTCCTCGACAATGCCGGCCTCCTTCATGCTGCGGCCGAATGATATCGTGCCGACCCCCGGCCACACGGCCCAGCGCGGCGCTGGATCGAGTATCTTCAGCCGCCCGTCGGTGTGGGCCTGAAAATACGCCTCATAATCGGTGGCATACTGGTCGATGCAACGGTCCGCGTCGTCGCCGATAATTACCGGCAACTGCTTGGTACGGATGACGTGGTCCGGCGTCAACGGCCCGCGGTTGGCAATGGCGCCGACGTTGTCCAGCCCGGCAAAGCCGCGGGCCGCAGCGGTCGTGACGAGCGGCGCCACAACAGCGCCGCCGCGGGCCTGCGAAACCTTGCGGCGCACCCGGCTGAGTTTTTCGAGGTCCGCCGGGGCGGCGGGTTCGTCGGCCAGCGTGACCGCCTTCAATGCCCCGCGGCGGTCGAGGTGGTCCTCGGCTTCGGAGACCAGCTTGATCATGCGCTCGTAGCTGGTGCGGGCGTCGTCGCCGAAGCTGAAGACGCCGTGATTGAGCAGGATCATGCCCTCGAGGGCGGACCAGTCCAGGTCGCGACTCATTTCATACACCATACGGGCAAGGAGGAATCCGGGCATGACGTAGGGCACGACCAGGACGCGGCCACCGTAAATGTCGCGCACCGCAGCCTCGCCGTTTGGTGTGTTGCTGAGGGCAACAACCGCGTCGGCATGCGTATGGTCGACAAAGGTGCCGGGGATAATTGCGTGCAGGATCGCCTCGACGGAAGGGTTCGGGGCGCCGGGATCGGTCATGGCGCGGCGCTGGACATTGACCATTTCAGTGTCCGTCAGTTTCTCGAGCTGCGCCAGGCGCTGCAGGACATCGAGCTTGACCGGTGCAAACCCTGCCGCTTCGATCGTCGCCAGGTTCCAGCCGCTGCCTTTGATACACAGCACCTCTTCCGGTTCACCGAAAAAGTGGTCGACCTGCATCTTGACCGAGGTATTGCCGCCGCCGTGCATGACCAGGGCGGGCTCCTGTCCCAGCAGGCGCGAGGTGTACACGCGCAACTGCAGCGGATCATCGGCGAACGCCGGTGCCGCTGCATCGTCCCACAAGCTTTTCATGTTTCGCACTCCAGTCGTGGCGGTGTTTCGGCACGGGCCACGCCCGGCCGCCCAGAATATACGCCGTGCCACCGATCGTGCCGCTGTTGTTGAAGATTGCGAAGTTCGCTGTAGGTGTATGTGCCGTCGTGGTGCGGCGCTGTCCCTTCTTCAGTGACCCCTTCTTCAGCGACTTGCTGGTGATCACCGGAACGCCTCATGTTACGTAAACTTTGGGCCCTTGGCCTGACCAAGTTCTTAAGCAACTTCAACGACAACGCGCTCAAAGCCGTTGCGATGATGCTGGCGGTGAACGAGTTCAAGGACGATCCCGGCTCACAGGCAGCGCTGATCGCGGTGTCCGGCATGATTTTCATGCTGCCGTTCGTGCTGTTTCCAACCGTCGCCGGGTGGCTGGCCGATCGCTACCCGAAGCGGTCCATTCTGATCGTTGCCAAGTGGGCGGAGCTGGTGATCATCACGCTTGGCATGTTTTCCTTCGCGCTCATACCGACCTGGGGATTCGGGCCGCTGATGTTCACCGTGTTTCTGATGGCGCTGCAGAGCACGTTTTTCTCGCCGGCATTCCTGGGAATTTTGCCCGAGATCTTCGGCGAGTCCGACCTGCCCAACGCCAACGGCGTCGCGGAGCTGATCGCCTTTATCGGCATCATTATGGGCTGTGGCTGCGGCGTCATCGTGAGGTGGATACCGGAACCGTCGTTGCTGCTGGGCGCCCCATGGGTCGTGGTCTCGGTGTTTGGAATCATTGCCTCTGTCTACATTCCGAGGACCGGGGCGCCGTTGTCGAAAGTCAAAGCCGGCTGGCATCTGCTCACCGGTTATCTCGGCGATTTCCGCTACATCGCGATCTCGCGGCCGGTGCTGCTGAGTGTCATCGGCCACGCGGTGTTCATGGGCATCGGGGCGCTGCTGCTGTCGTCGCTGGTCGGGTTTGGCAGCCAGGAACTGGAACTGAGCGAAGTGAAAATCTCGACGCTGCAGGTGGCAGCGGCGCTCGGCATCGGTTTCGGCTGTTTCGTCGCCGGCCGCTATTCAGCGCACAAGGTCGAATTCGGGCTGGTGCCGATCGGCGCTGCCGGGATGCTGGTGTTCTGCGTCAACCTATATATATCCAACACCTATCCCGGCGCCTTGTTCAACGTCGCTGCGATTGGTTTTTTCGGCGGTTTTTTCGACCTGCCGCTGCTGGTTAATCTGCAGGAGAAGACACCGGCGGCGGTGCGCGGCAAGACCCTGGCAATGACCAACGCGGTGGCCTTTTCCGTCATGCTGATGGTCTCCGCCACCATGCTGGTGACGACTGGCGGCCTCGGCGGGGAACTGCAGCCGAACGCCGATTTCTTCGACCTGGCGCGCAGCTATTTCAAGACCCTGCCGATCCGCGAACTGTATCTCGGCGCCTCGATCGTCCTGGTGCTGACGACGGCCTACGCCTGCTACCTGCTGCCCGAATTTCTGCTGCGCATGATCGTCGTGCTGTTGACGCGCACGGTGTACAGCATCCGCACTTACGGCCGTGATAATCTACCGGACGAGGGCCCCGTACTGCTGGTCGCCAATCATGTCAGCCTGGTGGACGGCCTGCTGGTGTCGGCGGCAAGCTCGCGCGAGGTGCATTTTGTCGTCAGCGAAACATTGTACAACCGGAAATGGCT
>JASLZG010000439.1 GCA_030754995.1 Lentisphaeria bacterium
GGCCAAGGCCCACAAGTTCATGGACAAGGCGATGTCGCTCGATCCCACGTCGGCCCGGTACAACGCCTATTCCAGCCTGGTCCTGGCGAAGAACAACACCGTGAAGTACAGCGATATTTGCCTCGAACGTTTACGCTTTGCGATCGAGCAGGAACCCGACAACCCGGACTATTATTACTGGCAGGCACAGATTTTCGAGGCACTGGATCGGCACAACCAGGCGTACCTCGCGTTCAAGCGCGCTGCCGCCCGCGACGTGTGGAACCTGACGTACAAGCTGGGGCAGGCCCGAAACCTCCGGCTGGCCGGCACCCGCAACCCGGAGAAGATCAAGGCGGCAATCAAGGTGATCGAGGAAGACGTTCGTCAGGATGCCAGCGGGCGTCGTGACAACATCAACTATTACCCGGCGTACAAGGAGCTGCGCACTGCCTACCTCGCGCTGGAGAGCCAATCCGGGGATGGCGAGAATCTCGCCAAGGCCATTGCGCTGTTCGAGGAGCTTGTGGACCACAATCCGTACAAGTATCAATACTGGGTCGACCTGATCCACCTCTACGACCGGGCCGGTGATTACGACCGGGCCCAGTGGGCGATACGCCAGGGGAAGAAGACGCAACGTTACTTCACCGACATCCTGGCACTGACCCGTGACGCCAAGCAGCCGGTGGCGCAGTAGCACCGGGGCCGGCGGCTTGGGCATGAGGACACCGGCAGCCTCATGTTCCGGGACTGTTCCCGTAGATCTCGATATGGGCGCGTGGCGTGTAGCGCCAGCCGTGCGCGATGCACAGGTCGACACAGATCCTGGCCGTTGCCGCCAGTTGCTCGATACAAACGCCCTGCGGCATGAGATAGACACGGGCCGGATCGTGCACCCCGAGCTCGGCCAGTATCAAGACAATCTCCGGCTCGTCATCGGCGCTGTCGACGACGAACTTCAACTGGCAATCATTGCTTGCGAGCCACTGGCGCAATGCCTCGGGGTTGTAGCGTTCCGCTTCGTGCCGCTGCTCGAAGTTGGTGCCGACCGGAGCCGATGTCCGCAGCTTGGGCGACAGTGAAATGAAGTCGGCGCCAAGCTCTACGTAGCGGGTGCCGTTGGTCTCGATAGTGACGAAGAAGCCGGCCGCCTGTACCGCCTTCACCAGGGTCGGCAATTTCGGCTGCAGCATCGGCTCACCACCGGTGATAACCAAGTGATCGACATGCGCATGGTCGCTGTGCAGCTCGGAGACACGTGCCATGACCGTGGCGATATCGAGCATTTCGCCCGTCGCCTCCCACGACGTGTACGCGGTGTCACACGGTGTGTCGCCCCATTTGCAGCGCAGATTGCACCCGGATATCCGCACGAAGATGGACGGCCGGCCGATGTACCGGCCCTCGCCCTGGATCGAGACGAAGATTTCATGGATATAGACGGATGCAGCGGTCATGACAGTGGAACGGCCGAGGCTGACTGCTCCACTGCAAGACGCGAAGTTGCTGGGCTCTTGCTATTCGGCATCAGGTCTATTCAAGGCTTGTAGTCAGCCCAGGAATTCGGCGTTTCAAACACCCGCACGTTGACGATATCGACGCTGTCGGGAAAATGCGGCCGCAGCTGCTGGTAGCACCATGCGGAAATGTTCTCGGCAGTGGGAATGAACGGCACGACCAGGACGCAGAACTCGTCGTCGTGACAATTGCCGAAGAACGAGCGCATGATGGTATCGCCCTCGTAGATCATGAAGCCGTGATCGATGACGTCGTGCACGTGCTGAATCATCAATTCCTTGATGTCACCGAAATCGAAGACCATGCCTTCGGAGCTGTTGCCTGCGGCAGCCTCGAGGTCGCCACCGACAGTCAGTTCGAGGCGGTACCGGTGACCGTGCGGGTTACGGCATTTGCTCTTGTGGTTGGGGACACGGTGGCCCATGTCCCACTCGATGACTTTGGTGACCTCGATCATGCCCGCTAAGATACCGTGTCGGTGCGGCTCCGCAAGGCGTTGACGCTTCGACTGTTAATGGACCGAAGACGACAAAACGCCCTGCGAGTGACCTCGACAGGGCGTTTTGTTTACGACTGCAGATTAGCTTACTTCTTCTTCTTTGCAGCCTTTTTTGCCGTCTTTTTCTTGGCGGCCGGTTTCTTCTTTGCCGTCTTTTTCTTGGCGGCCGGTTTCTTCTTTGCGGCCTTCTTTGCGGCCGGTTTCTTCTTGGCGGCAACCTTCTTCTTCACGGCTTTCTTTGCAGCCGGCTTTTTCTTGGCGGCAGCCTTTTTCTTGGTTCCTTTTTTCTTCTTCACCGTCGCCATGGGTTCCTCCTTGGGCTTGGTGTTTCTGGCAGTTGTAGACTTTACCGCTGCCGTTCGGGTTGTGTTGTCAGCCACAGCTTGTTGAGCTGCCGCCAACCTTGCAATCGGAACTCGATAGGGCGAACAGCTGACGTAGTCCATGCCCAGTCGGACACAGAATCTAACGCTCTTCAGTTCACCACCGTGCTCCCCGCAAATACCGACTTTCAATCTGGGTCGCGTCTTGCGCCCTTTTTGAATTCCCATCTCGACAAGCAGCCCGACACCTTCCTGGTCGAGCACTTGAAACGGGTCGTCTTCGAAAATGGCGGCACGATGTTCATCAACGTACTCCGGCAGAAACCGGCCGCTGTCGTCTCTCGACAGCCCCATGGTTGTCTGCGTCAGGTCGTTGGTGCCGAAGGAAAAAAACTGGGCGTGCTCCGCGACCTGGTCGGCGGTCAATGCAGCGCGGGGAATTTCGATCATGGTTCCGACCAGGTAGGGCACGTGTGACTTTGTCATACCGTGTTCTTTCAGAACCTGGCGTGCAACCTTGTGGGTGCGTTTTGCGAGTTGTCCGAGCTCGTTTTTGTCCATGACCAGCGGGATCATAATTTCCGGGTTCACCGCGTCACCGATCTTTGCCCGGCTACATGCGGCTTCGACAATCGCCCGCACCTGCATTTCGAGAATCTCAGGGTAGGTGACCGCCAGGCGGCAGCCGCGATGGCCCAGCATCGGGTTGAACTCGTGGAGTTGCTCGACGCGCTGCGCAATGTGCTCGGGCGCTACATTGATCTTCCTGGCCAGGGCCTTCTGGTCCTTGGCGGTGTGCGGCAGAAATTCGTGTAGCG
>JASLZG010000043.1 GCA_030754995.1 Lentisphaeria bacterium
CCGGCGGGATCCGAATGCCGAACACTGTTACGAATCACATCTGCTGCGTTACCTGGTCGGCGATTTCGAGGGCTCGCAGACCGTTCTGTGCCGAGTTTGCCGCCGCCGGCACCTCGCCAGTGTCCAGGGCGGTCCGGGTGCAGCTGACGAAGGCGCGCAGCTCTTTCTCGAGCGCGTTGTGATCCTCGATCGGTACCGGCTCCCGATTGATCGACATGCCGTCGAGCAGCACGACCTCGCCGGTGCGCTCCTGGTAGTCGAGCGACAGATAGGCGTTCGACTGGAAAACCCGGATCTTGCGCATGCGCTCCATGCTGACCCGGCTGGCAGTGATATTGGCGACACAGCCGCTGGTGAACTTGATCCGGGCGTTGGCAATGTCCTCCGTCGGGCTCAATACCGGGATGCCGACGGCATCGACGCGTTCGATGTCGCTGTTCACCAGGTGCAGGATGATGTCGATGTCGTGGATCATCAGGTCAAGCACAACGCCTACCTCCGTCCCGCGCGGCAGCATGCCGGGGCGCGGCGGCGGGTAGGGGGCCAGGCGGTGGGCCTCGATGAAGCGCGGATTGTCGACGCGCTGCTCCAGGTACGTGATCACCGGGTTGTAGCGTTCGACGTGGCCGACATGCAGGGTGAGCCCGTTCCGTTGCGCCAGGGCGACCAGGTCCCGGCCTTCCTCGACCGTTGCCGCCAGCGGCTTCTCAACCAGCACGTGGCAGCCACGCTGCAACAGGTCGGTGGCAATGGCGTGGTGCAGGGTGGTGGGGACCGCGACGCTGACGGCATCGACGGCGTCGACAAGCTCGTCGATCGTGGCGAAGGCGGTGGTCTCGAACTCTGATGCTGCGGTTTGCGCCGATGCGAGGTTGCTGTCGTGGATACCGACCAACTCGCTGTCAGGGCAGTCGCGATACAGCCGCGCGTGATGCTGTCCAAGCACACCGACTCCGATGACGCCAACTCTTACGGGGCCCATTGGCGTGTCACATCTCGGGCTTGGCGTCGTCCTCGGTCGCGGCCGTTTCGCCTCCCTTGAGCTCGGTCGCGGCCGTTTCGCCTTCCTTGAGCCCGCTCTCGAATTCCTTGCGGGCGCGGCCGATCGACCGCGCCAGCCGTGGAATCTGGCTGGCGCCGAACAACAGGAAGACGATGCCTGCGATGATCAGGGTTTCTTGTCCGCCGATGAAGGCCATGACTCTTGCTCCGGTTTATCGATCAGGTTCTCCAAATCCAAAAACTCTTGCTACTAATATACTTAGATAAAACAAAATGATCAAGGGCAGGGCCAGGCCGATCTGTGACACGGGGTCGGGCGGCGTGAGCAGAGCGCTCAGCATGAAAATCAGCACGATGATGTAGCGCGAACACTTCAGCATTTGCCGCCGGTCCACCAGGTTCATCGCCATCAGCAGGATCATCACCAGGGGCAGCTGGAACAGGATGATGAAGGCAAACAGCAGCCGCAGGGCGAACAGCAGGTTTTTCTGATAGCCGAGCAGCGTGCCGGCACCCTCAGGCACAAACGTCGGATTCTTCAGAAACTCGAACGACAGCGGCAGGATCTGGAAGTACGCCAAATACCCCCCGATCAGCAGCAGCACCAGGCTGCCTGCCAGCATGGCCTGCAGGAAACTGCGCTCGCGTCCGGTCAAGGCCGGCGTGACGAAGGCGACGACATTGTAAACGTGTACAGGGAACGACAAGATCAGGCCGACGTACGCCGACACCCGCAGCTTCATCATGAACCCTTCCTCGATGCTGGTGATGTAGACCTGTTCACCGATCGGGTTGAGCAGCCAGTGGACATATCTGTCGTGCAATAGATAGGCAACGACAAAACCGGCCCCCAGGCAAAGCACCGAGACGATCAGGCGCCGCCGCAGCTCACGCACATGATCGAAAAACGCCATCGCACCGGCGTCGCTGTCCGTCGCATGTTCCATCGTTTCGTCCATGGGACCTCAACCACATGGTAGGGCGCTCCCGCCCCCGCGGGCGGTCGCAATTCAAGTCTCAAGTCACTGCCATTCGATCACAAATCCGCAACGGTCAGCGCCCGCAGATGATCCAGCCCTCGCCACCCCGGCGCCGCGTCGATAACGCCGGGCCGCCACAGGGTGCCGCCGCCGATGAAAGCGATTTTCATGGTGGTCTCCGCCAGGTGGTCAGTCACGCGTCCGCTTGCGCTCGGTGGAACAACGGGTAGAAGTATGACCGGAAGGCAAGCAGTCGAAATCTATGCCGTGATCAACGTATTGCACACCCACAGCCATGACCACAACCAATCATCGTACCGTCGTTATCTTCGACACTGAGTATACCTCCTGGGAGGGATCGGTGCAACGTGGCTGGTCCGAACCCTGGGAGCATCGGGAGCTGGTGCAGCTCGCCGCTGTCCGCACGGTCGAGACGGCGGCGGGGCTCGAGGTGGTCGATGCCCTCGAGCTGATCGTCCAGCCGCAGGTGAATCGGGAAGTCAGCGACTATTTTGTCGCACTGACCGGCCTCGACCGCGAACGGATCGCCGCCGAGGGTATAAGTTTCCAGCAGGCACTGGAAGCCTTCACGCGGTTCGGTCATGCGGGCCGCCTGTGTTCGTACGGTGACGACATGCTGATTCTCGAGGAGAACTGCAGGCTGTACGACTGCGCGGACCCGGGGCTCAGAAATCGGTTTTGTAATCTGCACGCAGCCGTGACCGGCCGCGGAATCGATGTGACGCAATATTCGAGCGGGACGCTGTTTCAACATTTCGGCTTGTCACTCGACAAAAACAGGGCCCACGATGCGGTGAGCGATGTGCAGAGCCTGCTGGCCAGCATGAACGCGATGAATCTGGGTTTCGACGATCTGCAATGCGGTTCGGACCATGGCTGAACGTCCAACATCAAACGTCGACGGGAAGCAAGGAGTTGTCGTTTCGCGCGTATCCGGCGCCGCCAGACGGCAACTTTCCACTTCAGTGGTCTGAGTTCGAAGTTCGACATTCATTTCTTCACGGGATGGGCCCCGTCACCTAAAAGGAGCTGCACCATGTGGATTTATCGCACCGCAACGACCGTGATCGCTTCCGACGGCAGTCGCGTCGCCGACCTGGGCGACGTCGACTGGGATGAACTGTTGCATCGTCCGGGATTACGCGCCTGGCTGGTAGAGCAAATGATTGGGGCACCCACCGGCGCCGCCGTCGGGGACGACAATCTGCTGGCACCAGTCGGCCGCCAGGAAGTGTGGTGCGCCGGCGTGACCTATTACCGCAGCCGCGCCGCGCGCATGGAGGAATCCGCCGACGGCGGCGACGTCTATGACCGGGTCTACGAGGCCGAGCGCCCGGAACTGTTTTTCAAGGCGACAGCGCCGCGAGTGGTGGCGCATCGACAGCCGATTCGTGTTCGGCGTGATTCGACCTGGAGTGTGCCGGAAGCCGAATTGGTGCTGGTCATTGACGCCGATGCCAACATCATCGGGTACACCGTCGGCAACGACGTCAGTGCGCGAGATATCGAAGGCGCCAATCCATTGTACCTGCCGCAGGCGAAGGTCTATGACCAGGCGTGCGCCGTCGGTCCCGGCATTTACCTGCCGGAGGAGGCGCTGGCGGACGACACGACGATCCGGTTGCGGATCAGCCGCGGCGACACGGTCGTGTTCGAAGGCGAATCAAGCGTCGCCCAGATCAAGCGCCCGTTCGAATCGCTGGTGGAATACCTGTATCGCGACAACAGCTTCCCGGCCGGCTGCCTGTTGATGACTGGCACCGGGATCATTCCGCCGGATGATTTCAGCCTCGAAGACGGGGACATGGTACGCATCGATATCGATCAGGTCGGCAGGCTTGAAAACCCGGTGGTGAAAGCCTCGGGCGAATAATTCAAGCTGGTGCCCCGGCAACACGGTGGGGAGAAAGGACCGGACACCCGTCACCTTGTCGGCCAACGGCCGGTCGGCGTTGCCGTGACCGGCACAAATCGGGCGCCTTACAGGACTCCATCGGGCTTGAACATCTGCCGATGTTCCCTGATTGCGTCCCGCAGGTTGTCCCTGGTGACCATGATATAGCGGGAGTTGAAGGCGCCGTCGGGATCTTCTGCCAGGCTTTCCAGCGTTTCGGTGTACTGAAAACGATACCGCGGAATGATGCAGACGGTGATCTCTCCGGCCTCAATCGCTTCGCCGAGGAGATACGGATCGTCCGCCAGCACACCGAAAACCATCGCCTTGCGGCCGATTTTCCGGCGAGTCGCACTGTTGTGCGACGAGCGAAAGTCGTGTTTCGGATCGTGAAACAGGTCCGACGGTACGTCCACGAACGAAACCAGGACATTCGTACGGTCATGGTCGAGGACAACCGCATCGAGCATCGCCGCAGTAAACAGCTGCCGTGCCGGCGGTGTTGATGGCAACTCGTTCACGGTGCCTTCATCAATGAACACCTTGACCACTTCATCGACCACCCCAAGCCCGCTGAGCAGGCCTTCCAGCATGGTGTCATGGACATCGCTGTCGAGCTCATGGCTCGACACCACAATGACGTGGGCCTCACCCTCGACCATCGGCCGCAGGGCAGCGCCGAGTTTTGTCGCCATGATCCTGCGCAGACTGAGTTCGATTCCCGATTTTGTTTCCTTCTGTCCGCGGCTGCCGGAACTGTTGACAAAGACAAAACCATTGACCACACACAGAACAACGACGGCGCCGAAAATCGTCGTCGCCCGGCTTGCCAGCAGCCTGCTTGCGGTGCCGCCGTTGCCGGTGCTCAGACGATACAGAATGGCCATCAGACAAATTGTCGCGAAAATAGCAACGTACCAGACCATGACAGCATCCCAACGGGAATCGGACCACTACGCCAAATGCGTTCGTGTGGGTGTGTGGGTGTGTGTGTGCGCGGATTAACCTATGGGCCGGACCTGCAAAGTCAACTGTGCCGGCCGCTGCTTCACTGCAGTCGACGCACCATGTTTTTTCAAGCGGCAGGCGGCGATTGCGCATATTCCATGTCACCTCATGTCTCCGGTGTTCCGCGGTCGGCACGCATATACCGTAATTGCCGCAAAGCACTTGTGTCTGGCGCGGTCAGGGGTATCTGTATAGCTGGTCGCCAAATTGGCCAACGAAACCAGGAAATTCAGCCGGCATGAAGCACATTGCACTCCTCCTCGTCCTCGCACTGGCAGTAACCAGCTCGCTTGCGGATACGGTCCGTATCGACGACGGTTCCGTGCTCCACGGTACGATCGTTGGCGCCGACGACACAGCGGTGCATATCCACACGTCGTTCGGCGGTGTCATCAAGGTCAGTGCCAGCCAGGTTACCGGCATGTCGGTCAGCGAGGAGCGGTTTTATAGCTTGCAGAGCGGCAGCACCCTGCTGGGACGCCTCGAGAAGAACCCCGACCGCACGACGATCGAAACATCGAATGGCGAGGTCGTCATCTCCGGTGACACGATCACCGGTTCCTGGGGCAAGGACGAGGAGTCGCCGGAAGTCCAGGCGATGAAGGCTGAACTGTCCGGCAAACTGCGCCAGTGGAAATTCGATGTCGGCCTAGACGTTGCCGGTAAGACCGGCAACACCGAACGCATTTCGACCGGGGGCTCGGTCAATGCCATACTGCAAGGGCCCACCGACAAGCTGCACCTGTCCGGCGGCGGCAACCGCACCAAGGAGGGCAACGTGCTCTCGACCAAGGAAGCCTACGGCGGCATCGACTACGAGACACTGTTCAAGGGCAACAATTCATGGTACGTGCGCATGGGCATGGAGTACGATGTAATCGAACTGCTCGACCTCCGCACGACAGCTGCCCTGGGCTGGGGCTATTACTTCCACAACCAGCCGGACCGGCATTTGCGCGGGCGCCTTGGCCTGCAGTATAAGCACGAGTCGTTCAACGACGCCCGCACCGAGAGCTCGCCGGGCCTCGACGTCGGCCTGTCCCACAAGGCCACGATCGGCACGACAACGCTGGCCACCGACATCACGGCGACCCCGGCCTTCGAAGATTTCAACCGTTACCAGATCAAGCACGCAACCAACTGGAACATTCCCCTGTCGCAGGAGAACTGGAAGCTGCAGCTCGGCATCCGCAACGATTACAACAGCATGCCGGTGCCCGGCATCAAACGCCTGGACATCTCCTATTTTGCCAAGCTGGTGATGGCCTGGCAATAACCTGGCAGCCGGCCACTACCGGATACCGGCACCACGGGACCACTTGCGGGCAAATTGTCGCCCGGCGACCGCCAGACCGTAAACCACCGTTGCCGTCAGAATGATCGTGGCACCGGCCGGAAATTCCGGTTCATAGCTGACCACCAGCCCGGTGACCGTACACAAGATGCTGAGCGCCACCGCGACAATCATCATGCCGACCAGCCGGCGGGTGAACTGACCGGCAGCCGCCGCCGGCAGCGCCAGCATGGCGATGACCATGATGATGCCGACAACCTGCGTCAGCAGCACGACCGTTACCGCCGTCAGGCACAGCAGCAGCATGTCGTAGGCCCGCACATTGATACCGCGCAGCCAGGCGAATTCCTCATCGAAACACAGCGCCAGCAGCCGGTTGTAGCAAAGTACACAGATCAGCAGGATAACGACGTCCAGGGCGGCGACCAGATAGAGATCATGCAGTGATACCATGAGGATGTTGCCGAACAGGTAGCTCATCAGGTCCTCATTGTACCCCGGCGTGCGGCTGATGAATACCAGGCCGATTGCCATGCCGACAGACCACACAGCGCTGAGCACGGTGTCAACGCGCTCTTCCGCGTAGGCGGTCACCAAACCGATGACGACAGCCGCCAGCAGCGCCGCAATTGTGGCACCCAACAGCGGGGACAGCCAGTCGATGCCCACGACCTTCTGCAGGTACCGGGCCGCCCCCATGCCGCCCAGCGTACAGTGAGCAATGGCGCCGGCAATGTAGGTGATGTGCCGTATCGAGACAAGCGTACCGACCACCCCGCACGCGACCGATGCCAGAACACCCGTCGCCAAAGCGTACAACAGCAGATTGCTCGATTGCAGGTCTTGCCAGAAAAGAAACATGTCGAAGTTCCAGGATTGAAGCGACAAGGCCGCCCCGCATTCGGAGCGAACCGGTTGCTGGTTCGCAATTCAGGCGGCACGGAAGTGATATCCCGGCCCGTAGCCGAAATATCCAGAAAGAGATTTGTCAATGGTCGTGATGCACCATATGCATGTGCTCGTGACCATACAGTTCGGTGATGATGTCACCGGTGAGTTCAGAACTCTGGTGGCTTGCCACCGTACGGTTGACGCAGATCACCCGCGACAGAATATGCGGGACCACGCCGATATCGTGTGACACAAGTACCACAGCCATGCGCTCGTTGAACTGCTGCAGCAGTTGATACAGTTTGTCCTCTGACGGCGTGTCGATGTTGGCCGTCGGTTCGTCCATCAGCAACAGTTCCGGGCTCGCAGTAATGGCACGGGCAATCAGTACCCGCTGCCGCTGGCCACCTGAAAGCTCGCCGAACGACCGGTGCTCGTGGCCGCTGAGGCCAACGTCGTGCAGCGCCGTCGCCGCCGCCTCACGGTCGGCAGCGGAATAGCGCGGTGCATGGCCCCGGCCGAGCCGGCCGGTCAGCACCACGTCCATCACATCAGCCGGAAATTTCGAGTCATGGCGAGCATGTTGCGGGACGTAGGCGATCCGATGCCGGACCTTGCGCGGCATGGCGCCGAATACCCGCACCTTGCCGTCATTCGGCCGAATGAGGCCCAGGATAAGACGCAGCACCGTGGTCTTGCCACCGCCGTTGGGACCGACCAGAGCGACCATGTCGCGGCTGTCGATTTCAAATGATGCGTTCTCCAGCACCGGCGCCAGGTCATAGGCGAACGTTACGTCAGTGAAACAAACGACGGAACCCATGTACACGCCTCCTAAGGTTACTGCAGCGCAGCGGCGATTTTCTCGGCGACAGCGTCGAGATCGGCAATGTAATCAGCCGTTAGCGGATCAAGCGGCACCACCGCACCCCCGATCTCCTTGGCGATGGTCGTTGCGGCCTGCTGTGAAAACTGCGGCTGCACAAAAACTGCCCTGACTCTTTCCCGCCGCGCTTGCTCGATCAGCTTGGTCAAGTGCTTGGCAGACGGTTGGTTGCCGCCGTATTCGACTGCAACCTGCTGCAGTCCGTAGGCGTCAGCAAAGTAGCCGTAAGCCGGGTGAAAGACGTAAATCTTGCGGTCGCGCACTGGTGCCAGAAGGGTCATGAGCCGCTCGTGCAACTCGTTCAGACGTGCGGCAAAGCGGTCGAAATTGGCTTTGTATACGGTCGCGCCGTCGGGGTCGAGACGGATAAGTTCGTCACAGATGCCGGCACTGATCCTCTTGGCGTTCATCGGGTCGAGCCAGACATGCGGATCGTCGCCGGCATGGTCATGGGCGTGCCCTTCCGATTCGCTCAGGCGGCGCATCTCAATGCCCTGGCGGCAGTCAACGATGCTGAGGTCCGGAAAGCGCTCCGCAAGCCTTGGCAACATCGTGTGCTCGAAGGGCATGCCAATGTGAAAGAAGGCAGCAGCGGCACCGATCGAGTTCATCTGCCGCAGCGTTGGCGAGTAGGTTTCGGGGCTGCGCCCGGCCTCGACCAGGGCCTCGACGGTGAAGCGGTCGCCGGCTATTTCACTGACGAATGACTGTTGCGGAAGGATACTGACGATGACGTGGCGCCCGGGTGTGTGGGCAACCGGCTTGGCGCAACTGGAGGCGAGAACGAATCCTATGATGCCCGACGCCAGGCCAACCGACCACCTTCTTTTCAATTGACTTTCAGCATTCGTTTTCATTGAAATGTCTTTGCCCCACAACTCCCCCAGAATTTCATCTTATTGGTAATCTATTCTCAAAAACGGGGCGGCGCAAGACGCCCGACATACATGCGCATGAAACGATTTCATGCAAACCCATGGATGATTCAGGCTTCGCTAATGCAGCTCATGGCGTTTGAAATTCCAGCAGTCCGCAGCCACAGTAACCGGTATATTTATCTACCGGGGCACCGTTGTTTTAAAATACCGAGTATCGCTTCCCAGGATAACCGGTTCTGGCAGCGGTGAAGTCCGTCTGGCCGTGTTGGTTTTTAATGGCCGCACCCGGCCGGGACGATTATCCAGTTAACAACGGACAGCATGTCCGCTTCCCAAAACAGGATACGTCAATGGAAAATGGCACACAATTACCGAAGCCACCGAGCACCGGCGACAAAAAGCCGGAAAACGCTGCAACGGCACTCGACGCCGAAGTCACTAACTCCGATTCCGGCATCATGCCGATCGACGAAGGCACCATGCGCGAGGCGCCCGATGGCGTGGGCGAGAAAACTACTGTCGATGCAGGCCTGGAGGACACCGAGCCGGACAAGATCGACAAACTCCCCACGACGCCCGCCCCGGCCACGGAAGCAAGGCCCCTGAAGCCACGGCCGAAGGATTTCGAACCGTGTGTCTATGATGTCTCGCCATCCGGTTTTCGTCGTATCGCGATCAACGTGGATCAGCATGTCACCACGATCGGCAATGACCGTGAAAACACAGATATCCACATCGACGAACCCAACATCAGCCAGACCCAGGTTGTCATCGTTTCGATCGGCGATCAATGGCTGATCATGGACTGCGGCTCTAACGACCATCTCAGGGTCAACGGTGTCGCAACACGGCAGTTCGTCGCCGAACAGAACGCCCGCTGTGTACTGACTATCGGCCAGTCACTGCTTGTTTTCTGCGGCAATGAAGCAGAGAAGTCGCCGCATCCCGAAACGGCGATGCTCAATGACCTGTACACGTCCGGTCTCGTGCACGAGGATCTGGCGGTCGGCGAACTGACCCTGAAAAACGAGCAGGAACAGGTCGTGTCGAAGGGCGCGCCGATCATCCTCGGGAACCACGAGATATGTGACTATTTTCTGCTGGGCAGCAACGTGCAGCCCTTCCACGCCCTCATCTACTGGGATCGCGACGGCATCTATCTCGACCCGCTGAACAACAAGGGTGTCTTGCTCAGCAACCAGCCGGTCAACGACTCCTCCCCGGTGGAGAATGGTACCACGATCACTATTGCCGACGTTAAGGTAGGTGCCAGAATCACCCCGAATCACAAGGACCGCTGCGCCCAGCTTTACCCGGCAGAAAGCCTGGCATTCGATTATTTCGGCTTTACCGCCATCGGTGACACGCCATCGGAGTCGTTCACCGTGTCGATGGTTGGCCAAGGGGTCACGCTGGGGCGGGGGAACACCTGTGACATCATTCTCGCCGACAGCTTTTCATCCCGGGAACATGCGCAGGTCATTCCCAGCGGCAAGAGCCTGACACTCTTCGATACGTACAGTTCAAACGGTGTTTTCGTCAACGGCGAGCGGGTCAGGAAATCACGTGTGCATGTCGGCGATATCATCGAGATCGGGCATAGCCATTTTCTGGTCCATTATGCCTGACCCGCGCGGCCGGCACTAAAGCAACGGTTCACAGCTGCCGATCGGCTTTGTGGCACGGCCCACGTCCGCGCCCCTGAAAACCATCGCCGCTTCCCTGCGTTGATGGTCTTCAGCCTTGGATCAGTTGTGAAAGGCTACGCCGCCCGCCGGTCTTTCGTACCGTTCATCCGGCTGAGCAGCGACGCGGCCTCGGCACGGCCTGTCAACCGTTGCTCCAACACCTCCCGCACTTCGTCCGGATTGTGTGTGGCGTAGTACCAGTCGATGGTGGTTTTCAAACCATCGGCAAACTTGACCTGGGGCTCCCAACCAGTCAGGGATTTCACCAGACTGTTGTCTGCCACACGATTCAGCGGCCCGGTCGACATGTCCGGCTGCAGCTCGACCGTAAGATCTTTGCCGGTATACTCGAGGACTTGATCGACCGCCTGGATGACCTGTGTCGGCTCCATCGTGCCAATGTTGACCGGAGTCGCGTCGTCGATAGTTTCTGCAGCGCTGATCGTACCCTCAACGATATCGCTCACGTGCGTCCAATTACGGACCTGGCGGCCGTCGCCCCACACGAAGAACGGGCTCTGGTCGATGAACGACCGTGCGATCATCGCCATAATCGCATGATTCTCATGGTCGCGGGGACCGTATGCCGTGAAGTGCCTGCAGATGACGGATTTCATTCCATGTTCCTTGTGATACGCCTGCAGTGTCAGCTCCGCCATCAGCTTGGACCAGCCGTAAATATTGTCGGCGCTATAGGGCGGTGCCACCATCGACTCAACCAGCCGCAAATCGGCATCCGGGTCCTGCTGGAGCTCGGTCGGGTAAACACAACCGGTTGACGCGAATACTACCTTGTCAACCCCGTTCTCATGGCAGGCACGAAACACCAGGCCGTCCAGGGCCAGATTCGTCGCGCACTCCGCCTGATGAAGCTCAATGAAACCGCGGCCGCCGTGGGCCGCTGCCAGATGAAACACGATATCGATATCGCAAGTCACAGCCTGCGCCACGCCGCTTTCCAGCAGGTTCGCCTCGGTGAATTCGATGCCGCCGTTGATCAGCGCATCCGCAAGGTTTTCACACCTGCCGTTGCTGAGGTTGTCCACGACCCGGACATCGGCACCGCGCGCCACCAAAGCATCAACCAGATGTGAGCCGATGAACGACGCACCCCCCGTGACGAGAACTGATTTTTCGTTCCATTCCATGAGCGACCTCTCTGTATTTTCTCATTCAATTTGACCAATTATCCACCACCTGGAGCGTACGGACACCCGCAAGTGAACTGATGTAATTGGGTGGGTTTTTGGGGCACGAGCTTCTATCGCAGAAACTGTTCCACCCGCACCACACGGCCGGTTCCTGCCATGGCTCACGGGTGCAAAGGCGAGGAAATACATGTTCTTGTGGGGTTGTCGAAACAACTTCCGCGATGCCGAACGCGCGGCTTGGTTGCAGGTCCGGCGGCACCGGTGTGGCGGTGAGGCCGTCGAACGGCCTAGCACGCCTCGCACCAGTCCCAGCCAAAGGGCGCTTTCTGCCACACGGCCTGGCCCGGGGTCCACCAGGAGGTGTGCGGGAAATTCACGAGATTACCTTGGTAGTCGCGTTCGATGACACGCAAGGCGCCGTTGGTTCCCTGCCCGGGATCGTTGTCGCCCGGCAGCGGATAGGTGTTGTCGAACAGCACGACACTGTCGTTGGTCAGCTTCGGATAGACGATCGTGAACTCGCGAAGGACTTCGTCCTGCTGATGGCTGCCATCCAAAAATGCGAACCGGATAGAGCCATCCAGCTCAACCGCAAACCGGCCGAGACCCTCGGCAACGGAACCGTGGTAGAGCGTGACCTGCGAAGCGACGCCGGCAGACGCGATGTTGTCGCAGGCGCGCTGGTGGTTGGCGGCGTCGGTCTCCCAGGAATACACATGGCCGCGCAGCCCGCTGTCGATCAACGCCCGCGCCATGGTGATCGTCGAGAATCCCCAATTCGTGCCGGTCTCGACGACGATGTTCTCGGCCTCTCGGTCGAGGCAGCAGGACAGGGTGTGGTACAGGAAATTCCAGCCCGGGCACCCGATGCCTTGGCCGGTGCGCTCTTGGGTGATATCGTTGTCGGGCACGGCGGTTTCCATCTGGACGGTGACCCTATTGGGCGGTCGGGATTTCGACGATGTCGAAGTAGCGGGGAATGATTGGCCCTTGGGGGCAGGATGACATCCTTTTAACCAGGTGCCGGTCGGTGGCACTTACCCCGTTTGCGAAGAGGAGTTGGAAGGCCGGAGGGCACTAAGGCTCGCCTCCGACCTTCCATCAACCCAACCCAAGTGCTTATGTCGCAGGAAGTGGACCCGATTGCGATATTCGCAAAAGTTTTTCGAAAAATTTCGAATCCTCGGGCACCACTGTCTTCGGAAATCCCCTTGCCGCGGAACTGCAGCAGCATCGTGGTGCCGGCCCGGCCCGGGGTCAATGACGCTGTGCCCCCTGCCCCACCCGAAGATTCGCCGCCCACGCTCACGGCAACGGTTGCAGTTTATGACAAGCCCTTATAAGATAAATGAACTGGAAAGGAACCAGATCATGACTGTTGACGAGACATTCGCTGACATGCAGGCGGTGCTGGGCCACCTGGTGCCGGAGTTCGAGCTGCGCGCCAAAGCCGGGCTCGCCGTCGAAATCAACCAGCTCAAGGCCGAACACAACGCCGTCATCCTGGGCCATAATTATATGGAACCGACGCTCTTTCACAGCGTGCCGGATTTCAAGGGAGACTCGCTCGAGCTCAGCCGAAAGGCGGCGGAAACCGACAAGGACGTCATCGTCTTCTGCGGCGTCCGGTTCATGGCCGAGACCGCCAAGATCCTGAGCCCCGAAAAAACCGTCCTGCTGCCCGCCAAGGTCGCCGGCTGCTCGTTGGCAGCCAGCATTACCGCCGACGACGTGCGCCAGCTCAAGGCCCGCTACCCCGGTGTGCCGGTCGTCACGTACATCAATACGTACGCCGATGTCAAGGCGGAAACCGACATCTGCTGCACCTCGAGCAATGCCAGGGCAGTTGTCGAATCGCTCAACACCGACAGCATTATCTTCCTGCCTGACGAGTTCCTGGCGAAAAACGTCGCGAGAGAGACCGGCAAGCATATCATTTTTCCGACCAAAACCCCGAAAACCGACGACGAGATCGAGTATGAGCTCATCGGCTGGCATGGGCGCTGTGAAGTTCACGAGAAATTCACCGTCGAAGATATCGACAACGCTCGCCGCCAATTCCCCGACGTGCTTGTGCTGGCTCATCCCGAATGTCCGCCCGATGTCGTCGAGGCCTCCGACTATTCCGGCAGCACCACCGCCATGGTCAACTATGTGCAGGATCACGATTCACCACGCTTCCTCATCCTGACCGAGTGCAGCATGGCGGACAACATCCTGGCAGAGAACCCGGGCAAGGAGCTGCTGCGCATGTGCAGTATCCGCTGCCCGCACATGAACGAGATCACCATGGAAGAAACGCGGGATTCCCTCAAGTACACGCAGTACGTCATCGACGTGCCCGAAGACATCCGAGTTCGCGCCCGTGCCTCCGTCGACCGCATGCTGGCCATCGGTGCACCGGTGGCCAGTGCGGATTGATGACGGCGATCGATGCCACCGTCGTTTGCAAACCGCTCAGCGGCGTCCACTACGCAGTCAGCAATCAGGTCCAGGCGCTGCTGGCGCGCTACGGCGACCAGGAGCCCATATGCTTCGCCGGAGATTGCGACCTGGCCGGCGCGCTGACGCGGTATCCCGATGTCGGTGCACATGTCGACAACAGCCTCACGACTGTCAGCCGCCGCATCTTCTGGCAGCAGTATCGCCTGCCGAAACTTCTGCGGCGGTACCACTGTGACCGGCTCCTTGCCATGGCGTACACCGCGCCGCGCCGCTGCACTGTGCCGTACGCCGTGCAGATCCACGACGTCATCGCCCTGCGCCGCCCCGAGCTCTGCACCGCCCGCAATGCCTGGCACATGCGCTTCCTCATGCCCCGATCGATACGCGCCGCCGAATGGGTCATGACATCGGCGGCACCCGTTGCCGATGAGATCGTCACGCTGACCGGCGTAGAACGCCACCGCGTCCACGTCGTGCCGCTCGGTGTCGACAACATTTTCCTGCAAGACCCCTGCCCGGAATCTCTGCGGCCCGAGTGGCGGGAACTTGAGCCGTACCTGCTGTTTGTCGGCAACTTCGAACCAAAGAAGGGGATCGACAAACTGCTTGACGCCTACGAAATCATCGCGGCTCGCACCGGACTCAACCTCGTGCTGGCGGGGCGTGACGGCTGGAAATGCAAAAACCTGGCAAACCGCATTAGCCGCCACACAGGGCCTGGAAAAATCGTCCGGCTCGGTTATGTCGAACGGCGCCAACTGCCGGCGCTCTACGAGCACGCCAGACTGTTTGTCCTGCCTTCGGTTGAGGAAGGTTTCGGCCTGCCGGTTCTCGAAGCCATGGCGCGCGGGACAGTTACCATCCACAGTGACCATCCCGTGCTGCAGCGAACCTCGCATGGGTTCGGTGTGACGTTTCCCGTCGGTGATGCCGCGGCCCTGGCACAAACGATCGAACGCACGCTCAACGATCCCGACAAAACCGTGGAGTTCGCAACCGCCGCACGCGACTATGCCTGCGCTCAAACGTGGGACCGCTGGGCCGTACGTACCGCCGAGGCAACAGGATATTTTTGAAACTGGTGAACCCCGAACCACAAAACTGATGATTCTCTATATCACAGGAACATTTCCCGCCTGGAGCGAAACGTTCATCGCCCAGGAACTGCGGCTGCTGGCTGCGGCCGGGGTGCCGCTGCTTCACGTCGCCGTCCACCGCGGCTCCGGCAGCCCACCCGATGGCCTGCCGGAGCCCGTGTACCTGACCGACGATCAGCCCGGCAACGACAGCTCCCGCGGTCTCAGCCTGCCAATCCCGAAAATCGTGCGGCGGCAAATGACCCTGCGCCGACACAGCGCCGCCGTCCAGCGCCTGACCGAGCTCGTCGATGAACACCGCCCGACACTGCTGTACGCGGCCTTCGCCGACTTGCCGGGGCTGCTGGCAGCGCACGTCGCGCACACCTGTGCCAGCCGCTACGCGATCAGTGTCCACGCCCGCGACGCGCTGGTTCCGAAGTTCGATGACCAGTTCCTCTATGGCGCCGCCGAGAGCGTCTTTGTCTGCAATCAACGCGTACATGATGCCTTCGTTCACCGCTGCCCGGACTACCTCGGCAAGACACAGCTCGTCCATCACGGGCTTGACCTGGAGCGCTGGCCGATGGCCGACACGACGTTCGACCCGGGCCCGTTGGTCAACCTTTTGTTCGTTGGCCGCCTCGTCGAAAAAAAGGGCGTTGACCGTGCCATCACCCTTGTCGGAGCATTGCACGAGGCAGATGTCGCCGCCCGCCTGAAGATCATCGGCGATGGCCCCGAGCGCGATGCCTGTCAGGCCATGGTCCCCGCCGGGCTTCAAGACGCGGTCGAATGGTGCGGGGTCCGCCCCCCCGCTGAAGTGGCGGCGCACATGGCCGCAGCTGACCTGTTGCTGGCACCCAGCCGCCGCCTCGCCGACGGCGATACCGAGGGCATTCCGAATGTCATCCTGGAAGCCATGGCCAGCGGCCTGCCGGTCGTCGCCAGCAATGTCGGCAGCATCACGGAAGCGGTCCGCGAGGACACCGGATACGTCATCGACCCCGATGACGTTGGCGCCACCATCAATTGCCTTGCGGGGATGCTTGCGAATCGAGCCGCCGTTGATTGTAAACGTTACGCCGCCCGCCAACTTATCGAGACCCGGTTCGACGCCGGCAGACTGATCCAGTTGAAAGTCGAGCGCCTGTTGCGCAACCAGCAGGAGCCGCGATAAGCGGCTCGCCATGAAGGGTATGATGACCACAAAGGAAAATCGAAAAACGGCAATACATGTGCCGCGGGTTGAACGACTGGCGGCATACTGGGCCGGGAAAGGCGCCGACCCGGTTGCCGCAGATCAAATCGCCAGGGCGCAGCTCGCAGGACTGAAACAGACCGGTGACGGTGGTCATCCGGGATGCTCCGGAAATTTCATAGAAATCCTGCGCGGTACGTTTCGCCCACGGGGGAGAGTGAAACGACCCCGTCGACTGCGGGGAACGGACAAAAAGACTTTTTGTGTTTCCGCAAAGTTGCAGAAACGACAGTTTGTCGCCACCACCGCGGGCACCCTGGTTGGTGATCTCGTCGACGACCCGGAAAACTGTATCTGCATCGGCGAATTCTCCGAGGACGGGCGCAGCTGGAGACAGTTGTTCGGCAGGCAAACGATCACCTCCGAGTTTTCCACGCACACAGCAACTCTCGAGGAATTTCCAGCTTCATCCCATGTACACATTGCCGACCACAACATGCTGATGACAAAGGTCACAAAACCTCAATTGGCCTTTTTTCACTTGCTGACCAAGGCCATGTTCATGGAGACCGCCGGATATGTGCCCTGTGAGTATGGCGCCACGTCCGAGTCCATTCCAGGCAGGGCGTCCTTTGGCCACGAAGTCGCAGCCGAAATCCGCCGGGTGAAGGTCGGCGATTGCGCCGTCGTGCAGTGGTTCCACCACGGCATCTCTGTCCACTCACTGAGCATGGAGAGAAACGCCGCGATTATTTCGGAGTTGACTCGAACGCACCGGCTCATGCTCGATGCTCTCGACAGGATCCCGTCTCCTGGCCTGAAAACTCTGGACGAGGCTACACTCCAGGGGCTCTGGAATACCTATGACATCAAGTTGCGGGCCGGGCACAGGAAAAAAATCCTCAACCTCTGCAGGCAACAACGGCGATTCACCTGGGCAGACATCCTGGCCGCGGACCCCGGCCAGCGCGTTTGATTCTCCGCGGCCTTCGCAGTGAGACATCCAGCCCGTTTCGCAACCGGGCCAAATACCTTGCCTGCGGCAACTGTCGGCAACCTCAGTCACGCAGTGCCATGACGATGCGCAGCACGTACCAGAACAGCAGCGCCACCGCGGCAAAGAGTTCGAGGGCAGCGCCAACGTACTGATTGGGGCCATAGTCGTGCAGCACCTTCGAAGTCGTGTACAGAATGGCACCGGCGGCGAGCAGGACCATGGCAGCTGAGAACACGATGCCGAGGTTGAACCCGAAGATGACGGAACAGATGATCAGCCCGATGGCGACAAAGCCGCCGATCATCAGGATACTCCGCAGGAACGAGAAGTCTTTGCGCGTAACCAGAACCACGCCGGTGAGCCCGACGAACAATGTCAGTGTCAGGACAGCGGCGGTCGGCAGCACGTCCGGGTTGCTGAAGCGAATGGCATACGTCAGCAACGGCACAAAGATGATCGCCTGGGCGACGACGTAGAGGCCGAGCCCGATATACTGCATGCTCAACGGCTGTTCGCTGCAGGCGAAGGCACGGGCCATCCAGCCGACCAGCATGAAAACGCCGAGTACAGCCAGCCAGGCGTAGCCGCTGCCGCTGAGCATCTTCATCATCATGTCGGGCAGGGGCGAAACCATCAAGGCACACTCGAGCCCGGTGAATGCCAGGATGGCAAGGCCGAGATGCAGGTAGGCCTTGCGAATGAAAGTGGCGCGTTCCCATGCTTCGGCCAGGGCTGGAGCTCCGGCGAAAGCGTTAGGACTGGCGTATGGATTCCCGTTCATTATGATCGGACTCTTGTTGGGGTGGTTGTGTATTTATGCTAAAAATGTCGATGTGAATCAGCCGTCAATCGATAAGCCGTACTGTAAAACAAATTTGGTCACGAATCAACATGCGCCCACTACTCCAGCTGCAGGCGGCGCAGGTCGGCGGCGCGCTTGCGGGCGTCCGGGGCGGTCGGGATGCGGGCTGAGCCGATAGACTCGTAGATGAGGACGGCTTGTTCGATTTTGTCGTCTTCGACATAGAGCCGGGCGCGGTCGAAGCCGGCGCGCGAAAAATAGTACCAGTCGACCAAATTGGCAGAGATGTCGATGGATTTGTATTCAAAGAAAATATCGAAGTAATACAGTTTTGCCAGGTCGATATGTTCCTTGCGTTTCACCGGATCGGCCTGTTGCCGGGCGAGGATTTCGTGAATCTTGGCAGCGCGGTATCGCGACATTTCGACGAATGACTCGTCCTTGCACTCGTTCACGATCAGTTCGTAACTCTTTCTTGCCTCTTCGTAGCTGTCGGTGCCGTCGCCTTCGAGGCCGCCGAGCGAGTAATAGGCGTCGCCGCGGCTGCCGATGGCGGCATAGTAGAGGCGTGAGCCCTTGGCCAGGGCAGCGCAGGTACCGTAAGCCTCACCGGCTTCCTTGAATCGGTTTCTACTGGACTCGATGTCACCGCGCAGATACCAGGCCTTTGCCTTGACACGTTCGGGGCCGTCCGGATAATCGGCAAGCAACTGGTTGGTGTAGGACAGGGCGTCGTCGGGGCGACCCTGGTTGTAGGCATTTTCGGCGGCACGGTAGAGCGCCTCGGGGGCATAGCGTGAGTCTGAAAAGTCCTTGACCAGTTGCAGGAAATAGTTCTCGGCAGCAGTGGGCTGGTCGTCGCTGACTTCGTGGCCGAGCCAGAGCAGGACTTCGGCAGCGAGCTCGCGATGCGACTTGCCGTGTTTGGTGACGAACTCGACACCGTCGGCCGCAGCCTGTTCGGGTTGTCCATTGGCCAGCAGCAGATAGCTCCGCCAATAGATGGCGTAGGGGTATTCCTTGGTGTCCTTGAAGTTTTCGATGATGTTGGTGAGCTGCGCCATGGCGGGGACGGGACGGTCGTGCTGCAGGTAGGCGTGCGCCGCCACCAGCAGAGCATACGAGGTACGCTCATGGTCGGGCCAATCGGCGGCAAAGTTGGCGAGCGTCTCGGCAGCCTGGGTATATTGATCGTGCGCCTCGCTCTGGGCCAGGCCGAGCTGCAGCGTAGCCTCTGCCAGACGCTCGCGGGCAGCATTCGGCCAGCACTCCAGGAACTCCTTGAAAACCGCCGCGGCTTCGCGGTAGCGTTTGCGAAAATACTGCGCCTGCGCCTGTTTGAAATGGGCGTCTTCGGCGACGCCGGTGCCGCTGAACTTTTCGCCGATTTCGCCGTAGCGTCGGGCCGCTTCGTCGTACTCCTCCAGCTTCATCCAGGCCTCGGCGGCGAAGTAGAGGGCATCGGCGCGGAGCTCGTCGTCGACTTCCAGCAGCGAGGCCGCGAGCAGGGCCTTGGCGGCGAGTTTCAGGTCACCATCCGCGGTATAGAGTGCAGAGACCCGGCGCACCGCCTGATAGCGCAGCTCGACCGGGGCATCCTGACGATTGTAGACCAGGGTGAATGCGGTGACAGCCTCGACGGGTTCGCCCATCGCGTCCCACATCTGGGCAATACGGTAGCGCACATGGACCTCATTCGGATGGTCACCATAGTGATCAAGAAACGTCCTGAACCGGGCCATGGCAGTGCTGTAGTCACCAGCAATCGCCCAGGCTTCGGCGGCATCGCGGAGCAATTGCTGGCGTTGCTCACGGTTGGTGTAGAAGGGCAGGTTCTTTTCAAAAATCTCCCTGGCAGCGGCGGCAGGGTCATTGGCGTCGATGACGGCGTGGCCCAACATGCGCAGGAGCGGGTAGTCCTCGTCGTCGACCGAGTAGGTGGGCGAGGTTATCATCTTGTTACGGTAGAAATTGTAAGCCTCCTCGACGCGGCGGAGGCCAAGTTGTGCCTCGATCCGGTGCATGCCGAGCTTGTTGCGATAGGGACGCTCGGCATCGGCAAAGTCGGCGGCGGCGATCGCCTCGGCTTCCTGGTAGGATTTCATTTTCAGGTGGGCCCGCACCAGCCCGAGCCTGGCCTCGCGCCTCTTGGCGTTGTTCGGCGCGACAGTCTCGGCGTTTTTCAGAGCGGTGACGGCGTTCTCCCACTGCTCGGCAGCGAGATAACATTCGGCAGCGCCCCTGTAGATGTCGGGAAGCAGTTTCGCCGGCGGCTTACTACGCGACAGCCTCACGAACAACGGCAGTGCCACGGCCGGTTGGTTGAGCATGACCAGCAGCTGGCCGCGCCAGAAATCGACCGTAATGCGGTGGGCCATCGTCAGTTCGTGAGACTTCTCGACCTCGTCCAGGACCTCGACGGCGTCCTGCGGGCGTTCGAGGTGGATGAGGGTTTTTACCAGGCGTTCACTGGCATCGACGAACAGGTCCTGGTTGTAGGCCTTCTGCCAATATTGCCGGTAGTAGCGTTCAGCCTGCTCGAACAACTTGCCGCCAAAGGCCGCGTTGCCCTTGTTCTGCAGCTCGACGATTGTCGCCTGCCGGCGCACGGCTGCCTCGTTGACGTCGATCGATGTGTCGGGCTGCTGGGCCCACACCGCGGCGCCGATCAACAGCGGCAGGATGAAATGAAGCCTGGGCATGGGTGTTGGTCGGTTATGGTAAGGTGACATCATTTCGTTCAGGCGCATGTGCGTCTCCCGTGAATTTTACTTCGACACGCAGGAAACCGCCGGCGATATCCCATTCGCCGCGGTTGTAGAGATAGGTCGTGACAAACTTCGCGAGCACCGGTCGCGCCTGGTCGCGAACCTTGCGCAGCGCCGCCGCATTTTTTCCGATCTCACGCACCTCGTTGTAAAGGTTCTGCTCGAGCTGATCCTTCAGGTGTTCGCCGGACCTGGATTCCAGCCGGAAACGACCGGCCTTCACCATTTCTTTCTTGTCGTGGGAAAACAGCTCGACGGCCTGAATCTCCGGGTCCGGGAAGATCGCAATGAAGCTGCCGGTCTCGCCATCGACATGAAACTCCACAGGCTTGGCGCCGGAAAAATCGACGGCGTAGTGAATGCGCGTCGGCACCGACATGAACACGGTCGTCGTGCCGAAATTGATGCCGAAGCGTTTCTTGGTGTTCTCCGCGACGCCGGTGTGCGTAAAGTCAAGAGTGTGCACAACCAGGCTGGCGTCGTCACGGCCGACCGGGATGCCCGAGACAAACTTAATGACATGCTGATCGATCTGAACCTGGTTGAATGCCCGCCAGGTGGCGATCGCGGCTTTCACCGTACGCTCCGGCGCCGTCACCACGGTTTCGACGTTGTCGGTGAGCCGCTGTGTGACATAAAGTCCGGCGGCGATGATGATGATGATCACCACCGGCCAACGCCACAGGTGAATGCCGGAAGGCGGCGGCGGCGCCACGGCGGCTTTGGATTGTTCCGATTTGGCTTCCGGATTACCTGTAGTTGCCATTTTTTCCCGCTGGCCCGCAGTTTCCGGCGAACTGTCTGCTGAATGTCCTGATTCCCGTGACATTTCCATACTTTACCATTCCTGAACCGATTTTGGCGCCTTACGCCGGCGCGGGGACCGCGACAGGCCCAGCACCTCCGGCACCTGCCGCCACGCCTGAAGAGCCCAGGCGACAAGCACCGCGATCATCACAATGATCGGCAGCCACACCCATGGTTCCGGAAGAAACAAGCCCCAGGTGTCGTGCAACGTGTGCAGGCCGATTGAAATCCCGTACCCCAGAAACAGCGGCCACGCAACGTTGCCGCGAGAGGCCCGGTTCACCGCGATCCCTTGAATCACGCCCATGATCGCGTGCATTGGCACCGAAATGAAGCCGCGGGCCACCAACTGGGGGGTGCTGATGCCCGAGTACGAACTGAAGTTCTCGACCGTTGCAAAGGCCAGGCCGACGGTGACGAAACCCAACACCCGTCCAGCGGCGCCGATGTCCCGGCCCATGACCGTGACGACAATCAGGCCGCAACCGAATTTCCACAACTCCTCGCTTACACCGGCGCCGATACAGAAACCCGCGAAGCTGTTGAAAGGGTCCGGGTCGAATGCCCAGAACGCAGTTTTCTCGCTGAGGAACCAG
>JASLZG010000440.1 GCA_030754995.1 Lentisphaeria bacterium
TATTTGCCCATGCGCAGATAGATGGCGGCGCGGGCGAGGTACATCTCGGTTTTGTCGACGTCCATGGCCATGAGCTTATCCGCCAACGCCAACGCCTGGTCAAGCGCCATGAGTTCCCGGTAGTGGTCCATGAATTTGAACATTTCACTGTCCGTCGCCGGTTCCACACCGTCGAGCCGTTCGGCGTACTCCACAAGGCGGTCGTAGTAGCTGCCGTATTTGCAGGCAAGGAACAGGTCACCATAGAGTTCAGCGTTCTCGGGGCGCAGGACGATGGCTTGTTCGAGCGTCTCGATCGCTTCGGCGTAACGGTGTTTGTGCAGGGCCACCCGGGCACGGTGCGCCAGGGCCTGATAGCCATCAATGTCGTTCAACGCCAGGGTCCGCAGTTCGTCGATCTTTTCGCGAATCGTCGCGGCAGACGTGCCCGTGATACTGCCACCGCTCTTCTGCGAGGCGGCCAGGCCCGCCTCGTAAAAATCGGCCGCCTTGGTGAACTCGCCGCGATCATCGTGCCAGGTGGCGAGGCGGAAGGCGGCGTTGGCGTCGTACAGTGAATCAGGCGGATCGAACTCGAACATCAGCGGCCAGGTGCGGGCGGCGAGCAGTTCTTCCTCGTGGCGTTCGAGCATTTTGGCGAGATGGGAACAGTCTTTTTCGGAATTGATCAGATTGCACAAGTACTCCCACTGTTCCTCAGTGAGCTGGTCGATCCGTTTCGTCTTGTTGTCGCTGTACATCTGCAGGTAGGTCAGGGCCGCGGTGCCGGACTCGTGCAGCAACACGCGAATGTCACCATGCAACTCGAGTTGGCTGAGCACCGCGACCAGCGCCTCGAGGAGCGCCGGTTCGGCGCTTTGCAACAGCTCGTGACGCATGATATTGGCAACCTGCTCAGGCTGGTTCAGCAGCACGCCGACCTTGGCATAGTAGGTCATGAGCATGCACTGGGAATTGACGTGGCCAGCGCGGTCGAGCTCGGCACCGGCGGCAGCCCAGAATTCATTCTGCAGTTTGCCGGCGCGGATGGCGGCGGCGGTTTCGACCAGAAACGCATCAACCTCGCGGTCACTGGTCCGCAGCCAACCAAAGCGCCCCAGGCTGATGACATCGCGGTTGCGGCCGGCCAGCCGCATCAGCACGACCCGTTGCAATGCCTCGGCCTGCTGCAGCGAGTCGGCATTGAGTGCCAGGACCAGGTCAACGAACTGGGCCTGCTCATGGATTGGCTGCGCCTGCATGCGCTGGTGGATGGCGCTGGCGCTGACTACCTGGAGCAACACACGGACGCCGTCTTCGACCAGGGCACGAGTCGTCGGGTCCTGCTGTATGACGAACAGCAGCGGGATCGATTCAGCCTTGTGCCGAGTGATGAACCGACGCCAGGCTGCACTGACCCGGGGCCGGTTGCGGCGCCATGGTTGGGCGACCCCATTTCGTCCGGAACCCCGGGCGATGAAACCGGGTTCCTTCGGCGCCGCCGTGCCGATATTCAGTTCAGCGAGAAAGGCGTCGATATCGGCCTCCGCATCGGGTACGACGTACCAGACGAGGCGTTCCCAAACCTTCCGGGCGCGCAGGCGGATCTCGGGGTCATGGCTTTCGAGCAGCGGCGCCACGACAGCCCGGGCGCGACTGCCGAGACGCAACAATTCCTCGCCGGCCTGCTCACGCTCGGCGAAGCTGCTGGCGCCAAGCTGCCCGGCCCAACGGGCGGCGATCTCCTGGTCATCGTCGCCGCGGCTGACGCCGGCCCCGGCAATCGCCAGGAACAGCAGGATGTTACGAGTTCGATTCATCAGCGCCTGCGTCTGGCCCGTGACAGAAGAAAGTTGGTGAGGGCCGTTTCAGTCGGTTCGGAGGTCATGGTCAACTGGTAGTCGACGTTGTGCTGTCGGCAACCGTACCGCATGGCGGAGAGAAAGTTGTCGACGGCTATCCTGTAGTCCCGCTGGATGGCGGCCGGCTCGGTCATCAGTGCACCGCTGCCTTCGAGGTCCTGAAAACGGATCGGCCGGTCAAACTCGAATTCGGTTTCCTGGCGGTCGAGCAGGTGGAAGGCGACGAGGTCTTGCTTGCGATGCCGCATGTGCTCGAAGCAGGAGATCAGCGGATCGATATCGACGAAAAAATCGGAAAACAGCACAACCATGGCGCGCTGGCTGAGGCGCTCGGCCAGGCCGTGCAGGATCTCGACCATGTCGGTCTTGCCGCGCGGCTTGACCCGGTCGATCGTGTCGTAGATGAACCGCAGGTGCGCCGGATTTCCACGCGGCGGGATGTCGTGAACGACCTGGTCATTGAAACACAGCGCCCCCACGTGGTCCGCCTGGTGTACGAGCAGGTGCGCCAGGGTGGCGGCCAGGCGCCGGGCGTAGTCGAACTTCGACATGCCGCCACTGGCGAACGTCATGGAGCCGCTGCAGTCGAGCACCAGGTAGCAGCGCAGGTTGGTATCGGCCTCGAATTCCTTCAGGTAGAAGCGGTCGGACTTGGCGTAGACGCGCCAGTCGATTCGGCGCGTGTCGTCGCCCGGGACGTATTTGCGGTACTCGGCAAACTCGACGCTGGCGCCGTGATGCGAGCTGCGGTGCAGGCCGGTGAAGTTGCCGGCAGCGAGGCCACGTGGGCGCACATTGAGCCGGGCGAACTTGGCGATGATGTCGTGATCGACAAAGTCGTAGGTCGGCTCTTCGGCTCCGGATGCCATCAGACGACGCACTCCTCGACCAGCCGTTCAACCAGGTGATCGCTGGTGATGCCTTCCGATTCGGCGTGGAAGTTGAGCACGATGCGATGGCGCAGGACATCGTTGGCGACGTTGCGAATGTCCTCTTCGCGAACCAGGTAGCTGCCGTCGAAAACGGCATGGACCTTGGCGCCCAGGATGAGGTACTGCACCGCCCTGGGTCCGGCACCCCAGGTAACCCAACGCTTGATCCAGTCCGGCGTGTCTTCGAGCCCGGGGCGCGTGCTGCGGACCAGTGCAACGGCGTAGTCGTAGATGTGATCGGGCACCGGCACACGCCGTACGAGCTGCTGATAATTGAGAATCGTCCGGCCGTCAATGATTTTGTGCACCCGCTGCCGGTCCGCACCGGTC
>JASLZG010000441.1 GCA_030754995.1 Lentisphaeria bacterium
GTTGCGGTCAGTGTGCTGCAATCGATGAATCTCGACCTCGATACCGTGCGCATGGAAGTGGAGAAACATTCAGGCACCGGCGGCGCCACCATGCAGGAAGGCGACATCCCGTACACGCCGCGGGTCAAGAAAGTTTTGCAGCTTGCAGCCAGCGAAGCACGGTCGCTCAACTACAATTACATCGGCACCGAACACATTCTTTTGGGACTTTTAAAGGAGGGTGAGGGCGTTGCGGCAAAGATCTTGCGTAGTCTTGATGTCGATGCCGATACCGTTCGCACGGAAGTGCTCAGGGCGTTGGATCCAAATTTTATCCCACCGGAAACGAAAGAGGAAAACGAGATGAGTGCAGGTCCTGCCGCCGCCGCCGAGGAAAAAATGCCGGCTCTCAAAGCGTTTGGTCGGGACCTGACCGAACTCGCGGTAGCCGGCAAGCTGGACCCTGTGATCGGCCGCGCCCATGAGATCGAACGCGTCATCCAAATCCTTTGCCGCCGCACCAAGAACAACCCTGTATTGATCGGGGAAGCCGGGGTCGGCAAGACGGCCGTTGTCGAAGGGCTGGCGCAGGCAATTATCAAGGGTGAGGTTCCCGAGCTGCTGCGCGACAAGCTGGTGATCGCACTCGACCTGCCGCTCATGGTGGCCGGCACCAAGTACCGCGGCCAGTTCGAGGAACGCATCAAGGCGGTGATGGACGAGATCGTACGCTCGACCCAAGTCATTCTGTTTATCGATGAGCTGCACACCATCGTCGGTGCCGGCGGCGCCGAAGGAGCGCTCGACGCTTCGAACATTCTCAAGCCCGCACTGTCCCGCGGCGAGATCCAGTGCGTGGGCGCCACGACCCTGGACGAGTACCGCAAGTTCGTTGAGAAAGACGCTGCCCTCGAGCGCCGCTTCCAGTCGATTGTCGTCAACACGCCGTCGATCGAGGAGGCCATCGAAATCCTGCGCGGCGTCAAGTACAAGTACGAGGAACACCACCATGTCTCGTACAGCGACCTGGCGGTTGAATCTTCGGTCAAACTTTCCGATCGCTACATGCCCGGGCGGCACCTGCCGGACAAGGCCATCGACATCATGGACGAGGCCGGCTCGCGTGCCCGGATCTCGACCATGATCCGGCCGCCCGACCTCAAGGATATTGAGAACGACATCGGCGAGATCAAGAAGGACAAGAAACTGGCGGTGAGCCAGCAGAAATACGAAGAGGCTGCGGCCCTGCGCGACAAGGAGAAAACGCTCAAGGAACTTCTCGAGGAGAGGCGACGCGAGTGGGAGCAGAAGACCAACGAGCACGTCGTGGCCATCGAAGAGAACGACATCACGCAAGTGGTGGCCAAGCTCACCGGCATTCCTGTACAGCGCATGGAAGAGGAAGAGGCCGAACGCCTCCTGCGCATGGAGGAAGACCTGAACCACGTCGTTGTCGGCCAGGACATCGCGGTCAACACGGTCTCCCGCGCCTTGCGCCGTTCCCGTGCCGACCTCAAGGATCCGCGGCGGCCGATCGGTTCGTTCATCTTCCTGGGGCCGACGGGTGTCGGCAAGACGTTGCTGGCGAAATCACTGGCCGAGTTCATGTTCGGCGATGTCGACGCGCTCATCCAGATCGACATGTCCGAGTACATGGAGAAATTCAACGCCAGTCGTCTCGTTGGTTCGCCGCCGGGTTATGTCGGCCACGGCGAAGGCGGGCAGTTGACCGAGAAAGTGCGGCGCCGTCCGTATTCCGTCGTGCTGTTCGACGAGATCGAGAAGGCGCACACGGACGTCACCAACATGCTGCTGCAGATTCTCGAGGAAGGCCAGCTCACCGACAGCCTCGGTGTGCGCGTCGATTTCCGCAACACGATCGTGATCATGACGTCGAACGTCGGGGCCAGCGATTTGCAGAAGCAGACGCTTGGGTTTACCGGCGAGTCCGCACTCGACAACAATCACGACCTGATGAAGGAACGCCTGGAAGCGGAGGCCAAGAAGAAGTTCCGTCCGGAGTTCATAAACCGTGTCGATGAGATCATCGTTTTCAACCAGTTGCAGAACGACGATCTGGTGTCGATCATTGAACTGGAGGTCGGAAAGATTCGCCAGCGCCTGGAGAAGCACGGCATTCGTTTGATCTACGGCGACAAGGTTCGTGAATTCCTGATCGCGGTCGGCTACAAGGCGGAGTATGGGGCGCGGCCGTTGCGGCGTGTTGTCGAGCGCTATATCGAGGACCCGCTGGCGGAAGAGATTCTGCGGCAGAACATCCAGAAAGGCTCAGTCGTGCGCCTTGAACCCGACGGCAAGAAGCTGCTGTTTTTCCCCGAAACTCCGGACGCGCCGAATGTCGGCGAAGTCCCGGGTGAAAAGGTTGCCGAGCACTGAATCGACGATTTTTGACAGTGGCTCCGACTTGGAATGTTAGCCGGTGCCATTTGACGGGATGCACTTGGGAGTGTATCTTAAACTCACATCAACCGACGAAGCAAAACCGGTTTTGAGGCGAAGCCTTCACCTTCCCAGGGGCACCTCGCCATCGACAAGGGCCGGAACAGAGGCGAATGCGTCAAAGCACCTCCATAGACGTTGCGGAAGGCCGCGTGCGGACTGATCGTCGTACCGATTTTTACGACGACCAGGATGTCATCCAGAAGTATCTTCATCAGATGGGCACTCTACCCCGCCTGTCGCACGAGGAAGAAATCTTCTACACCACCGAGTATTACCAGGAACGCCTCGAACTCGACGGGCTCCTGTGTCACTTCCCTGTTGTCCTGCAGAAAAACATCAGCGAGTGCAGGAGCAGCGAGATCTTTGAAGTTGTCGGTGAAGACTCGAATGCCGATTACGAGACGATCGAAGTCAAGAAGGAGCGTATCCTGCACCTGATTGACGCCCTCGAGAAGACCGCCGAGCACCTCTACGCCATCCGCAAGCAGGTGAGCGAGAAGTCGCAGGGCAAGCGGAACCTCATGTACCAGTCACTGGAACGCCTCATCCAGCGTTTCCACTTTCATGGCAAGCTGTATCAGGATTGTACCATCGAGCTCAACGGCTACGTCGACTCCATCAACGGCAAGAACAACGACGTGGACACCAGCGAGCTGGTC
>JASLZG010000442.1 GCA_030754995.1 Lentisphaeria bacterium
ATAGACGGGCTCGAATAACTGGAAAGGGCGACCGCAACCGGCAATCTGAGCCGAATTAGGTTGCGATTTTTTGACGAAACGGTTGCGGCCTCGCCGGCCGGCTCAGTACGTGGCGCGTCCGCCGGTGAGATCGAAAACGAAGCCGGTGTTGAAAGTGGTCTCAGGCGACACGATGTAGGCCGCCGTCGCCGCCGCCTCTTCCAGCGAGCCGGTGCGTTTCATGGGAATGCGGTCGGTCATGTACTTGACCATGGCGGGATCGGCGGCATCGACCATGGCCGTCTGGATCACGGCCGGTGCCAGGCCGTTGACCGTGACGCCGCTTTCGGCGTATTCCTTTCCCAGTCCCTTGACCAGGCCCACGACACCCGCCTTGCTGGTGGTGTAGCCGGCCATGCCGGGGTTGCCGTCCTTGCCGGCGATCGAAGCAACCAGCAGGATGCGCCCGTAATTGCGCTCGAGCATCGGCGGCAGGCAATACTTGGCCATCAGAAACGAGCCGCGCAAGTTGACGTTGATCACCTCGTCGAACACGTCAACATCGTACTCCACTGCCTTGACGTTGGTCTGGCCGACGATGCCGGCGCAGTTGATCATTACATCAAGACGCCCGTAGGTATCGACCACCCCGGCAATGGCCTGGCGCACGGATGCCTCGTCCCCGACATCGACCGTGCTGCCGCCGACGCTGCAGCCACGTTCCGCGAACTCCGCAACGGCGGCCTCGCGGGTGCGGTCGTTGTAGTCGAAGATACAGACCGTGGCGCCTTCGCTCGTGAGCCGATCGACCATTGCCTTGCCGAGACCGTCGGCGCCGCCGGTGACGATGGCAACCTGGTCGCTGAATCGATTGAAATTCATTTGCGTACCTCCCCGCTATTCGGCTGCGACGCAGGTCTGCCGCTGGCTGCCAAGCCCTTCGACAGCAAGCTCGACGACGTCGCCCACACTGAGGAACTCGGGCGGATTCATGCCCAGTCCGACGCCCGACGGCGTGCCCGTGGTCAGCACGTCACCGGGTTCGAGCGTAAAGAACTGCGACAGATAACGGATCAGCTCGCAGACGTCGAAGATCATCGTGCTGGTATTGCCGCTCTGCTTGCGGACGCCGTTGACATCGAGCGACATTGCGAGGTTCATCGGGTCGGCGAGCTCGTCGGGTGTCGCCATGAACGGGCCGAGCGGGTTGAAGGTATCGCAGGACTTGCCCTTGACCCACTGGCCGCCGCGTTCGAGCTGGAAGGCGCGCTCGGAGACGTCGTGGGAAATGCAGTAGCCGGCGATGTGGTCGGCAGCCGCTTCCCCGCTCGCAAGGTAGCTGGCAGCCTTGCCGATAATGACGCCAAGCTCGACCTCCCAGTCGGTCTTTTCGCCGTTGCGAGGGATCGTCACGTTGTCGTACGGGCCAACGACCGTGTTGGTAGCCTTGAAAAAAACGATCGGCTCCGGGGGGATTTCCAGGCCGGACTCGCGGGCATGTTCCTCGTAGTTCAGGCCGATGCAAATGACCTTGTACGGGCGTGCGACGCAGGAACCGAGGCGGGCATCGGCGGGTGCGTCGGGCAACTCATCACCACGGCTGGCGACGATATCGGCGAGCTTCGCCAGTCCGTCGTTGTCGAAAAAATCGCTGTCCCAGTCGCTGAATGCATCGGACAGATCTTTGCGGGCACCGGAATCGAGCAGGATGCCGGGTTTTTCTTGGCGGAACTCACCGAAGCGGATCAGTTTCATTTCGGGACCATTGGCTGCAGGTTGACGTGAGAGTTGTCAGAATTGAGGGGCTAACGGTACCGCCACAAGCCTGAAAGTCAATGGAGATGCGGGACTGTTCAGGCATCAGATTTCAGGTGTCGGGGACGAAAAAAAACTTCACCCGCATCGGAATTCGATTACGAATGTGACTACCAGTCAGCGCCGACACCTGGCGGGCTCACTCTTCCGACAAGCCGGGGATCTCCATGTACCGTCGATTGTCCTGGCAGGCGATCTGGCCGCCATCGACGATGACCGCCTGGGCGGTCATGAAGGATGAATCACGGCCGAGCAGGAAGGCAATGACGCTGGCTATTTCGCCAGCATCGCCGTAGCGGTTCATCGGGATCTGCCGGGTGTATGCCGCCTTGAAAAGGGGGTCCTCGATTGACAGGTCACCGGGGGTGCTGATGACTCCGGGGCACACGGCATTGACGCGAATTTCATCCGCCGCCAACTCACCGCCCGCCGTTCTTGTCAGGGCCAGCAGTGCCGCCTTTGATGCGTCATAGGCGCTGCAGCCGGTGCTCGAGCGAAAGGCATTGCGGCTGACAACGTTGACAATCGTCCCGCCGCCGGCTGCTGCCATGACCGGCGCAATGCCGCGAATGAGCGCGAAAGGCGCCGTCACATTGACCGCAAAGGCCAGCTGCCACACGTCGTCAGTCAACTCGGTGATGCGGCCGCCGGGCCAGATGCCGGCGTTGTTGACCAGGCGTAAAATGGGTCCGTGCTGCTCGGTCAATTCCGCGACCAGCGGGCCGATCGCCTCGCAGTCGCTCAGGTCGAATGACACCGGCAACACATCGTCACCGAGTTCAGCCTGCAGGTCCTGCAGTGTATCTTCATTGCGATCCAGCGCGATGACACGACAGCCGTCCTGCAGCAGCCGTGCCGTCGTCGCCTGGCCAATACCCTGAGCCGCGCCAGTCACCAGTGCCAGAATTTTTTCGTCAGCAGCCATCAAATCCCCCACTCTTCAGTCCGAAACACCTGCTCCTTCAAACTTTCCCTCTCTCACCGCATCAACAGTCCGCCGTTGATCTCGACAATCTCGCCGGACATGAACGAACTTCCGGGCGACAGCAGCAACAGCGCCAGATCGACCACCTCCTCCGGTTGTCCCATCCGCCCGACCGGCGTCAACTTGTTCAACATGGCAGCGACTTCCGGTGTCGCCCGGCCTTCCTGCATCGGGGTGTCGAAGACGCCGGGGGAGAAGCCGTTGACCCGAATCCCATGCGGCGTCAGTTCACGTGCCAGGCCGCGCGTAAACGTGTGGACGGCGGATTTCGCTGCAGCGTACGCCACGGTCCCGCC
>JASLZG010000443.1:0-2775 GCA_030754995.1 Lentisphaeria bacterium
CGGTCCGAATGGATGTCGGCACTCTTGAGGTCGGGCACCCAATCCGTATTGTCGATGGATATCGAAACCGCCTCCGCCTGCTTCACCGATTTGCCAGTGGTCAGGTTTGTGTAGTCCGCAGTGATCATCTTGAACGAGTACGCGCGGCCCGGCGTCAATCCGTTGACCTGTTGCGAAAACGTATTGGGCCCGTCGGCTGACCGTTTGGTTACAAGAATCGTATCGCCCTGAATGCCGCCAAGATAACGGCCCTGCAGATGACCGTAACCGGCGAGCTTTTTTGCGCCGGCCTCACCGGGGCCGGATATTGTCCAGCCTGTAGTGCCGTCTTCAAAATCGCCGTTCCCGATGTGGCCGAGGCGATACGGGTCGTCCGTGATACGGTCCGTGCGGCCCTCGAAACCGTAGTGCCGGTGCAGTTTTGCCGCCCAACGCAGGATCTCTTCGTCGACGTACGGCGAGTAATACCAGAAAGCGCCGTAGAGCCCAAACAGCGTCGGTTCGTTGGCCAGGGCGGCGAATTGCAGCTCCATCAGTATTTTGAAATTGGTGGACGGATCGATATCCTGGATCTGGCCGGTGGCCACAGCCGACCAGAACCCCATCGTGGCGACGCCGCGACGCATGGATCCAGGGATCTGACTGTTGCCGCTCTCAATGGTCTGTACGATCATGGTTTGAATATCGTCGAGCGTCTCCTCTTCCGACTTTTGTTCCGTAAGGTATGCATAAAAGGAAAACGGCCAGCCAGCATCGAGCACCAGTTTCATCATTGCATAATCCCCTTCGGAGCCGAACACGGCGCCCTCGTACCACGGCTGATAGGCGCGGCCGGCCAGGTCGGGATTGGCAAGTATCTTGGACACGGTTTTGGCGATCTCGATCTTCTGCTCGATACTCGGAGACCCGATCTGGTCGAGGATGATCCCGTCGGTCAACGGATGTCTAAATCCACCGTGTCGAAGCATTTTCTCGTAGTAGTCATCGGCTGTGATGAAATCATCGGTCGCGGAAGCGAGATGACTCGGGGCAACGCCGAATGTGATCCAACGCCCTCCCTCTGCCCGCCACTGGCGCATGGCTGCTTCGTCGCGGGTGCCGCCGAGGATCGTCGTGCAATGCGGCAGTATGTGCTTGCGCAGAAATTTCATGGAAAAACCGGCGGGAAACGTGCTGTAGATCAATTCCGGAACGCTTCGCACAATGAGTTGCTCGATACGGCCCTGCACGCGGATTGAATGGCGTCCGACCGGCAGCAACCGTCTTGCTTCGGCCGCGGGCTTGCCCGGTTTCAACGACAGCAGCGGCTTGTCTTCGGCATCGAGAAGCAGCTCACCATCGCCCGATGCAGTCACCAGCACCCAGCCCTGCCGCGGGTTCATGAAATCGATCGCTGTCGCATCGAGCAGGCCGCGATCGGCGGCATTGATCAACTCGCTCGTCAGGTTATTCAGTACTTTTACCTGGTGCTTCCCGCCCGGCAGCACCGTGGCAGGCGCGCGCGTGTCAACCACCTCCCGGCCTTCGGCATCAGTAAATGTTGCAACCAGTTCATAAGCCCCCCAGTCGAGACCCTCGGAAGAAAACGACAACGAAGAGGCCGCTGGCGGGCCCTCGATTCGTTTGTCGGCGAGCGCCTTGCCGGTGTCGTGCGCCTGCAAAGTAACGCGCAGCACCCCTGCCTTGCGAACCGATTCCGCGAGCCCCAGGTCCACGCGACATGAAATGGCCGGATTCCCGTCTGCGGGTGTTTTCGCTTGCCACGGGTCGTCCACGCTGATGCGAATGGCTTCGCACAGCCACGGCCGTTGGACACGTGACAGGGCGAGAATCTCGTTGCTTGCTGCGTCGCGTATGACGAGCTTTTTCAGATCGGGCGCGGCGCGGGAAATGAACGTGTCCAACGGCGTTGTCCCGAGCGGTTCGACACCAATGATCTCGGATGCACAGACGTCTGTAGCCCGGGCCGCCAGCGTCGTGACAGTTATGTCTGCTTCTTTCGGAGCGCCGTCATCGGTCGCCGTCCAGCGTTCGATTTTTACCTTTTGCGCGGTGTCCGACGCATTGCGCAGCAGCGACAAGAATTCTGCACGCTCGCCATTTCCCTCCGCACGCTCGAGCAGTAGCAACTTCGGCGATTCGATTCGCAGCGGGTATTGCGCAAAGTCAACCTCGATACCCTCGACCAGTGGAAAGCTCTCGGCCACGTTGAAATCACCGCGTGCGGCGGTCGATGACATTTCGTGGCGTGGCGCAAAGCTGTTCCGACACAGATTGATGCCCCAGGACGATCCGAGCTCGGGGGAGATGCCGAAATTGTAAAACGGCACCGCCATCTCCAGCGACCAATAGCCGTCGGCAATGTGGGTGGCGACCTGCCAGTCGCCGTCCCACGACGGGTCGTACTGTGAACCGCCGCCACCGCGCCAGGAATCGAACGTCGAACCGAAGGCGTTGACTACAAGCTGGCAATAATCCACACCCGATTTTCCCGGATCAATCAGGATTTCGACGGTATCGTCGGAGAAAACATACGTGTCGTGCGGCTTCTGGTTGCCGACCGGCTTGAGCCCCTTCGGCATCATGCATTTCATCGCGATATAGAGATTCCGATTGTCGTAGCAGATATATCCGATTGACTGCTGCGCTGCCGGAAGATTGGTCCTGTGCGTGATAAATTCCTCGGCGACTCCGGCTGTCGTCCAGCAGGCGTCATCGAGTTTGCCATCCATCACCGGCGGTGATTCGGCGCGCGTGGCTTTGATGGTTCGTATG
>JASLZG010000443.1:2785-3072 GCA_030754995.1 Lentisphaeria bacterium
AGCCTCCTGGCCGTGCGCAGAATGAGCGGCAACGCCTGTGATCATGACCATGATGTAAAGCATCCTTTTCAATTGGGGACTCCGTGGATTTGAAACTGCGGCATTGTCAGACGATGCCCGGTATTCTCGAGACGGAATAACTTGGCGATGCAATGGACATTTCCAAGTTTATTGGTCACTGCCGTGGTCCATGTACGCCGTGTCCAATATCAGTGTGTCGCCGGCCTCATCGACGATCTCCTCGGGCACCTGGGAGAACCTCGGATTCAGGATCGTACACTCGGATA
>JASLZG010000444.1 GCA_030754995.1 Lentisphaeria bacterium
AGCATGTTGCCCTCGACCGTGATGGTGTCATTGCCGGCGGTGGGGTCCTGTACGACGGCGACGTCTATGTCGTCGTCGCCGCGAAGAATGTCGGAGCCTGCCCCGCCGTTGAGCGTGTCGTTGCCGGTATCGCCTTCGAGCTGGTCGTCCGCACCGCCGCCATTCATCGAGTCATTGCCGCCGCCGCCGGAAATCGTGTCCGCGCCGGCGGCGCCAAGCAGCGGCACGCCCGCGGGATCCTGGTCACCGAACAGGACGTCGTTGCCATCGCCGCCGGAGATGGTGTCGGCGCCGCCCATGCCGATGATTGTGTCATGGCCCAACCCTCCCGTGAGCGATTCGTCGCCGGCGTTGCCGACGATCGAGTCGTTGCCCGCACCACCCAGAATGGTGACGGGGATAGGGGCTTGCGTGCCATCGGTCAGGTCCGCATTGATCTGAATCGTGTTGTCGCCATCGCTGCCAATGACCAGGATCCCCTGAACTGAACTGCTGAATCCGACCTGATCGTCAAGGGTGTCCGCGTCAAAGTTGAGCGTGTCATCACCGTCATTGAGAATGATCCGGATCTGGGAGGCGTTGGTTGCGCCAATGTTGAACGGTGAGCCCGCGATGTGATTCACCGCGGCAACGTCATCAAACACATTGATGTTTGTGCCGGTGTTGGTGATCGTAATGATGTCCGCAGTGTTGTCACTGCCGATCTCCAGGAAATCGATGCCCAGAAACGCGCCGCTTACGGCAAGCAACGTGCGCTGTTCAAGCACTTCGAGCATGAACTCGTTCGCACACGGCGCATACTCTCTGTGCAGCGCCGCAGCGCCTGCAGGCGCTGCGGTTCGTCGAGTTTTCTTTCGCTTGTTACGGCGCGATTGGTTGGTGGCAGGCTTGGTTGAACCGGAACGGCTCGTTCGTCGCTTTGACATGAAACTGACCCCTAATCCGTGAGGAGGGTGGGAAACGCTCTCAAATCCCAGCCAATTGGTGTGGGCGCTGCAACGTACACAACCCGACCATCGACCTGTTTAGTGGTAGTCGATATCGGGGTGTGTTATAGATAGACTTTACAAACTGGTTTCGAATAATTCCCTTGATCATTACGCATCCATGCGTGTTACGGAAGGTTGGGACCCATGATCGGGTGCGGCTCCACCTCGATGCTGTGTGGTTTCATTTCAGGCAGTAAGTTACAAACTTGGCACGGCCCGGTCCAGCCAGTTGTCCCGTTGTAACACATTTTTTCTCGCCTCGAACGCTCTTCTCTCGGCCAAGCATTGGCTGACCCAAAATAATCCCCTGACCAGGGCGGCGCCCAATGGCCCTATCCGTCTGGCCTTACGCCACTTACCATAAGGTAACAAAGCCGGCGCATGTTTTGCAAGCAGCGGGTCCTCGAGGCTGTGGAAAACTTGTGCGGAGCCGCAATCGCCCTGCCTGCCCGCACGGCCGATCAGTTGCTCGTCGATCCGCCGCGCCTCGTGCCGTTCGGTCAGGATCACGTGCAGGCCGCCAAAGTCTGCAACTCCTGTTCCCAGAAGGATATCCGTTCCCCGACCGGCCATATTTGTCGCCACGGTAATTGCCCCGAGCTGGCCCGCCTGCGCAATGATCTGCGCTTCATGCTCGTGCTCGACGGCGTTGAGAACCTGGTGATTCGGCAGGCCAGCATTGCCGAGCATCTGGCTCAACGTCTGCGACGCCTCGAGGCTGCGTGTCCCGATAAGCACCGGCCGGCCCGTGGCGTGCAAGTTACGCACCTGCCCCACGATCGCTTCGAGTTTGCGCTCCTGATTTGGCAGCACTTGTGGTCGCTGTCGTGTACGCCGTACCGGTTTGTGTGTTGGAATGATGCGAACCGGTACACCGTACACCTGCTCGAACTCTGGCCGGCCTCCGGCAGCCGTCCCACTCATTCCACAAAGATGGGGATACGAACGGAAAAAACGCTGAAAGCTGAGGCTGGCCACGGACTGGCTTGGTTCGGTGATATCGAGTTGCTCCTTGGCTTCAAGCGCCTGGTGCAATCCCTGCTCCATGCGCCGGTCGGGCATGAATCGGCCGGTGAACTCATCAACAAGCACAACACGCCCATCAACGATGTCGTACTGGTCACCGCGGGACATGCAGTGCCTGGCCACGAGCGCACGTGTGACCAGTTCGTGCCGGCGACGCGCGGACCGCCAGGTGCCACGGTCATTATCGGCCATCGATTCGCCCAGTTTCTGCTTGCCCGCGTCGGTGAGTTCAACCCTCCGATGACGAAGATCCAGTTCGTAGTCCGCGCCTTGCTCGACCTGCTGCGCCAGTTCGTCGGCGCGCACGTACGTCTGGGCCGGCTCGGTCGTGTGCCCCAGCATCGACATGATCAGCGGCGTGACGGCCTGATCGATCAGCACCACGTCCGCCTCGTCAACGATGCACGCGTGCAGGCCCGGAATCAGTATGGGTGTCTGGACGGGCTGACCGGGAATCAGCGGCGCGGTGAGCCGCTCGGTCACCGTGTCCTTGGCGCCCTTGAGTGCAAGCTGGTCACGCAACCAGTCACCGACGAGATCCTTTTGGGTGGTGTAAACGACTGATTTGCGATACTCGGCAGCCCGTGCAGGTTGCGAGGTCGCGGGTACGACCAATCCGACGCTCACGTTCACGCGTTGATAAACCGGTCGCATCCCCGCGGCGTCACGCTGCGCCAAATAGTCATTGGCGGTCACCACATGCACGCCGGGTTTGGACCACGCCAGCAACACGGCCGCGATCACCGACGACAGTGTCTTGCCCTCGCCAGTGACCATCTGGACGATCTGACCGTGGTGCAGCGCCGCGGCGCCGGCGAGTTGCACGACGTATGGCTCAAGACCCAGTTCGCGGCGAGCGACCTCGCGTAGCACTGCAAGTGCTTCGACCAACGCCGGCGTGTCAGCGTGCCCTCGCGCGAAACTTTCGCGCGTAGACGCGAGGCGCGAGTCAAGGTCCGCATCCGTCAATACGTGGCACTGCTGCTGCAAACGATCGGCCTGCCGCGCCAGGCGCATCCACCGGCTGGTTCCCTGTCCCACGT
>JASLZG010000445.1 GCA_030754995.1 Lentisphaeria bacterium
TAAGGGACAGGAGCACACTGGCGTACACTATCCCTGGTGGCATTTTCGTGTCAGCAAGCACGACAACAGGATCCGGGCCTGGTTCAATGATCAAAAGCTGTTTGACTTTATTGATCCGCAGCCGCTAAATGGCGGGCACGTCGGATTCTGGTCGGTGCGTAACGGTTTTACCGTCTCCCGCTACAGCGTTGCCGCGTCGCAGCTCGAGCGGGCGCCGCATTTTCTCTACGTCGCCAATGACAATACGGCAGCAACGGCGATCTGGCAGCCGCTCAAGGACGATGATGTGCACCTCACCCGGGAACGTGAAGACATGACGCGCGTCGCCTTTAACGGCGGTGCCGGGTTTCACGCCGTGCGCCACGTTTTCGATTCGCCGGTGAAGCTGCAGGATACCCCGGTGCTGTATCTGAAATTGCGCTGCGATGAGCAGGTCTTTGTCAACCTGCACCTCGATATCGATGGTAACCCCTATCTGCTGCAGCACAACGCGCCGGTGAGTCGGACGAAGTCGCTGCTCACGCCGGCCTTCGAGACCGGCGAGCAGTTTCAGAAGCGCGAACTCGATTTTCAGGAGAGAGACAAGACGCTGTTACTCGGAACCACTGGTGGTGCCGGGCGTGCCGGGGACACGGCAAACATCCGCTTTGATGTCCTGAAGGCCTTGCGGGTCCACGGGATCGAGGGTGACGAACTGCGGTCGGTGACCGTGGGCAACACCAGCAACGAGGGCTATCTGCTCGCCGGTTTCGGCGGCAACCAGGCGCACAGCGGCTATGAGCTCGGCGAACCTGAATTCCACCGGTAACGCACCGGCAATCAACGGGGCGCCCGAGGCGCCGCCGACCTGGCTGACCGGCATCGGTGCACTGGTCCTTCTGGCCGCCTGTTCACAGGCGCGTCTTGGATCGGTACCCGTCGCCACTGTCGTGGTTTTTCTCTGCCTGCTCGCTGTCCTTGCCTTTGGACGCCGCCATTTGTCCGCTCCGTTGCTGCCGTGGGCCCACGGCATCATGCTCGCCGCCTGGTGCCTGGGGCTGGCGGGGTTGAGCCGTGCCGAGCTCGGTGGCGGACTCCGGGAACTGGTGCAGGCCACCGAGGTTTTCGTTGTTGCCTGGTATCTGTTCACAATTCTGCGGCGCTCGCAATTTGCTGAGATCTGCCGGGTAATCGCCTGGATTGTACTGTTTCTGCTGGTTGCCGGCCCCGGCGGCTGGTACAGGTTGGCGCCTCTGCAATTGAGCGATGCAAAATACGCCTCGCTCATTGTCATCGGCACACCTTTTCTATTGGCTCACTTCGCCGTTGCCCGGCCGCGGTCGCTCGTGCCGGTGGCGTTGTTGGCGGGCGGCATGGTGGGCATTGCCTTTGTGGATGGCGGCATGCTGATGGCCTGGACCCTGGTCACGGTGATCACGCTGGTGCGTCTCGCCGGTCGACGCCGGCTGCCCGTGGCGGTTGGGGCGGTGGCCCTGATGCTGGCCGCCTCCGTCTGGGCGATGCCGAAACCGACGGCATGGCATACCTTGCGCCCGGCATATGACGGGGGGCATACGCGGCGGTTGTACATCGAGTATGAGGCGGCGCTGCAGGCGCCACGTGACTACCCGCTCGGCGGCGGCCTCGGCCAGTATATCAGCCGTATCAACTATCTGCGTCTGCAGGTGCCGAAACTGCCGCACCCTGCCGAGAACAAGATTCGCACCGACAGCAACAGCCAGTTTGCCGTCATATTGGTGGAAGCGGGATGGCTGGCGGTGATCGTCCTGGTGGTGCTCCTGCTGCGGGCGGCGTTTCGAGGGTCGGACGACGCTTCAGACCCCGTGGCGCTGCCCGGGCATGTCGCTGCGACTACGGCGGTGCTGGGGGTGTTCCTGGCGGCCTGCTTCTGCACCGTATTGTCGCGCGGGACCGATGTCTGGGTCGGTGCGGTCCTTGGCCTGGCCGCGGTGCCGGCCGGCGGTCGCGGGCGTTGGGCACCGCGCTTGATCCTGCCGGTCGGGACGTTCGTTGCCGTGCTGGCGACGATTGGCAGTGTTGCCCCTGACCATGCCGATCCCCTCGCTCACATCAGTCCGCTCAACCGCGCCGTGCAGCAGCTCTGGCACGATGAATCTACCTATGACAAGGCGCTGCTGGCGCGCGCCGACTACATCACCGAATACGGGCTCCCGGTGTTCGAGCCGGCGACCGCACAGGCTGCGGCTGACGAGTTCACGGTCCACGTCGAAGCCGAGGATTACGATGCGATTTCGGGTGGCTTCCGGTTGATCAAGGCCAACGATGCCTCCGGGGACCGGGTCCTGGCAATTCCGTCGGACGCCGGCAAGGCAATAGGCCGCGCATTGTACCGGTTCGAGGTCCGGAAAGCGGGAACCTACCGTTTCGCGGCGCGCGTTATGTGGCGGGATGGTTGCTCGAACAGCATTGCGTTCGACATCGGCGACACTGGGGGCTTTGTCAGCAGTGAGCTTTTCGGCGTCTGGCATGAACTGACCAGTCGCCAGTCCTGCGAACTGACGGTTGGCCCGGTCGAGGTGACGATTCAGAATATCGAAGATGATGTACAGATCGATTACCTGCGCCTGGTCCGCACCGGGCCCGGCGCACCGGCGTTGCCGTGACCGGTGGCCGTCGACAGTTGTGCGGGCGGTTTGTTATGATAAGTCGTCGACTATAGAGTACACGGTGGCCATTGCCCGCGTATTGATTTCAGACGCCTTTGAACCCTCCAATTCATCTCCCATGGCGAACAAAGACAATTCCGACAACGACGCCGAAAGCATTATCGAAGCGTCGGAGGCTGAGATCATCGACGAGGAGCCGGTGTCCTCCGAGGCGGACAGTGCGAAGCCGGGTGGCGGCGAGCGGCCCGGCGAGTCTACGGCGATCCTCAGGGCTTCCGAGCTGCCGGAGGAGATCAACCTTGTCTCGGGTACCAACAAGCCGGTCTTCCCCGGCATGGTCTTTCCCGTTGTGCTGAACAACGAGGAGCTTGCAGGGGTCTTTGCCAAGCTTGCCAAGGAAAACGAGGCGGTTGGTTTCGTGCTCGC
>JASLZG010000446.1 GCA_030754995.1 Lentisphaeria bacterium
CGTTGTCGTTGGGAAATGCCAGGCGAGCGATCGTCATCGGACAACAGAAAACGGGTTCGTCGAACAGGGCCTCCATCAGGCGCTGCACGTTGGGGTGCAGTTTCATCCGGTGAAAGGCCTCCAGCTTTTGAACCTGTTCGTAAACCGGCACCCACACCTTGTCACCTTCCCGCACCGGTTCATGATCGGTTATCCCCTCCATCACGTCGGTCCCGTCGCGAAGCCAGCCCCCGTCCCGGCAGTAGTCAAGGATCTGTCGCCGGAGGTTCAGGACGTCGTCGCGCGGCAGCAGGTCCCGGACGAACAGGTAGCCGTCCCTGAGGAATCGCCGCAGTAAAGCGTCCGGCTTGTCGAGGATGTCGTTGGACTCGACAAACGGCGCGGAAATGCCTGATTCAGTCACCGGCACCCCTCTTTGGTGATTTCCACCTTGTTATCGGTCAGCCGCTCCAGGTTCGCCCGGTCCAGTTCTACCCCCAACCCCGGGAGGTCCGGTATGATCGCCTCGCCGTCATCGACCGGATAAAGCTCCTTGGCCAGCGCCATTTCAAAGCCGTGATCGACAACCCCGCACAGTTCGCCGCACGGAAAGGAGAGGCCGATGACCGATGCCAGGGTCTGGTGCGCCGCCGTGCCGATGCCGAGATACCCGGTACCGCCCACCGCCGACGGCATGCCGAACGACTCGCAGATGCCGCTCATCTTCAGGAGAATGTCGAGGCCGCCGGTGTTGTCCGGATGGTGATTGACGCAATCGGCGGCACCGCTCCTGACCACCTCGACCAGGCCCGCCACGGTCCTGGCCTTCTCGTCCACCATTATTTTCACGCCGGTTTTCCCGACCAGGCCGGCGTAGTCCCGGCAGCTTCCCTCAACGGGGTCCTCGATGACATTGAGCTTGCACTTGCCAAAGTTGTCGAGCGTATTGAGAAAACTGTCAGCGGGCGCATAGCCGCAGTTTGCATCGGCCTGCAGGTACATATCGTCGCCGACCTTGTCCCTGATCGCCTTGAGGACAGGCAAATCTTCCTCCTGGTTGCCCATAAACTTCACTTTCAAATGTTTATAGCCCTGCTCGACAAATTTCGCCGCCTTTTCGCCGGCATCCCCGGGGCTGTCCGGAAAGACACACGGCATCAACGGGACACGGTCCCGTTTGCGGCCGCCCAGCAGGGTGTGCACCGGCACCTCGAGGAACTTTCCCGCCAGGTCGTACAGCCCGATCGAGAACGCTTCGCGCTCAACAAAAGGCCGGGGCTCATTGAGCAACGCCATCTCCAGAACAGTATTCGGAGCGAGCGCATCCATTCCAATCATCGCTTTCGCGGCGGCAACGAAGGTGTCGGGATTGCCGCCCAGGGCTTCGCCCAGGCCGATGAACTCACCACTGATGATCTCCACAATGGCGAACTGGAAAAAATCGACCGTCCCATACGAAAAGCGCAGGTTGGTCCGGATCCGTCCCTGGTGAATGACGATTTTCTCAATTGGCAGCAGCATCGTCCTCTCGCCGATACAATTCGGGTCGCCGGTGTTTGTTCAGTATCCATTTCATGTCGCAGATGCCGGGCTCACCGTGCCCGTGCACGAGCCACTTTCTGTCGATATCGATCTTCGCCGTCAGCAGCCCTTCCTCCCAGCCACTGCAGGCGATGAACCTGCCGTCCGGACCGATTACACAGCTGGGGTAATAGCCGACGAAAAAACCGACGGTCGGGTCGGGCGCCATCCACGCCTGATCCTTCGGGATGCCAAAGGTCGAGCTCACGACGTAGGCGCAGTTGTCCATCGCCCGGGCCTGCATGTGGAGCCGGTGGGTCTCGATCTCCGGCGAGTCCTGGAAGTGCGGGTAGAAAATGATCCGCGCCCCTTTCCGGCTCATGATCGCGGCGAGCTCCGGAAAGTAACCGTCGAAGCAGATCATGATGCCGATGGTGCCGAAGTCGGTTTCGAACACCGGTATGTCGTTGCCCTTCGAAATGCCCCAGTCGTTCATTTCCATCGGCGTCGGGTGCGTCTTGAAGTACCTGCCGACGACCTCGCCGCGGCGATCGATCAGGATGGCGCTCATGTATTTGTGGTCGTCGACCGCCTCGACCATCGGCAGGATGACGTACATGCCGTGCTTCTTCGCCGCCGCCATGACGCAACCGGCCACCGGCCCGTCGATCGACTCGGCCTGGGCGCCCAGTCCCGGCAGGTCTTCCGGCAGACAGGCGATGTCGGCGCCGGCCGCTCCGGCCTCGTCGAGATACCCTTCGACGCAGGCCAAGTAGTCGGCCAGCGGCATTTCCCCACGATACAGGGGCCTGACGCTCGCCACGATTATTTCCTTACCCATCGAACCCTCCGATTGAACATCAGCATCAGTGACAGTGCGTTGCGTCGGTTCACGACAGCGAATATAGCAGCCAACCAGCCATCCTGAAATATTGAACCAGGAAATCGAAACTCGAACTCAGAATATCGGATGGGGGACGAATCGGATGCCACCATGACACCATGGCTTGAACGGCAGATCTCCCCGTTGTATACGTAAACGATGAAAGTCAGGGAGGTCACTCGACCTCTAACGGCAATTCTGCTCCACGCCATCGCCACAGGTCAGTTCAGCGTTTTTGCGACGAGCGAGAAAAACGTGTAAGCCCTCAATATGTCAGGGGTTTGTCTAATGAGAATATATATGACAGGCGGCACAGGATTTGTCGGCAGCAATATCGTCAAGGTAGCAGTGGAACGTTACGATGCAGATGTATTCACAACTGTACTTAGCTGGCAGGCGGACGGTCCGACACCTTTTCAATATGGTCGTGTTGATATGGGAAACCGGCAGCAACGAGAAACCAGAAAACTGGCCTGATGCGGAACGCGCTGACCCCCACCCGCCACGATGATCGCAAGAGTGATTGACG
>JASLZG010000447.1 GCA_030754995.1 Lentisphaeria bacterium
TGAAGCGCGGTGAGCGGCGGCAGTTCGCCTACGTGCAGGCCCTGAACGTGCCGGTCACGATGCGGCCGATATTTGACAGCAGCAGCGCCGAAGGCGGCGTCGAGGCCGTGGACATCCCGCTTTTTGTCCGGGTCATCAATCGGGATCGCGGTGCTGCCGGGCTGGGCATGACGCTGCCGGCCGGTGACTTTGTGGTCTACCAGGCGCGCGACAGCGGTGCGATCCGGATATCGGGGCCGCAGGGCATGCCGCAGTTGCCGGTTGGTTACTCGGTCGACCTCGCAGCGCCCGGCCCGTCGGGCGTGACGGCAGAGCGCACGCAGAGCGTGTTCCGCCACAAGCCACAGGCGCGCGCCCAGGAGCAGGACATCACAGTGGTGCTCGAAAATTCACTCGACGAAGACATCGAGGTCGACGTGATCGAGAGGCCGTGGGGTGAGTGGGACATTCTCGAGCCGACTCATCCGTTCGAGCCGTATCGCAAGACCGCGATCGTGTTCACCGTGGAGGTGCCGGCGAAGGGCGCGGCGGAATTGGCGTACACGATGAAGATCGCTTATTAATGGTGCGGCCCTCGAGTGTGGGAGGCCGGTAGGGGCATGGGCGATAGTTCCAGTTCCATGTATTTGCCGGCCGCTACTTGCGGTATTGCCGCTGCAGGATCAGCAGGGCGATGAAGTCGTAAAGGGCATGGATAACAATGACCGTCAGGAGATTGTTGGTGGTGAAATAGAGCCAACCGAAAACAGCGCCGAGTACGGTTGCCAGGATGAAGTACGTGTGCGTAATGTAATGGCAGAGCCCAAAGGCGATTGACGCCAGGACGATCGCCGGGACATCACTGAGGTGGCGGGCGAGCGCGCCCTGGAGTAATCCGCGGAACAGCCATTCCTCCCCGAGCCCGGCGGTGATCGACACGACCGCGAGCTCGAGCCAGTGACAGTTGCGTATCAGCGGCAGGAGCAGCCGCTCCAGAATCTCCCGGATGCGGCGCAACGGCGCTGCAGTTGCGCGCAGGAGGATCACGAACAGAACCAGCAGCGTCGCCGCAGCGAAAACGCTGAGGGCCAGATGCCGCCAGCTCCAGGAGGTGGGTACGGGCTGATCCAGCAGCCGGCAGCCGATCAGGGCAACGACCAGCAGCGCACCTTCCGTCACCATGGCCCAGGCGAGGAAGGCCCAGCGGCTGGATATCACCGGCTGGTTATTGCCCTGATTAATGTCCTGATTCATCCGGTTCAGCCCTTGCATTGGACGTTTGATTCACGCGGCAACTATATTATCAGTGTCGTTGTCAAACTGTTACACCCGGCAGCAGCAGTTGCCAGAACTTGCCGCACGGTTTCATGTGAACTTTATAACCGATACAAAACTCGAGCTCATTCGCCAGGGGGACCTCGACGTCCTCGTTGAACTGGACCGGCTTGGTCTGCTTATGGGCCCAGGCGAGACGGTGGCGGCTTTTGCCGAGCGCCTGGAGGCTCTGCGGCGCAACATGCAGCAGTTCACGGCGGAAATCGAGGCGGCCGGGGACATCGAGGTTTTCGACATTTCACTGGAACAGTCCGGTGCCATCCCCCGCGATGTCTTTCGCGCTGCCCAGCAAGTGACGCGTGAGCTATACGATTTCGAAATCGACTGGGTGCCGGGCTTTTATACCAACGAGCGCATGGGCCTGCTTTTCGCAGGCTGTGCATTGCACTCTTCCGACGATTACTTCGCGCTCTTCATCGTGCGCAAGGCGTTCGAAAAAAAGGAGCGCTGGCTGATCTACAGCCGTACCGAGCTGCTGGCGCATGAGCTTTGTCATATCGCCCACATGGGATTCAACACCGTCGACTTTGAGGAAATGTTCGCGTACCAGACGTCACCGAGCCGTTTTCGCCGGGCGATCGGCGGTCTGTTCCGCACGCCGATGGATTCGTATGCTGTCCTGGGGTCGGCGTTCCTGCTGGCCGGCGCCCAGATCGTCAACCGGCTGTATCTGGGGATGGTGCCGATTTACGAGTTCCCGATTTCGTTGTTCGCGATGATCGTGATTGTCTGTTTCGGCGTCGTCGTCGGCCGTTACCTGAAGAGCCTGGGCACATACAGCCGCGCCCGGGCACGGCTGCGTGAACTGGTCGATGAGGCGCCGGCCCGGGCCATCCTTTTTCGCTGCAGTGGTGCTGAGATTCGGGAGATTGCACAGGCCGCGGAGCCGCGGGCCTGGTTGACCGCCCGGGCGGACCAGGACACCCGCTGGCGGGTGATTCTGCACAAGTACCCGATCCGTTGAGGGCGGCGTGACGATACGATGTTGAAGGTGCTGTTCATAATTATCGGCCGGGACGCTGCCAGCTCGCGCGTCCGCTGCCTCGACATGCAGCCGGTGCTGGCGCAGCATGGTATTGAATGTGACCTCGCCGAGCTGCCGAGCGGCCTGTTGGCGCGGTGGCAACTACTCCGCCGGGCGCGATATTACGATGTCGTGGTGTTGCAGAAGAAACTGCCGTCGTTCCCGTTGCTCAGGCTGCTGCGATTTCACGCGAAGCGCCTGGTTTACGACATCGACGATGCAGTCTATTGCCGGGACGCGCCGTGCGGGTCACCGTCGGCAGTGTTTCAACACCGGGGTCGCACCGCTGGTTTTCGACGTGTCGTGCGGATGGCCGACAGGGTGATTGCGGCGAATCGGGTGCTTGCCGATGCGGTGCATGATGCATGTCCACAGCGCCAGGTGACTGTGTTGCCGTCCGGCATTCAGCTGGCGGGGCTGGCGCGCAAGCATAAGTTTGAACTGAGTGAACCGCCAGTTGTTGGCTGGGTTGGTACAACGGGCACCCAGAAGTATCTGGCGCATCTGCTGCCGGCCTTGCGGAGTGCGCACGAAGCCCGGCCGTTTGTACTACGTGTTGTTTCGGAG
>JASLZG010000448.1 GCA_030754995.1 Lentisphaeria bacterium
TCAATACCTTGACCTTCGACCTGGCCTCGCTGGGATTGGACGGCGACGCCGGCGACCTCGGCACTATCTACTCGGACACTCAGGGCGCACTCGACTCCGACGACATCACGAACTGGAAACGCTGACCGACGCCGCCATTGCCACGCCAGCCCTCGAGCCTCTACGCTCCTACCACACTTAAAGCCCGCGGTCGATCAGATGAAGAAATTTCACCAGACCAAGGTGCCGGTAATCGTCATCCTGCTGCTCGCCTTGCAGTGTGGCGCCGGCACCATTTCCCTGGAACAGGGCGTCAGTACTGACGATACGACTGGCGCACTCGACGTCACGATAACCAATCGCGGCGACGATGTGTGTAGAAACATCACAGTGACCTGCGAATTCCAGGGCATTCGTGTGACCGCAAACGGTCCGCGGAACTTGAACCCGGACGATTCCGGGCAGTACACCACGCAACTGGATCTTGGCACCATGCCCGGCGATTACTTTGCCATTGTCAGGACCAGCTATTCCGACGCCAACATGCGCCAGTTCAGCACGGTCATGCTGCACAAATTCGCTGTCGGGTCGGCGGGTGTTTCACAGATTGTCGCCAAATTCGGTGATGTCGAGATCGCGGGTCATGGCACAGCGGTACTCAGCCTGCACAGCAACGAGGGCACCGAAGTCGAGGCAACCCTGCACATCTACGCCCCGAATGAGCTGATCGTCGGAGACCTTCAGAAGACAATCACCCTGGCCCCGGGCGCCGCACCCACGATCGAGATACCGCTGGAGAATTTTTCGGCCCTGCCCGGCAGCAAGTATCCCCTGCACGTCGCGGTGACATATGAACGGGCAGGGGTACGCTACATCACTCCGGTGACCGCCTATGCCCAGGTCCTCGAAACCCCCGCCGACAGTGGCGACACCACGACAAGTGTGGGAATGGGCGCCCGCCCGATCCGGATTGCCATTCTCGTGGTGGTTGCGGCCATCGTCGTTTTTTACGTCAACCGCCGCCGGCGAACCCGCCAATGACCGGCGCGTATCGTGCCGATTTTGCATGGCCCGACCAAACCATCCGCAAGGTTTTTCGTAAAATCCAGTGAAACCAGCCATCGACAACACCGTCGATGGCTGGCATGCATATTGCACCGTCGGGTAATGCATCCGATTATTAAGAAGCGTGGAGGCTCCACCGATGAAATCCATTCTGTTGCTTTGTTTGGGCCTTGTCCTGATGACCGGGTGCCAATCAATCCGGCGCACCCCTGCCGGGGCCAACGGTGATTCTGCCGTCGGCCGGTCGGTGATGAAGGTGCTCGGAGAACACGTCGGCCATCGCATCGAGATTTTTGACGATGCCGGTGACACCCTGCGGGAGATCCCAAGCGGATCCGGCAGTGTATCGGTCTTCCGCAGCAAACCGGACGGCCAGGACAACTACGGGTTCGACGAAGATGGTGTGATCATCCGACACCAGCGCAGCTACGGCGACAACTTCCTGAGCGGCGTCTGGCTGCTGGTCGAATAGGCGCAATACTGCCGGCGGGGCCCGCTCAGCCGATCGTCAATTGACCGGCACTGGCATCGCGCAGACGCTGACCCACTTCCTCGATCCGCTGCTCCGCCACACGGATTGCCATCTCCACGCCGGCGCCGAACAACTCATTCTCGACTTCCACGCCGCACTCATCGAACAGTTGCCGGCAGGCCCGATGCAGCGGGTAAGGCACCTGCAGGGTAAACGTCACTGTGTGGACCTTGTCGCGGCGCTCGATCAGCGCGATCGCCGCCTGCGTCGTCTCGGTATACGCCTTCACCAGCCCGCCGGTACCGAGCTTTGTACCGCCGAAGTAGCGGGTCACGACGACAACCGTGTCGCCAAGCCCCGATCCTTGCACCACCGTGAGGACGGGCCGGCCGGCCGTGCCCGATGGCTCGCCGTCATCACTCATGCCGCAGGTCACGCTGGCACCGAAGCCGACCGCAAAGGCGTAGACATGGTGCCTGGCGTCCGGGAATCGTTCGCGGTGCGCCTGGATGTACTGCCGCGCCGCCTCAACCGTCTCGGCAAACCCCGCTGCTCCGATGAAGCGGGAATTCCTGAAGCGCAGTTCCACCTCGACAGGCGCCGCTGGAACTGGATATCCGGTCTTCATCGTTCCTTCCAGATCTGGACGGTAACCGTCCTGTTTTGTCTATGCCTGGATCGAACTTTGAGCGGCAGTGTCCCCTCGCGGGGCGGGGGCGCTGCCAGATATTTGCCGGTCAACCGCGGTCGACGCCGGACCATTGGAAAAACGGCTTGTCCCTGGCGGCGTCGAAAGCCGTGAGCAGCGCCGGGTCGTCGAGTTCCTGGATGACCCCCTCGAGCTCGGTGTACGTCGCGTGTGACTCATCCATCGTCGGGTCGAGACCGATCAGCTTCGGAATAATCTTCTGTTCGAGCTGGTCGGCAAAGGCAGTCGTGTGCGCCGCTGTCCCCTGCCCCGGATAGTTGGCGACATACTGTTCGATCGCCTGCTGAACCCGGTAACCGAACGGCCGGCCGACACGGACCAGTGCGTTGTTGACACGCTGCAGGTAGTTGCGCATCCAGGTCTGCGCCTCCGGTGGCAGCGCCTGCCGCTGCCACCGCTGCCAGTCCTCCAGCCGCAGGCAACTGTCGCCGCCGAAGCGGTCGAGATCCGCCAGCTCGGCGGCCGACTCCGTGGGCTTGCCGAAACGCAGGATGTTGGCGCGGTCGACAACCTTGTCGGAAAGCGCCTGTGTCGTTTCGTCCTCATTCATCGTACCGACGAACAGCACGTTGCCACCGACGAACAGGCGCAGGTTCGCCTCGTCGGCGGACATCGCACCCGACTCGATCTCGATCTCG
>JASLZG010000449.1 GCA_030754995.1 Lentisphaeria bacterium
GGAACGGCGAATAATGCGCCGGCGCTCAGTTCCCCGTCAACGATGCGCCCTTGCTGAAACAACCTACATACTCCTGGTTGCCCTTCGGCCCGAGAACCGGCGAAGCCGCCGTCTCGATGTGCAACCAACCGAGCTCCGACGTGGCGAACTCCGCAATTTCCGTGACAACCCGCTCGCGAACCTCCGCCGATCGCACCACCCCGCCCTTGCCAACCTCCGCCCGGCCGGCCTCGAACTGCGGCTTGATCAACAAAAAACACAAGGCCGGGACGCCCAGAACCCGGTCCGCAGCCGGCAATACCATGCGTAAAGAAATGAACGAAAGATCTGCCGTCAATACCGTCGGGCGTTCCGGTACCAACTCCGCCGTCAGATGCCGCGCATTAGTGCGTTCCAGGCAAACCACCCGTTCATCGTTGCGCAACTGCCAGTGCAGTTGCCCGTGCCCGACATCGACCGCGTACACCTTGGCAGCCCCCCGTTGCAGCAACAGATCCGTAAAGCCGCCAGTCGAGGCGCCAAGGTCCAAGGCAACCGCGCCCTCGAGAGTGACCGCATGTTTTGTCAGCATCGGATCGAGTTTGCCCGCTGCGCGACTGACAAAAGCCGGCCGTCCGGTGATCGTGAACTCCGTGTCCACCGGCCACCGCTCCGAGGCATTGCGGACAACGTGGTCAGGGCCAACGCGAACTTCACCTGCCAAGATCGCCCGCTGCGCCGCGGTGCGGCTCGAAAACAGGCCTTGCTCCACCAACAGTAAATCGGCACGCGTCTTCATGCGGACATCTCAGCCATCAGCTGCGCTGCAGCAGTTACGGTACATCTGCCATTCGGGTTCAAAATTCGCCGTCAACACACCGGTGCCAATCGCCCCTTCGATCACTGCCGGCGACCACCTGCACAGTTCAGCTGACTCCTCCGGCGGCGACGTCAACGAACCGTCTGATCGAACCCGACAAGTCGTGATCCGCTCAGGGTCCCGGTCGGTGCGCCACAGTGATCACCAGAACGTGGACGGCGCGGTGTAACAGTTGCGAATTGCGGTGAAACCCGGGTCGCCGGGCCATGCCAGTCACGTTCCCGGCCTCATCGACAATCTCCGGATTCCCCGTCGCCCTGCATGGCTCCCCCGCCTGTCGATCACCGCGTGATAACGACACCTCCTGGTGCGACGGGCAACAAAAGTGCGTGCAAACTGTCGAAAAATCAACGGCATTACGCTAACTTTTCATCACCTTTCACTACCCTGCTGCCGAGGTGCGCATGCACGTTGACCGACCTGCTACAGGAACCGCCATTAATCAATCGCTTCACGATGTCGCCGAAGCACTGCGACACAATCTTGCCAGCGTCATACTCGGAAAGGAAGAAGCGATCAACCAGGTGATGATCGCCTTGTTCAGCAGTGGCAACATACTGCTCGAGGATGTCCCGGGAGTCGGCAAGACCACCCTCGCCAAGGCGTTGGCGAGATCGCTCGATGCCGAGTATAATCGCATCCAGTTCACGCCGGATCTGCTGCCCGCAGACATCCTCGGCAGCTCGATCTTCAACCCGCAGACCGGCCAGTTCACTTTCCGCAAAGGTCCCGTCTTCACGAACATTCTACTCGCCGACGAGATCAATCGGGCCTCACCCCGCACACAGTCGGCACTGCTCGAAGCGATGACCGAGCAGCAGGCGACCATCGAAGGTGTCCGGCACCCGCTGGACGCCCCCTTCGTCGTCGTCGCCACCCAAAACCCCATCGAATACCATGGCACCTATCCGCTGCCGGAAGCGCAGCTCGATCGGTTTGCAATGCGCCTCGACCTCGGCTATCCCAATGCCGAAAACGAACTGGAGATACTGTACGCGCAGCGCCAGGCACAGCCGCTCGAGAACATCCATCCCATTGCCGGCTGCAACGCCCTGCTGGAGATTCAACGGGCCGTTCGTGAAATTGGCGTCGAGCGATCGGTCGGACAATACATCGTCGATCTGGCGACGGCGACACGCAACGACCCGCGTATCCGCCTCGGCGCCAGCCCGCGTGCCTCGCTGATGTACTTCCGAGCCGCCCAAGCCCGGGCCTTTATACAACAGCGCGAATACGTTGTTCCCGATGATGTGAAGTCGCTCGCCGTGGCTATCCTCAGCCACCGAATCGTGCTGGATTCCAAAGCCAGGTACAAAGGCCAGGAGAGGGCTGCCGTGGTCAACGACATCGTTTCGACCGTCAGCGTTCCACTGTAGGCCGACAGTTCTGCGAAATTCAGAATAAACAAAAAGCCCGGGTGCATCTCGCAACCCGGGCTTTTCATTATTCATCCTTCGGCCTGGCGCCGAACTCACATTCTACCAGTGCCGCCAGTGCCACCACCACGGCTTGTCGTGACCGTGACCGTGATCGTGATCGTGGTCGTCGTCTTCCTCTTCTTCTTCTTCCTCGGCTTCCAGCACCGTGACGGAGCAGCTGACCGCAGTGATGTTGCCGCAGTCGTCGGTGGCCTTCGCCGTCCAGCTGATCACCGTGCCGGGACTGCCGCTGTCGAGGACCGTGATCGTCGCGCCTTCGGCTTTCACCTTGCAATCGTCGTCGTCGTCATCATCGTCGTCGCCAGGCGGCGGCAGGCAGATAATCCAGCCAACCTTGATCCGCACATCGCTGCACAGGTCCGTGGCGGTCGCCGTGAAGGAGACACTGTCGTCATCGTCGTCATCGTCGTCGCCATCGA
>JASLZG010000044.1:0-14097 GCA_030754995.1 Lentisphaeria bacterium
ATGATTTCTACCCGGAGTACACCGCACGGTTCCCCGGCTTCTTCAAGTTCCATGTGCCCGAGGCGCTGGCATCGACTGTGCCGGCGGATTATGCGAAGAAGAATTTAGAGGCGCTAGCAGAACGAGGCAGCATCGCGGAGCAAGCTGGATTGCTCGGCACTTTTTTCGGATGCGAGCCGCAATTCCTGCCCGAAGCAGTCTATGAGGCGCACCCGGATTGGCGTGGGCCAAGATGCGACCATCTCTTCCGCAGCCTGACGCCGTGTTTCGCCCCGTGCATCGACAACCCGGAGGTCCTTGAGTTGTACAGAACTGCCAGTCGCAGCATCGTCGATGCAGCGCCGATTCTTGACACGTTCGGGCTGCTGGCCAATGACTCGGGCGCCGGCATATGTTGGTCGCCTGACCTGTACGCCGGCGAGAACGGCCCCAGTGGCTGCCGGGATGTGCCCATGCCCGAGCGCGTGGCTGGATTTATGGAAGCCGTCAGCTGCGGAACAAACTCTGCAGGTACTTCGCCGGTCGTGTATGTCTATCATATCGGTATTTGGAGTTACAGCGGCTGTGTCCCTCTGATCGCGGCGAACGATGGCAGTCGACTGGCCTTCTGCCGGCCGCCACTCGATAAGCCGATTGCCTGTGAGAACCCGTTGTCGATGTTGACCGAGCTGGAGACGGCGGCACAGGCCGATTGCGATACTGTCGTGTTTGCCATCGAGGGCGCCGCTGCTTTTTCAAAGAACAGTGTTTATCCCGCACTGGTGGCGGGCTTCCGCCAGCAGCCCAGCGCCAACCTGATCGAACGTCTGGCGATCCTGCGGGAGGCCCTGGGTGAAGCGTTGTCCGAGCCGGGCATCGACTGGATGCTGAATAGTTGGGTGTACCTGGACAGGGCCCTCGACGAGTTTAAGAAACTCTTCAAGCAGAGCTTCTTTTTCTATCTATCGGTCAGTGAAAGATGGCTCACCCGTCCCCTCGTGGCATTCCCACTGGAGCTGACGGAAGACGAAAGATCGTACTACGAAGCGCACGTATGGAATGTCCTGGGCGAAGATGTCGGCGGCGATCTTCTTGATCTGCACGGCAGCCGGTGGGGTGAGATCCTCCAGATGCCGGCTGAAGCGCGCCGGGTCGAAAGGACCTGCACGCTTATCATGGAGGGGTTGAACACCGCGGTCGGGAGTGCCCGAAAAGTGCTGGGGACTAAGCCTGGCGCCGAGATGGAAGCGCATCTCGAAGATACCTTGTGCCGTCTGCAGGGGCTGGAGTGCCTGGTGCGCAATTTCAACAACGTCATTCAGTTCCAGGTCCAGATGGACCTGGCCAAGGACGGCGGGCGGATCAATTCCGGTGACCATGTTCTCGTAGCAAACATCATGCGAAATGAGGTCGACAATACGCGTGAACTGATCCGCCTGCTCGAGACCAGCAGGCAGCCATTGATCACCTTGGCCGCAACCGCGAGAGACGAGGACACGTTCACCATGAGCCCCGACCTTGTGGGGCAGCTGGAGAAGAAGATCGCGATCATGCTGAAACATTGGCGCGATCCGGAAAGACTCTATCTGGCCAGACCCGGGTATGTGTGACAGACTGAGGGTTCAGGGCTTCAAGAATACCTTGGCAAACTTATATGCCGGACAAACAACTATTTCGGAAAAAATTTCGCACCTGCAAAGGACGTGAGTTCCAAGTCACCCGGTGCAGGATCGATGGCGGATCGCCCGGACCGACGCTCACCTTGCTTGCCGGCCAGCATGGCGCCGAACATGCCGGTCCAATCATGCTTGCGCAGTTCATCGACGAGATCGCATCGGAGGATTTTTGCGGGACGCTGAATATCTGCCCGTGCGCCAATCCCCTCGCACTCGAGATCGACTATGAATTCTATCCCGAGCGCGAAGACCTTGCGAAGCTCGACGATTACTACTATGCCCGTGACCGGCACGGCTACTGTGTCTTCGGCATGGGACGCCACCAGGGGCCGAACTATTACAATATGAACCGCCTCTGGCAGCGGCAGGGCGACTACGGTGTAGCCGGGGAGATCACCGATTGGCTGTGGGCTGAAACGATGGCAGACGCCGATGTCATCATCGATTTCCACTGCCTGCAGGCGAAGAAGCCGCTGATCTACAGCGCCAGTTCCAGGGCCAACGCGGTCGCACGCTACTTCGGCATACAAGCGATATTCATGGTGAATCCCGATCCGGATGACTTGGACGGCGGCAACCTCTATTACCAGAACACGGCCGACGGGAATCTTGCCGTTTTCTGTGTCGAGTTCTCTGCTCAGCATATACTCAAGGAAGAGGAGTTCCCGATCGCCAGGCAAGGTATTCGTAACGTCATGAAAGCCACCGGAATGATGACCGGCGACGTGATTCTCGAGCAACCGGTCTACCTGCTGGAACTGAAAACCATGGTCGAGTTGCGTACCCAGGCCAGCGGCCACATCGACTTCCGCTTCAATGAGTATGACCCCGTGAGCGAAGGCGATGTCGTGTTCGAGATCCGCTGCCTCGAAACCCTCGAACTGCTCGATAGCGTGACCTCGCCATTGACCGGGGTCATGGGCAGGCGTACGTACAAATCCGTGAGTCAACCGGATGAGGACGTATGCTGGGTTACGGAGGCGAACGTCGTGTCTGCTACCGGAACAGCATTAGAGAAGTTGCAATGAAAAAGGTGACAACCCTCGCCCTGGCCCTACTTGCATGGACGGTTGCCGGTGCGGACTTCGCACGAGAGGCGTTGATCCAAAACGGTGTCATCGAAACGCCGCAAGCCGGCGGCGCCGCCATCTACTATCCGGTATTCCAGCTCGATGCGGCCCCGGAGCTCGACGGCCGTGCCGATGAGCCGGGCTGGGCGTCACTGGTCGAGGCAACCGGTTTCAACGTGCTTGGCACTGCGGCGCACACCGACAAACAGACTGCGTTCCGCATCGGTTGGCATGATCAGACCCTGTATCTTGCCGCCACCTGCCATGAACCCGATGTTGCGTTGCTGGCCGATCGTTTGCCGGATGGCGGCAATCTCTGGGATGAAAACAGTGTCGAGTTGTTCATCGGCCCCGAGCGCTTTCAGCACCTCCTGGTGAACAGCCTCGGAAGCAAGGTGTGGGTCGATGGCGGTGCCCGCAAGTGGCAGGCGGCGGCATTCAAGGGCGACGATTTCTGGAGCCTTGAAGCAGCGATCCCGTTCGCTGCGCTCGGCGGAACACCGAATCCGGATGAGGTGTGGCGATTTAACATCACCAGGAACACGACCGTCTTTCGATCCGGCGGCCACCGGTATTCGACCTGGTCCGTATTGCAGAAGAGCTTCAATGAACCACCGGGTTTCCGCTCACTGAAATTCATCAGTGAGACACTGAAAACCGCCGATGCCGCGCGGCTGACAGAGGCGTTCCGGGTTGCAGCGGGGACCGTCGAGTTCGGTGCTCGCCGAGTCGACCGCAACATCGAGCCGGTCGAGATTGAAAACACGGCTGTGGAGATCGCCATAGTCTCGACAATAGAAGACAGCTCCAAGGCAGCGAAGTACAGACGCGTGCCGCTCAACGTGGATGCCGGTGCAGGGGCCAGGGGCAAATGGCCTGTGACCTTTGGCGTGCCGGTACCGGAGGGTGAGCTGTTCAGCGCGTCCAGCACCCGCATCGTCGACGCCAACGGCGTTGAAGTGCCATCCCAGATTGTCCCGACCGCCACCTGGACGAAACCCGCAGGCAGGAAAGACGCCGCCAGTATTCGCTGGCTGCTCGTTGATTTCCAACCCGCATGTCTCGAGGAGCCTACGCCGGCCTATTTCCTGGAATACGGAACCGACGTAAAGCGGATGGATTCCCCGCCGATTTCAGTTTCCGAAACGGCACAGGGCATAACAGTAAACAACGGCGTCCTGCAACTTCGCTTTGTGAGAGAACGCAATACACTCATCGAATCTGCAATGTTGGACCTCGATGGCGACGGCGATTTCAGCGCGGACGAACAAATCCTGGCGCCGACACCCGAACGCGCCAGTCATTTTGTCACCCACGACGGCACCAGGTTCTCGACCGGGCACGCGGTGGCCGGAAATGTTCTCGAGATAACCGACGCCGGTCCGATGCGTGTCGTCATTCGCCAGGAAGGCTGGTTCGCTTCGGATGATGGGACGAGGATGTGCAAGGCGATCCATCGGTATTACATCCATCGCGACAGTCCGCTCGTGCGTCTCTTTACGACCTGGATAATCACCGTCGACACGGACACGGTCCAGTTTTCGGACATGGGATTTTCAATGCCCATGACGTTTGGTGACGGGGCGCCTGCCCAGGTCGACAGGCGGTTGTTAAACGCCATCGACATGTCGGGGGAGCGGTTCGGATTGCTTGCCTGTGTGCGGGACTTGTCCAGGCAACGTCCGTCAGCCTTGGAGGCGGCCGGGAACAGTGTCGTCGCCCATCTGTTCTCCAGCGACGGCGGTGGCAACCTGGACTTCCGGCTGTCGGCGCTGAAGTCCCTCTGGGGAGATCAGACTTGGGACAGGTTCCAGGCGAACCGGCGCCATTATCCGCCGCTCGAAGCGCGCCCGAGCAACGGCCTCGGGTTCTCGAAGACGCACGAGACGCTGCTCTATTTTCACCCGCCGATAGTGGCGGAAAAACGCGCCCGGCTGTCCGCGGCATTGAACACACCGCCAACGGCACTGGCATCGGGCAAGTGGAATTGCGAGTCACGCGCGTTGGGGGATCTGCATCCCTACGACACCGACCGCTTCCCGGTCGTTGAGGAGAAGCTCTCGGCGGCCTTTGATGAGTATCTCCACGTTGTCTCACGGTTGCGCCCCCATTACGGCTACTACGACTTTGGCCGCGGCGTGCCGCAGCAAATCTCCAAACAGCGCGAGGGTGACGAACCTTACTGGATCTATTCGGGATACCGCAAGAACAACGACAATTCGAGCTACCCGCATGTTATCGCGCCGTGGCTGCTGTACCTGCGTTCGGGGGACCGGCGGTATTACGACTATGCGGTTGCCATGTCACGCCACACGCGGGATATCAGGTTCATCCACCATGCCATCGACACCCCGGCATTAACCCGGAAGAAGGGTTGGGGCTATCGCGGTCCGGGCGCCTGGGCCTTCGATGGATGGGCTTGCAGGTGGACCTGGGGGCATCTGAAGTTCCTGCTGCTGGACTATTACACGACCGGTGACCGGCGGTCGCTCAATGTTGCGAAAATGATTGTCGACGGCTGGTGTGACGACGGCGGCGACGCCGGGTCGGGGTTGAGCAGCGGCAATGTCATTTGGCGGGGTGAGCTCGCCTGCCTGTATCGGGCGACGTGGGACGAGCGCTATTATCGTGCCTTCAAGGCGCAGGAAAAAAACATGATCGCCGAGGGGGTTCACGCGAACCGCATCAAATGGAACGCCTACGCCCTGCGCGAATCCCTCGCAGTACCGGAAGTCAGCGACGAATTCAAGGAATTTGCCGAAACCTATGCCGACAAGCTGTTCGAACTGGGGTTGTTGAAGCCTGAGCGATCGATGGTGCACGACACGACGAAGAACTTTCCGTTCCTGAACCAAATCGGTTACCGGCTCGGTGGCAACCCGATGTATTGCGCCTTTGCCCGGGGATGGCTTGAAGAGCGCCGGCAGTTGCGCATGTCGTTTACCGATTATGACGGCCTGGCGCGAGCCGCGGACCTCGCCGCCTACATGTGGCTGGCAGCGCAGCCCGCCGGTGAGGAGTTGGCGGTGCCGCAGTTGGCAGTCATCCGTGATCCCGCCCGGTCGCCGATCTTTTTCCAGCATGCCGCGGGCGGGAAAACAGTGTTTCGCGCCATGTTCAAGAACTTTATCCCGCCGTCGTTCCTTACCGAAAAGACGTTCGCGCCGTTTGCCGAAATCCGGGTGCGCCGCGGCGATGTCGATGTCACCGAAACGGTACTCTCGAGAAAACAGCTTGCCGGCATCGACGGCTGGATCTACACCATCGCAGTTGCCGAGGAGATGCCGGCCGGCACGTACGCGGTTGATGTCAGGTATACCGACAAGCTCAAAGCGTACCCGTGGCATCCGTACATCGATCTGAAGTGGTTCTATCAGCCCGGGTACAAGTGGGTTGTCGCCAATCCTGCCGGGTCCCTGCTCAATGCCATTTATCTGCACCCCACCGATGTTTGGTTTCGGGTGCCGGCGAAGACGGATTCCTTCACTATTCGAACGAACAACAAGAATGCGGTGCTGAAACTGCGATCCAGTCGCGGCCGCAACATCAAGACCGAGACCGCGGTTTGGCGGATCGATGCCGATACGGAAGACCAGGATGTTACCTGGCATCTCACCTTCCATCCGGACATCCGGGTGCCCTATCTGCAGATAGACGGCATTCCGCCATTCATCGCGCTTTCCGAGGAAAGCCTGTTTGTGCCCGACACGCAGATTGAGGTGCCCGCCGAAGCCTCGACGGCTCCCGGGTCGGACGAAAACACCGGCATCGGTGAGAACCTTCATTTGACCGCCGACAGGAAAGTCACATTGCCGACCGGCGCCATAACCGACGACAAGGCAGTACGTGAATTTTTCGACGCCAGGCAGGGCACCGTTGATTTCAGCGTCAAGTTGAACTTCGACGCCTACAGCAGCCTGAACTGCGGGTTGCCGATTACTGTCGGTTTCGCGGCAGGGCATCAGCCCGGAAAGGAATACGGATTAATCGACTTTACCTTCAAAAATGTGATTGGGCTGTATGACGGCCGGGATACGATGGACAGTGCCGGACGTTTCGGGCCCGATCAATATGGTGTCGGTCCGATTGCACTGGGCGACGGCAAGTGGCACCATGTCGCCGTGCAATGGACCTGGAACGACGGCTACAAATGGACCGACGGCAGCGACGAAAACACCGGCAAAGTCATGTTCCGGGCGTACCTCGACGGCAGGCCGGACCTGGCCGGTTACGTGAACTGGAAGCACAAATACTGGCCCAACGCCGTTGCCGCACCGCCGCCTGGAGGGGAGTGGCGCCTTGGCGGCGACGGCTTCGACATCATGATCGACGAATTCCGCGTCTCAGACATCCTGAGGTACGGGTTCCACGAGGAATTCACGCCGCCGTCCAAGCCATACACCATGGATGAGCACACCCTGGCCCTGTTTCATTTCGACGGCGACCTGCGCGGTACCGGCCGCGGCGGCAAGGTCATCGACGGTGCCTGGCGGGAATGACCGAATCGATAATGCACGGAACGGGCAACCCGACAACGGTTGAAGCGACGGACAGGCATTGCACCGCGATGAGCGAAGCGATTTGGCCACGGTCGCAACAGCGGCCCCCGGGGCCGCACGACTGCTGAAAATCAGGGACGCCGTCGACGCCCCCCATGGCGCTCATGGTCAGCGGTTCTTATACGTCATCGCTTCAATACAGGACGTTGCTTTCGACGTAGCCGACGATCTGGGCCACGGTTGACTCGGTGCCCTTGACGGCATCGTGAACGCGGTGGTGCCACCGCTCCGGCCCGAGGCTGGTGCGCCACGCCTTGATCGCCGCGACATTTTCCGCACCCACTTCGCCCAGTTGCTTGAGCCGCGTGCGGAGCTGCTTCTGGCCGGCCGCCGTCACGATGTCACCGACCGCAAGCTGCTCGGCGGTCTCGTAGATCGTTTGCGCCAGCTTGACATAGCTCAGCACGACCCGTGTTTCGGACGCCAGGTACGGGTCGGCAAATGTGGCCGCGATCTCCAGGGCCTTTTCGCCGGCGACAATTTTGCGGTTGAAATCTTCAGGGTCCGAGTAGTACCGGAAAATGCCCTCGCCGAGGAACGGCCGGCGCCGTTGTTTTACCATGTCCGCGGCCTCGCCCTGGGAGTAGCAGGCCGGGAAATCCGAGTCGTAAACGTCGAACTCGACCGGTCCCATCAACTCCGACCAGTCGCCCACTGCATCGGGGTCGGCGTAGCCCTGGCGGGTCGCCCAGGCGATCGCGAATTCCTTTTCGCTGCGGCCGTTCAGGTTCCAGGACCACTCGGCATGGGCGGCAATGTTGAAGCCGCATATTTTCTTCGCATGCCGGCGCCACGCCATCATGCCTTCGGCGCCCTTGTAGTTGCGCCGGTGCAACTGCCGCAGATAGTCCTTGATGCGATGCGCCGAGCTGTGCGGCAGTTTGAATTCCGGTGTCGCAACGTCGCCGTTGACATTGAGCGGAACATCGTAACTGGCGATCCAGCGGTCTCCTGCCGCGTACTCGTCGAGCAGGGGATTTCTGAAGAGGTCCCGTGGCATGTGTGTGACACGTTCGAGCTCCGTGGCACAGGCGCGCTCGATCTTGATCCCGGGCGGCAGTTCCGCCAGGATGCGGTAATTGCGCACGGCCGTCGTCGTTGACAGCAAAAGGCGAATCTTAAATTCCGGATGTGTCTTCTGAACCTGGCGCCAGGCATTGACGAAAACCCGGGATTCGAGGACGAATTGTCCGACGGCAGTGCACGCATTGCAGGCGCACTGGCACGGGCGTTCGCTGAGCCAGCAGCAGATCTCGGTAACGCCCTTGGCGGCGAAATCGGTCATCCATTCAGCAATGAGATCCGTCAACAGCGGCTGCGATGCGCACGGGGCGCGGTGCTGATTGCCGGTCTTGTGGGCGAAATAGCGGCCGGCCAACGCACTGTCGCCGATACCGGCCAGCTCGGGGTATGCCCGGAACAGGCCCGGCCGGTGGAGAAAGTTGAGATGAGTGATATCCGGCAACGCGTGGAAGGCCCGCCGCTGCGCCTCCTGGTACAGGCCCATGTCGATCTTGCCGATGCGGTTCGGCCGGCCCCGCTTGATGCCCGCCAGCCTGACGTTCAGCCGGCCGTAATTGAGTTTCATCGACGCCAGCCACGGCATCCAGTCGGGCGGATAGTTCCACAGCCCGCGTTCCTCGATATCGGGCCAATCCCGGACCCTTGCCAGCGGGACCGCCACCGAGGTCGCGGTCATGAACGGCTCGAGCAACTGGCACAGTGTCATCACGGCGTGGTAGGCGCCGCGGTCGGTGGCGCCGTTCAAGACCAGTCGACGGTCTCCCGCCGGCTCGATGACGTAGCCCTGCTCGTGGTTCAACCCGAGGTCATCGCCGGCGATGCCGATGACGATCTCGAACTGCTTGCCGTTCGGCGCCTGCCCCGCCTTCTCCTGGAACAAGCGCTGCAGCTCGGCAACCGCCTGCTGCCCGGCCTCGCCGAGGCCGGCGCGTGAGGTTATGCCGATCTCGCCGGGAGCCAATACGACCTTCTGCCTTATGTCGATCGTATGGGGCAACGGCAGCAGATGCCGGAGCCATTGCGTTTCCTCGGCCGGTGTCACATCGGCGGCCGGCGTATCGGCCGGGACGGTGGCGGCAATCATCAATGCACACGTTGCGATCGCGCCCAGCGCCGTCGTTATTCGGGGCCTATTCTGTATCATTAGAACACCCATTCCTTGGAACCGATTAAAACATGTCATTTCCCGGCCGTTCCGTCGGCGAACGGTGACAGGGCGGGACATTAGTCCTGCCGTCGGCCGCATGCAAGTGACGGCAGTTTCGCCGTTGGTTCGTTGTAACTGCTTTGCGTTGGCCGTAGATTGTGGCGTGTCTCGGACATCAGGAGATTTTTCGCTGTTGTTTTGTCAGTACCCAACCCAATAACCATCGGTATCTGTCATGGCGTTTGTTAAAGTGTGGCACGGCGTTGCACTTGCGGCGGCCCTGCTGTTCCAGGTGTGCGGCGGCGGCCAGGCGCTTGCCGGGACGTATTTCATATCGACCGCGGGCCGCGACGACGGCGACGGCAGTGAAGCCAACCCCTGGAATCGTTTCGAGGCCTCCGTCCCGGCGCTCAAGGCCGGTGACACGGTGGTCGTCGAGCCCGGCGTCTACCATGGCCCGATCCAGCTTGTCGGCCGCGGGGCGGACGATGCGGAAGTACACCCTGATGGCGGCGAAGCGGGTATTGTATTCCGCTCGCGCGAGCCTTGGGCGGCGATCATCGAGGGCAGTCCGGATCAGAACCCGAAAATTCCGATCCTGCATCTCGGCCGTGCCAGAAACGTGACGATCGAGGGCTTCTTCTTTCGACGCACGACCCCGATCAAGGGGTCACTCGCCGTTGGCATGGGCAAATCCGGCATTACGATCCGCGGCTGCAAGTTTGAAGGGGTGTACACCGGTGTTGGTTTTTTACGGTGCAGCAATTGCCTCATGGAAGGCAATCTGTTTGTCAGAACCGCGGTCGGTCTCTACCTGGGGCGCCGCGGCGGCACGGAGTATGTGGTGCGCAACAACACATTCATCGGTTCAAACGGGGTCCTTGCCGGCTATACCCACGGCCGGAATTATTCGCACGCGGTCATCGAAAACAATATCTTCGTTGATTGCGACAATGGGTCGATCCATAAGATGGGGGTATTTTCAAAAATGGAGTTGGCAAACAACTGCTTCTGGGACGTCAAACCCGAGAATCGTGGACAGTTCAAGTTCCTGCGTAATGCACCCTGGAAGGGCGAGATCAAGGAGCCCCGGAGCCTGGACCTGGCCTATCGCGGCACGGAGCTGATTGCGGACCCGCTGTTTGCCGATGTGGAAAACGATGATTTCCGGCTCTTGCCGGACAGCCCGTGCCTGGGAAGCGGAACGGACGGAACCGATATCGGGGCATTTGGATTACGAAATGAAACTGGAAACTGAAAACGTGAAACTGCGCAGTCGGCTGTGCTCGGACGGTTACGGCATTCTCTGGCTGCCAGCGCTGTTGGCTATCGCGCTCTCTGCTGCCGCCTCCGGGGACCGGAGCTACGAAATACCGAGAGCGCCCGCCGAAATGAAGATCGACGGCGCCCTCAGTGAGTGGGCAAACGTGGCGCCGTTCGTGATCGATCCGAGCGCCGACAAGGTGTGCAGTCTTTACCCGCAGAATCGAGCCTGGAACGGCGCTCGCGATTGCAGCGCCGCGATCTGGTTGGCCTGGGACAAGGTCAATCTGTACCTGGCGGCCGACGTGATCGATGACATGCCGTTGCGGGACAATATCTTCGCGCGCGACCAGGCGCCCTGGTTGAGCGATTCCATTGAGATCTGGCTCGGCGCCGCGGGTGCGGACAAACGAACCAGGCGGACCGAAAACGATTACAAACTGTGCCTCACGACGCGTCGCGAAGGCGACCTGAAAGTAGCCGGCTGGCTGAAGCCCGAGCAGGTCGAGCAGCTCGAGGTCGCGCTGACCCGCACCGACAATGGCTACCGGGTGGAAGCACGGATGCCGTTCGTACTTTTCCCGAGCATTGCAACTGAGACCGGGGCCGAGCTGGGCCTCAACGTTCATGTCAATGACGCCGATGAATCGGGCACGGCCGAGTCCGTTCTGAGCTGGTCAAATGACCCGGATAGCAAATCTTTCAAGCGCCCCAACTTGTGGGGCAAGGCGACGCTGGTTGACACCCAATCGAATGCCGCCGAAGCGGTAAAGGACTGGACAGAACGCACGTCCGAAATGCCGGGCTGGCGGAAATTGACGACACTCGGCGGCCGCGAGCCGGCCCTGTCACCCGGCGGCAAGACGGTGTGCTTCGTCCGCTTTGTCGACGGCAAGAACAACCTTTGGCTGGTCAGTGTCGATGGCGGTGAGGAGAAACAGCTGACCGACGAAGGTGCAATACAACCGGCCTGGTCACCCGACGGCAAGACCATCGCCTTTGCCTCGGAACGAACCGGACGTGACTGCCTTTGGCTTATCGAGGCTGCATCCAAGAATTTGCGACAACTCACGAACAACGGAACCGGCGACAGTTTTCCAGATTTCTCGCCCGACGGCAGGACAATTGCTTTCAACCGCTACCAGAAAGGTTGGCGAGTGTTGCAGGTGCCGACCGGTGGTGGCGACGTGTCGCCACTGGTGGATACCGTTGGTGCCCGTCATCCGGATTGGTCATCGGACGGCACGGAAATCACCTACGCCTGGCGCGAGTCGGATCATGTCAAAACCGAAATCTGGATCGAGTCCATCGCCGGCGGCGAGAAGCGGCAGGTCTCCTACGACACAATGAACCAGGGTACGCGGCAGCCGGCATGGTCGCCGGATGGCAAATGGGTCGTGTACGTCGAAACCACAATGCAACCGGATTGCCGGCTCTCGGTTGTCACGTCGCAGGGGAAGGAGAAATACCGGGCGGCTGACGAGTATCATGAATTATTCGACTTTCCCGGCTGGTCGCCAGACGGCAAATCGGTTGTCTGTTCCAGTAAACGCGACGCGACCATCGAGAATATCTGGATCCTGCCCAGTGGGCGGTGACGGTTCACAGTCCCGTCCGGCTTGAACGACCGACATTCTTAACGCCGACGGCGTCCCGTTCTTCCAGCCCGGGGTTGGCACAACCCTGGGTTGCGGGGCAAAACACCGTTGGTGTTCGTGTTCCTTGGATCTTATAACAGCACAGGCTCCAAACGAGTTTCGACCACAAAACCCCAAAGCTCACCATGTTATTCAGACTTGTCATGCTCTTCTGCCTTCTCGGGTTCACTCACGTCCACGCCCTGGCACCAGCCGTACAACGCGGCGAGGTGTGCCTCAATGGCGACTGGCAGGCCGCCGCCGGCGAGCACGAAGACACCCTGCCGGCGGTCGAGGGCTTCGATACGACGCTCCCGGTGCCCGGCGTCTTCAGCCCCATGTACACCGAGCAGCCACGGCTGAATTTCCACAAGGTCTGGTACCGTCTGGACTTCGCGGTGCCCGCGGCATGGCAGGACGGCCGGCGTGTTCACCTCGATTTCCGCAGCGTCGATCATTACGGCAAGGTGTACGTCAATCGGCAGGCTATCGGCGAGCATTACGGAGTCGTGCTGCCGTTCCAGTTCGATGTCACGGATGCCGTCAAGTTCGGTGAAGACAACGAGCTCCTGGTCTTTGTCGAGGACCTGTCGCGGACCATCAGCACGCCGGAGGCCCGTGAGAAGGCATTGGCGACGCCATGGTCCAACTGGAAGAAGCGGCGGGCCGTCGCCCGGGCGCCGAACGACTATCCACACCGGGTTCACATGCCCGGTGTCAGCGGCGACGTCTACCTGCGCTCAACGCCGGCGGTGTTCATTGCCGATGTGTTTGTCAAGCCGTCGGTGCGCCAAAAACACCTGACCGTGCAGGTCTGGGTGACCAATACGGGTGCGACCGCCCAACGCGTCACCGTTACCCAGGATGTCAGCCTCGACGGCGAGGTCGCACTGACCCTGCCGGCAAAGACGGTCGAGGTGCCGGCGGGAGAAACCATCGACTTCGAAGTACAGAAAGAGTGGGCCGACCCGAAGCTCTGGGGCTACGGCGAATACGGGTCCGCGACATTGTACTTCATACGGTCCGAGCTGAAAGCCGGCAACGTACGGGACACCCGGTTCACCCGCTTCGGTTTCCGCGAAATGTGGGCCGAGGGCAAGGACTTCTATTTCAACGGCCGCAAGTATTTCATCATGGGCGACTGCGACAGCATGGAGAAGTATGTCTACAAGTGTACCCGCGCCTATATCGCCCGCTTCCTTCAGGCCCAGCGGATGTTCAACATCAACAACCTGCGCGCCGGTGGTGACGGTCCGATTCATCAAGTCTGGTTCGAGCTCGGCGATGAAATGGGCGTCCCCATGCAGCCGTGTGTAGGTGTCAGCGCGTTCCCCAATCCGACCAGCCGCAAGAACGACGAATTTGCCGCCACGGTGTACACCAAATCCGTGCGCAACAACCCCTGCGTCGTCACCATCAACACCAACGGCGAGGCCGCCTCCCAGGGCGGCGGCGCCATCAGCCCCGGCAATGACCCGGCCGTCTGGGAGTCGTTGAAGCTGGCGCAGGAAGCCATCAAGCGCGTCGACGGAACGCGCCTGGTATTCCACGACGGCAGCCCGCGCATCATGCTGTCGAAGAAATACGGCCTCGACTTTCCGCTCGATGTCTGGGACATTCACCCCTACGGCGACCCGCTGGTCAATAGCCTGCGCCGGCACATGCAGGAGTTCGGCTACGACGGCAGCGTACCGTGTGTACTCGGTGAAGTCGTGGGGAAAAAGGTGTCGCTGCCCAAGGACA
>JASLZG010000044.1:14107-22125 GCA_030754995.1 Lentisphaeria bacterium
GTGACTTGAAGGCCGAAGGCGTCGGGGGACTGCGTGTCCTCAACCTGCTCACCCGCGCCTGGTGGGGCGCCGCTTCAAAGACGGAAGTGTCCGGCGGCCCTTACGACGGTCGGCCATCGACGATCGCGATCACCTGGCCGGCCCGCTCCGGTGCCGGGCTGAAGCCGATCGTTCAGGTCTGGGGCCACAAGGAAGGGCTGACCAACTATCTCCTCCCCGATCGCCCGCTGGTGTTTGAAAACATTATCGGCAAACACGTCCGGGAAGCCTTTCGCGAAGCAAACGGCGGCGAGGACCTGCCGCCGGTGCCGGACCGCCGTGTACCCGAGGTGATCGTCACGGTCACCGCCGGCGGCAAACCGGCGGCTGGTGCATACGTGTACCTTGAGCCGCGCGGTGGCCAGGCCACCAATGTGCGCGGTACGATGGCCGACATCGACGGCCGCGCCTGGTTCGTGCTCAAGGAGCCGGGTAAATACAACGCCTCGTGCACCGTCGACGGCAAGACCGGCGACCTCGAGCTCCAGGCGCGATGGGGCAGCCTGGCGAATGACCCGATGCCCTGGGGGCACATCGACCGGTTCACCCTCGCGATGGATTGACCCGATAGAGGGTTGGAGTGATGGGACACAGCGGTTTGCAGCACATCCGCAGGACATCCGTGAGAAATACGTTTTTTTCAGTGGCGGTCGATTCTCAACCGCGAATCACGCGAGAACGCCGACTCCAGGACCCCGTCTCTCTACTGTGCCCGTGAACATGATCAGACCCTTCTACCTCGCGGCTGTTTCCCTCCTCATCCTGACCGTCCAAGTCAACGGACGTGATCTGCAGCCCGCGACGCAGCGTGTTGACCTCTGCCTGAATGGCCAGTGGCAGGGTGTCGTCGCCGTCGATGAAAACACCTTGCCGCGGCCGTTGGACTTCAACGAAACGCTGCCGGTACCGGGCATCTTCAATCAGTGGTTCAGGGAGATGCCGGGCAATCTGGACGCGCATCGGGTCTGGTACCGGCTGGCATTTGTCGTGCCCGCGGAATGGGGCGACGGCCGGCGCGTCCATGTCGAGTTCCGCAGTGTCGATCACTATGCCAAGGTCTATGTCAACCGCGCCGCAGCCGGTGAACACTATTGCGGGCTGATTCCATTCCAATTCGACATCACCGCGGCCGTGGAGTTTGGCGCGTCAAACGAGCTGCTGGTCTACGTCGAGGACAGCTCCAGAACGATCAGCACGCCGGCCGCGCGCGAAAAAGCCCTGGCCGAACCCTGGCCGAAATGGCGCCGGTATCGAGCGGTCCAGCGGGCACCGAATGATTACCCCGTCAGGGAAGCCTACATGCCCGGCATAAACGGCGACGTGTACCTCAAGTCGGCGCCGCCGGTTTTTCTTTCCGATGCCTTCGTCAAGCCGTCAGTCAGGAAGAAAAAGCTCGATGTACAGCTTTGGGTGGACAATGCCGGCACCGAGACCCGCACCGTTACCGTGAAGAACGAAATAGTCCTGAATGGTAAATCGGTTCTTACCCTGCCCGAGAAGACCATTACCGTGCCGGTGAATGAGTCGATTGATTTTACGGTCTCTGCAACTTGGCCGGATCCGGAATTGTGGGGCTATGGCCAGTACGGCTCCGCGGTGCTGTACTTCCTGCGCACGGAGCTCATCGCCGGCCAGGCGCGGGACACCCGGTTCACACGCTTCGGTTTTCGCGAGGTTTGGGCCGAGGGCAAGGATCTGTATTTCAACGGCAGGAAATGGTTCATCCAGGGGGATTGCGACGATTATCACCGGCGGCTGATTCACACCAGCATGCGGGCCTGGCTGGCCAGGTTCTTCCAGGCCGAGCGCCAGCAGAACGTCAACAACGTGCGCAACGGCTGGGGACCGGCGCCGACGATCTGGTTCGAGGTGGCCGATGAAATGGGCATGACCCTCGAACCGAGCACCGGCATCAGCGGCTATCCGAATCCCACGAACCGAAAAACCGATCAGTACCTCGCGGCGGAATACACCAAGGCCATCCGCAATCATCCGAGCGTGGTCATCATCAGCAGCAACAACGAGGCGGCATCACAGGGCGGCGGCGCCATCAGCCCGGGCAACGATCCCGAGGTCTGGAAGTCGCTGAAACTGGCGCAGGATACGATCAGGCAGCACGATGGAACGCGGCTGGTGAGCCATCAAGGCAGCCCGCGAATCATGCTGGCGAAAAAGTTCGACCTCGATTTCCCCGTTGAAATCTGGAACATCCATCCGTACGGCGATCCCCTGCTGACCAGCCTCCGGCGGCATATTCAGGCCTTCGGCTACGACCGCAGCGTCCCCTGTGTCTTGGGCGAAGTCGTCGGCAAGAAAGTGTTCCTGCCCAAGGACATCGAGCTCCTGAAGGAGTATCCGGAGGAAGCCTGCAACATCCAGATGGGAACGGCCCGATATTGGGCCGAAACGATTCGGGACATACGTGCCGATGGGGTCGCCGGGATCCAGTTGCTGTCGCTGATGGCGCGCGGTTATTGGGGGCCCATCTCGGAAAATGAAGTCTCGGCGGGCCCCTTCGACGGGGTGACGGGAGAGGTGCTGGTGCCATGGCCCAGCCGCTCGGGGCCCGGCATCAGGCCGACGACGCACGTCTGGTATCACAAGCTGGGCCTGGTGAACTGCCTCCTGCCTGACCGGCCCATCGTGGTCCCGAACGTGATCGCACAAGCCGCCCGCGACGCCTATCGGGCGGCCAACGACGGCGAGGATTTGCCGCCCGTTCCCGACCGCAGGGTGCCCGAGCTGATTGTCACGGTGACCGCCGCCGGCGAACCGGCGGCGCAGGCGTACGTCTTTCTGGAACCGCTCGACGGACAGGCCACCATTGTGCGCGGGGTGATGGCGGACGATCGGGGTGCTGCCTGGTTCGTATTGAATGAACCGGGGAGGTACCGGGTGTCGTCCACGCTCGATGGGAGAACCGGCAATGCCGAGGTCAAGGCGCGCTGGGGCAGCCTCAAGGCTGACCCGATGCCATGGGGGCATGTGGATCGGTTTGCCCTGGTGCTGAAATAATGCCTCGTGCCTTGGAATTTGGCCGCTAAAAAAAAGTTTGTTTTCTAAAAAAAAGTCTTGCAATTCGCCTCGATAATTTCTTATAATGACAAATATCGTGGACTGGAGAGCCCGATGGCGACGGGTGTACAATCAAAGGAGCGGAGAAAATGAATCTGATACGAAACTTGACCAAAATGCTCGCCGCACTGGCGGTTTTCGGACTGCTTGCGGCCACGGGCCAGGCGGCAATCGTGGTAATCAATCCCGGGAACGGCGTATTCTCGGGGGCACTGGGAAGTTTGTCACCCGGCGACGAGCTGCACCTCAATCCAGGTACCTACGCCGAAGGCATCAGCAGTACCGGCGCCCTGTCGATCCCCGCCGACGTCCGTATCCTGGGCCTCGGGGCGACGCCGCAAGAGACCGTCATTATGCGCGTCAACTCGCGCCAGGTCATCGCCGGCGGCCTACGGAATGGCGCAGGCCCGCGGGCGGAACTGGAAAACGTGACGCTCGTGCGCGCCGGCTCCAATTCCGGCGACCAGGCGGCTGCGGAGATCCACTCCAGCATGTTCAACATTGATGCGATCAACTGCATCTTTGACGGTGAACACTACAATTATGATGACCTCATGGTCAACTCCCCGCCCGTCTTCACGCCGACCGGCGCGGGCAAGGTCGGCCAGGGCGTCTTTGCCGGGAACTCCACGATGACCAACTGCGAAGTCCGCAACCTGCTGAATCGTGGTATTCGCATTGACGACGCCGACAACGACGGCATCACCGATTGCCTGATCGAGGACATCAGCGGCCATGGCATCGAAATAGCAAACAACTCCTTCAGTGCCACCGTGACAGGTACGGCCATCACGACCTGCACCAGCAATGGTGTGGATGTCCCCTCAAGCGGTACGCTCATCCTGACCGGTGGTGCGATCAGCGCCTGTGGCGGACACGGCATCGATAATGAAGGCCTGGCCGACATCGACGGCGCCGCCGTCATCTCCAATAACGCCGGCAGTGGTGTGTTGTTCTTGGGTGGCAGCACCCAGAACAGCACCATTGACAACTGTACGGTGGCCGACAATGTCCTTGCCGGCGTGAAGATTCAGAACACGAGTCTCTGCACCGTCGGTGGCACCGGCAATACCGTTGAAAACAACGGCACCGGCCCTTCGAACTACTTCGATAACACCGGCGTGGGACTGGTGAGTTCATCTTCGATCACGGTTTCGAACAACACAATCACCAACAACGGCATTGGCAGCTCGGGCAGCTCCAATGTCCTGCTGCGAAATGCCAACGGGGCGATAGTGAGCGGCAATACAATCACGGCCGGCGGCCAGGGCTTCTTTTGCCTCGACGGCGGCGCGGTGACCATCGAGAACAACACCATTGCCAATCATAGCCGAAAGGGCGTGCAGCAGGAGGCGAGCGGCGGTGATATCACCTCCACCGGCAATTGCATTTTCGGCAACGGCATAGGCCTGCGTGCGGAGGGCAACAGCATTGTCTCGCGCAATGACACGATCTGGGGCAATGGCTACTACGGTGTGCGTGCCGACGGCAGCAGCACTGTAGATATTCAAGACGGCATCATCGCCGGCAACACCGGTGATGGCCTGTCGGCCGGCACCGGCACGGTTACCTCGGACTTCAACGATGTCGTCGGCAACGGCACCGATTATAACGGCGCCACCCCCGGCGCCAACGACATCAGCGTCGATCCGGTATTCGCTTCGACGACGGCCGGTGATTCATGCTTCCTGCACCTCACCGGCTGCACCATCGGCGGCACGCCCAATGCCGTCATGACCGGCACCAGCGCGAATGGAATTCAAGGCGCCAAACCAGTCTGCGGCGCCTTGAGCTGCACCTGCTGCGACGACCTGATGACGGCGTTCGTCGATGACGTCTGTGATTCAATCTCCGCCAATCCGCCGACGTCGATAGATGAATTGCAGGCGGTGGTCGAGGCCCTCGCAGAAACCCCGGTCGCCGCCGAAAACAACCTGTGCGGCGATTCGGCAACCTGCATCAGCGGCCTGGTGAACGGCATTCTTCAGGAGTGAGGCTGGAGGCGTAAATTCAGTTCCACAGCAAGGGCCCCGGCAAGTTGATTGCTGGGGCTTTTCTTTTGACGGGTTATATTTTTCCCGCCGGAACGGCTGCCCGGACCGCGGCAGAACCTTCTCCGAAGACGGCGTTGCCCGACTGGCTGCAGCGTTGGAACTTGTCCCTGAACAGTGCCTGAACGGCCGGCCACCGGAGTTTCGTTCAGGCACTCATTGCCTCGGCAGCCCCACTGGAGTGTCGGTTCCATTGTACTCGGTACCGCCGTGTTCGAGGACGACGCCCTTGGGCCAGCACGCCGTTATGCTGCCCCCTTCGGACTCCACCGAAACCGTCCCGGCCGGGGTGTCGAGAGAATAGCTGAAGCCGGGTTCGAATTCCCCTGCCGGCTGAAGCAGGATGCGCCGCCAGCCAGGCGCCGCGGGCTTCAGCCCGACGATGCTTTCGGCAATCAGCGAATTGACCGATGCCCCCCAACCGTGGGCCGAATTGAATTCGCCCCGGCCGAACAGTTCCGCCCAGGTCGGGGCGCCGTGATCGATGAAGGCGCCGTAAAGGGACTCGATACAGGATAGCGCCGCGCCGGCGTGGCCCCGGGGGAACAGCGGTTGCAGCAGGCGGTCCGTCCATGCCGGGCCGAACTGCGCCTCGACGCCGTTCGGGTCCTGGCGCAGGCACCGCGCCACGAAGGCCGCCGCCGAACGCCTTTGCTTGTCGCTGCCGCAACCGGTCAGGCAGGCGAGGATGTTGCCGTGGATCCCGTGGGCCGCCGGATGATCCGCCGGCCGCGCCGGGTTTTCCATTTTCATGCTGCTCCTGGGGTGTTCCCGGGAAACGGCCACGCCCGGCTCGAGCCGGGCGCTGAAGGCGCCGGCCTGGCGATCGTAAAAGGCCGCGATCTGGGGTCGCAGCCGATTGCCGATCCGGTAAGCCAACTCCTGCAAACCCGGGTGCTCCACCGTGGCGGCGATCTTCGTGGCGGTATTCGCCGCCAGCAGCAGCAGCGTGTTTACCGGCAGTGAATAGGCGCGTTTGTCGATCGGCGCCCAGTCGACCCAGTGCCAGGACCAGGTGGGTGGCACGAAGAGGTCTTCCGTAGTGATGTGCCGTTCGCACAGCGCCAGGAACCGCTCGATGGCCGGGGTGATCTCTTCCAGCAGGGACACGTCATCCGTCGCCATGTAATATTCCCGGCAGGAGACGAGCCATAACATGGCCTGATCAAAAATGCAGAGGAACGACTGGTGCGCCGGCACGACGGAGCACGGATTGCCCGCCTCGTCGATGCCCTGGGCAATGAGCGACAGGCAGTGCCGCCACATCTTCGTCTCGCCGAAGGTGTAGAAGGCGGCTTTGGCGGCAATGGCGGCGTCAATGGTCCAGAGCGAATTCTCGCGGGCGCAGCTGTCGACGATCACGTCGCTTGTCGACGACCGCAGGTTTTCCGCCGAGGTGGGCCAGGCCCGGTTCCAGAAGGGATCGTCGCAGCAAAAGCGGGCGCCGGCCGGAAAGGGATACTCAACGACCTTGCAGGCCGGCCGGAAGCGAACAGTTCCGGTGCCGGTAACCTTGACCGTCATGAAGCGAAAACCGCGGGCCGTGAGCGTCTCCCACGCATTCGTCCTGCCGGCCGGTTTCAGCGTGTCACAGAAACCCTCGTCGGCGCGCGCGAAACCTGCCAGAGCCGTCGGGCGCCCGGCCATCTTAATGTCGTAATAGAACTCGATCCGGGTGTTGCCGGACACCGCGGCCAGCTCGGCCCCCGGGCGGACCCGGCGCGTCTTGCCAAAATCAAAGACGAACACATTGTCCGTGTCGTTCGTGCACCAGTGGTCAAGCGCCGGCGGTGAGACGGCCGCACCGTCAACCGGTTCACGGTTGAATCGCACCGCCAGATTGGCGGCGGCCCCGGTGATGCGACGGTCGCTCTTGCCGCGCCAGACAAGGGTGGGCGAAAAGGGCTTCTCCTCGAGCATCGGCAGCGGCCGCGGTATTGTCTCGGTCCACGGCGGGGTGCCCGCTGGGCCGAGGCAGAATGCCTCGGCCCAGCCCTTGCCGGCGGGCGACGTCCGCCAGTCCCGCGGCTCACGGCGCCGGTCGAGGTGTTCCTGGAAATCGGTCGGCAGGGACATGAGCAGTCCCTCCGAGGAGATCCAGCCCGCGAGCCGCGTCTGCCATCCCCGGTCGAGGTCATCCACCGCCGTGCCGGGCTCGGTCTGCATCTCCCCGTCGATGAAAAGCGCCGGCCTCGTCCACAAGGCGTATCCCGACGACCCGGTCGGCAACGTCACCAGGGCCGCCAGGCGGTTGACCCCTGCCACCAGGAGGGCCGTCACGTCCAGCTCGTCATAGATCTTTCGCGCCGGCCACGACCGGGCCGGGCCGTAGCCGGCAAGCTGTCCGTTTATCCAGAGCCCGTATTTGTGCGCCGCGCTGACGCGCAACACGGCGGCGCTCGGCGCCGTGCCCAGGGTGAGGTCCTTGCGGTAGGCGATCGGGTGCCGCGACACCGGGCAGGTATCCAGCCGCCGGTCCCACGGCCCGAGCCAGCTGCCGGTCGATTGTGTGGTGTTGCTCATCGGTTTGTTTTCCTGGGCGAACCGGGCCCGGCCGTCGTATTCGACCAGGTGGAGGCCGGCGAGATGTCATTCTCCCATAGGTGTGATACCTTTGCCATCTTTGCAATAATTAACAAGAGGCTACCTCACATGGAACACATTTCCATCTGTCGCGGCGCGCTCCTTGCCGGCGCCTTACTACTGTGCCTGCACGGGACTGCATTCGGTGAAAACCTGATTCCCAACGGCGACTTTGAAAACGAGATACAGATCAATCCCGACGAGCCCTGGCGGGATATCGACCTGGGCCGGTGGGTGTCCGGCAAGGCGGTCACCAAGGCCAGCCCGGAC
>JASLZG010000450.1 GCA_030754995.1 Lentisphaeria bacterium
GGTGGCCATCCGGGTCATGACCGCACAATAGGTTTGATCCTCGGGCAGCGGATTGACGCCGCCGACGACGAGTCGATTGTACGGGGCGCGAATGAACTGATCGTCGTCGACATCGATGCCGTCGGGCAGGACGCACCACGGGGTCAGTGACCCGCCCGGCGGCAGCCCGTAGTCGATGAGGTCGAAGCAGGCCTCGAGGGCGGCGGGATTGTTCATGTAGTTGTACTTGCCGAGGTGGGCCGTTTCGTATCCGGCCTCCCGGAACCGGCTGACCAGCGGCGTGTGCGCCGTTGGCTCAGGTGCTTTGCCGTAGGCTGCGGTGCCCAGGCGCTGGACATAGTTTCCGGTCCACATCGAGGCGCGCGAGGGTGTGCACGAGGGTGATTGACAGGTGGCCTGGGCACAGCGCACGCCACGGCGCGCCAGCGCATCGATATTGGGGCTGTGGGCCCAGGTGCTGCCGTAGCATCCGAGCGCGTCGGTGCGTTGGTGATCGGTTGTGATCCACAGGATGTTGGGAGGTCCGGCCACGGCGTGGTCAATCGGTTGTCAGCTTTTCCGCGTCATATGAAGTGATCATATCGGTGAGTTCAAAGCCGATGTTGCGGTAAAACTTCTGGGCCACAAAATTTTGGTCGCCGGTATTGAGCACGATACGATTGATGCCGTGCTTGCGATAATGATCCGAGACGGTGCGCATGACCAGGTACCCGATGCCCCGGCGCTGGCACTGCGGCGACACCGCAATCCCCTTCATGAACAGCGTCTCCTCGGTCGGGGAATCGGTCAAGCGCGAGACCGGCACGACGGTGGCGTAGCCGACAGTCCGTCGGTGCTCATGGAAATAGAACTGATCCCAACGCACAAAGCCGTCGACCTCGGACCAGCCGCCGGGCAGAAACTGTATGTCGATATCGGCGTGGTCGTCTCGTCGCGGCCGATCTTCGAGTCTTTCCGTGGCGTATACATGGTTGTCTTCTTCGCTTTGAAATCCCAGCGCTTGCAATGGCAGCACGACGTCGGTCATGCGCTGCGGTCCGCGGCCCATGCCGGCAGCGAAGGTGTATCCGCAGCTGTGCTCGAAGGCGCGCCACTTGCGGCAGGGTTCGCGGGCGAGCGCGGCGGCGGCGTGGCGCAGCAGACGATCGGCAACGTCTTGACGGCCGGGTTCGACAAACACACCGCGGATCAAGGCGTCCCGCTCGCCTGGCGGCACCGACGCGACGCCGTCGAGATAGCCTGCCTGAATCCACCCGACCGGGCGGCCGGCTTCACGGGCCACGACCGATGCCTCGGCGACATGGTGGAACGATGCGGGATGGACCTGGGGCGGCTCGAACAGGGATGCCGCGAAGCGTTCGACAGCGATGTCGAAGTAGTAGGAAACGTCACCGGCGCAGGCTTGATAGGTTTCCCAGGCGTCGCTTGCGGAGTCCTCGGATAATGGCGTCAATTCGATCATGGTGAGAGTTGCTCGACGTACCGGTTGCTCCGGACCGTGTTGCACTGATACAAATGTGGGGTTTTGCCGGCGCCTCGCTCGCGCCTCCCGCAGACAAGGGGAAGTTTACCCTCGCGACGGTCGCTGTGCCTTCCCTGGGCAAGGGAATTTTACCTTCAGGTGGGTTGCGCCTGCCGCAAACAAGCCGTCAAAAATCGGGATTGGTTGCCGTATGGCGCTTAATATCACGGCAGAGAACGACTGCTGCACAGCGAGGGCGGGGAAGGTTCGAAGATGTGATGACGGGTGCCGTTGGTCAGCACCCGCCATCGATCAAGCGCTTACGGCAGGGCATCGTTCACGGTCTGGAGAATCGCCGCCGCACATGGGGCGCGGTCGGATTCACAGGCTTCAGCCAACGCGGCATCGGCCAGTTGCTGCGTAAGATTCAGCAATCCCAGGATTGACACTGCCGGTTCGGTTTGGCACAACTCGCTGAGTACCTGTGCTTCGACTGCGGCGCAGTCGAACACGGTCTCGGTGATCACCTGAACGCATGAGTCGGCGTCGTTGCAGGCGTCTGTCGCCGTCCAGGTCCTGGTCGTGACAGCGGCGGCGACGACATCACTGAAGGTCACGGTCGGCGCCCCGCAACCGCCAATGGCCGTGGCTGTGCCGGTATCCGCAGGCTCACCGCAGACGATCTCGACATCTGCCGGACAGGTGATTTCCGTGAACGTGGCCACCGTGTCTTCATCCACCATGTAGAAGGCCGAATCGCCGCTGACGCCCGTCATCTCGTCGCCGGAAATAGTGATCATACCCCACATCCACGGCGGCGGCGGTGTCCATGAGGTTGCGGTGAAGAACTCCCAGTCACCGTTGTACATCCGCACCCCGTTTGCACCGCCCCAGGTGGCAGGGGTACTGCCGCCACCCGGTTCGTAGTAGTAGACGATGTCGTAGGTGGGGCGCTGGATAATTTCGACGTCGACGCCGCGACAGGAGACCGTCGTGTCGTCTATCTGATGCCAGCCGGGATAGCCGAAGTTATTGGTGACCGAGGTGATTACAAGGTTGTCGTCGATGACAACCTCGGCGCCATGGGATTGGGATTGCAATGCCAGGGTGTGGTAGTAGAGCTGGTGGGTGCCGGCAGTCAGCAAGAGTTCCCGGTCCCCGAGCGCCACCGTACTGTAGTCGACCACACCGTTGACCGAAACGTAATCGTTGACGTTGAACTGGAAGGAAAAGT
>JASLZG010000451.1 GCA_030754995.1 Lentisphaeria bacterium
TCAACCGTTGTCTTACTGCCCCGTGAACGTGTCGATCAGGGCACGGGCGTTTTCCGGCGGCACCCCCGCCATGATTGCCTTGGCCGGCGCCATGATGTATCCGCCGCCCGCCGCCATGTGCTCGAGGCACATGAGAATTTCGCGCCGCACCTCTTCCGGTGTCCCGAAGGGGAGGGTCTGCTGCGTGCTGATACCGCCCACCAGGCAGAGTTCATGACCGAAGGTCCGCTTGATCTCGAAGATGTCCATGGCCTCCGGCTGCAGCGGCTGAAGCATGTCGACCCCGATTTCCACGAAATCAGCGATGATCGGCCGCACGTGTCCGCATGAATGCAGATAGACCTTCTTGCCGCCCTGCCTTATCCGCTCGCACATCCGTGCCAGGTGCGGCTTGATGAAGCGGCGCCAGGTTTCCGGACTCATCATGAGCGAGATTTCCGTACCGTAATCCTCACTGAACCCGATCGCCTCGAGGCGGTCGCCATAGTCTGCGAGCAGCCGGTCGATGACACTGATACAGACTTCCTCCAGGCCGTCGAGCAGCTCCTCAACGAAGCCCGGGTTGGTGTGGAAATCCATCATGATCTCCTGCATGCCACGCATGAACCAGGTGCGTTCCCAGAAAAGCATGCCCAGTTGCACAATCCGGAATCGCGAGGCGTTGGCCTGCGTCCATGCGTCGAGGTCGGCGAAGTGAATGTCGGTTGTCATGTCGGGGAACGTATAGCCGGCCAGGCTCGGCTCGGGCAGGGCCGGTGCTTCGAGGTGCAGGATCGAGCCGCGGCGGAGTTTTGCGCCGTACTCGTCTTCGAAGTATTCACCATCGTCGCTGACCGGCTGGGACGAGATTTCCGTCATGGCGGTGAAGCTGCCGTCAAAGGTTCTGGTGCCGCCGGCGGGCCCCAGCAACCGCTCGGGGCCGTAAATTTCAGCCAGCGGCTCCACCATTTCCGCGGCCACCCAGACGTAATACGGACACGTTTCCGTTTCTTCAAACTGCAGTGCCCGAAATACCACATCCCGTGGCGGAATCTCGGCATTCATGATCGCCTCTCACCTTGGTTCGGACAAAAGTTTGGCGGCCCGGGACATCCACGCAGACGTTGTAGTTCGATGGCATGTTCCGCCCCATACGATCCGGTTCGTCGCCTTGTTTTTCAAGGCGGCGAAGGCACGTTCTTTTGGTGCTTCCAGCCGTCCGTGGCAGGTGGGTGGCAAGAATACACCAGGGTGTACAAGCCCTTTATCTGGCCATGTTCGCAACGGGCAAGGCGGAAACGTTCAAGGGATCGCGTCCGCTGCGAAAAGGGCTTCCGGTCCGCTTAGCGGCAAGGCCGTCCTCCGGATTGCGGCGGTTCGAGACAGCGTCGTCACCCGAGGTTGAAAGCGCCGTCCTTGCAGGTTTCGTCGGCCTCTAATCCACCTTCAAAATGCCTGCCGGCGCCGTAGACGCGTCACATCTGCAGCCACTCGTCATGCAGGATCTCGCCCTGTAGGCTGACCACAATGGATTTGATCGGGATCGTGCGTGACGCCTGCTGGGCCGCCGTTTGCGCCAGCACCAGCAAGCCGCGGCAGCACGGAACCTGCATGATCATCACGGTCAGTGTGTTAATGTGCGCGTCGTCGATGAAGCTGCGCAGTTTCTCGACGTAGTCCTGCTGCCGGTCGTCGAGTTTCGGGCAGGCGATCGCCAGCGTCTTGCCGGCCAGGAACTCCTGGTGGAAGTCGCCCAGCGTGTAGGCGACGCAATCGGCGGCGAGCACCATGTCCGAGCCCTGGTAGTGAGGTGTGGCCGGCGACACCAGGTGCAATTGAATGGGCCAGTGCCGGAGCTGCGAAGGGCGTTTCTCCGACTGCTGCGCCGCGTCCTGAGCCTCGCTCTCGAACGCCTGTACCTGGCTTCCCGGACAGCCGCACGGCGGGTCGGGCGCCGGCGCCTCCAGGGGTGTCGGCGCTTCGATGCCGTGCTCATCGAGATAGGCCAGCGCCTGGTCGAGGAACTCCTGCTGCCCGTGCTCCCTCAGGTGCTCGAGATGGGCCCGAATCGTATTCGCACCGGCTGCCGCGATATGCGCCATCACCTGGCGCTCATCGTAGGGCTCGGCTTCGCGCTTCTCGATCGTGATCGCCTCCGTCGGGCAGGTGTCGAGGCAGGCGCCGAGGCCATCGCACATCAGGTCGCTGACCAGTCGCGCTTTGCCGTCGATGACCTGGATCGCGCCTTCCGGGCAGCTGGGGATACAATCCCCGCAACCGGTACATTTCTCCTCGTCGATAGTGATAATTTCACGGATCATGGTCTGGTTCTCCACGATTGCTGCCGGTTCGACCGAGCGGTTCGGAATACGGGATGCGGGATACGGGTTGCAGGATTCGGATGCTGGAAATCAACATAGTCGGAATCGCGACAATTCACAACTCGCTTGTCGTGTCGCGGCGACTCGAGGCGGGCGGCTTCAACGATTGGTTCGCTCACGCCTTGTGCCGGTAGCGGTTGATGATGTCGTCCTGAAGCGCGGGATCGAGAGCGACGAATTTGGCGGAAAAGCCGCCGACGCGAACCATCAGGTCCGGGTAATCTTCAGGTGTTTCCCTCGCCTTTACGAGCGCCGCAATGTCCGTCGTGTTCCCCTGAAATATATGCCCCCCCCGCCCAAGAAAA
>JASLZG010000452.1 GCA_030754995.1 Lentisphaeria bacterium
GACATGGGCCCTTGGCCATGTCCACAAACCTGCCAGCGCCGATTCCGTGCGCAATGAACCGCGGAACTTCTACGCCGGCAGCCCGCAGCCGCTGCATCCTGGCGAGCCGGGCCCGCACGGGCCGTGGATGATCGACATCGACCGTGACGGGACGACAACCGTCACCCACCTGCCGCTGGCCACCGTGCGGTACGAGACGATCACCATTGCCGTCGATGCAGGGGGTGCCGAACTGACGGCGAAAGACGATCTGCACGGTGCCGTTGTCGATGCCGTGCGGACTGCGGTACGCGGCATCGTTGCCGACCAGCCGGATCTGCTGCATCTTTGCTGCCGCGTGCGGATCGCAGGCAGAACCCCGCTCGGCGAGGAGCAGTTGCGCGACGAGTGGCAGCGCGTGTTCGCCAATGGCGCCGACGCGGCATCGTTCGCCGTCGAAACCGTCACTGCCCATATTGAGGCGAACGCAGAGTTTGACATCCGCCCGAATCTCGATGTCGAGGCGCTCGCCAATCATTCAACGCCGTTGGGCGAGGCTGCCAAATTCTATCTGCAGCTGACCGGCGAGCGCGAGATGTCCGACGAAGCGCGCGCCCACGTCGATGTGATTCAGCAGACAATCACCCACGACGTGTACAGCCGGGTGCGTTCGTGGCTGGACGACGAGGACGCAGCGTTCGGCCGGGACCAGGCCTGCCGACTCGCCGCCGAACAGACCCGGCGGCTGATCGAAACGCTGCATGCGCAGGGACCGGGAGAGGGCCATGCCTGAAGATTCTCACAAGACACTGGCTTTCCGCTCGCTGATCATTCAGCGGTTGCTGGGTATCTCGTCCGAGGACAATCTGCGGTACGCCGATGAATACGCCTTCTGCGACGGCATCAATGTCATCATCGGGGCGAACGCCACGGGCAAGTCGACTACCGCTGCTGCCCTCAAGGCGATGCTGTGGCCGCCGCGCAAAGGCGGTGAGATCGACCTGCAGGCACTCATCGAAGTCGGCGGCGTGCCGCGCGACGGCAAGCTGTTCGGCAACGACATCACCTGGACAAGCCCGGACACCGGCGAAAAAATGGCCAACCCCGAGGTGCCCGAGGAGGCATTCAGCCAATGTTACGGCCTGGCACTCGAGGAGCTGCTCGCCGGCAAGGCAAAAGCCCTGTCGGACAAGATAGAAATAAGCGTCAACGGCGGCTACGACCTTGCGGCGGCACGGCAGGACCTGAAATTTTCCGCGAAGGTGAGTGGACTCAGTGGCTTGCCGGGGAAACTGGCCGGTTTTGAGACGGAAGTTGGCAAGGCAATCAACGTCCAGGTCGATAACGAGCACGACGAACGCGTGCTCGATGAAAAGGAGGCGGCGGCAGTCAAGGCCGCCGAAGCCAAGGATAAAACAGGTGCTGTTGCTTGCCTGCTTCGGTACCGGGAAGCCCTGATCGAGGCCGAGGCGTGCCGGGAGCGCCGCGCTCGGTTCCCGGAGGGCATCTTCAATATGCGCGGGGATGACCTGGACGGTCTCGAATCGGCAATGGAGCGGCAGAGCACCGCCGGGGAGCAGCGTGCGAAGCTGGCCGGTGAGCTGGAAAAACTCAAGGCGCTCGACCTGCCCGAAACGTCCGTCGAGGCCCCAGTCCTGGCAGGCCTGCAAGACGCCATCAACAACTCGCTGAAGGATGCCGAAAAAGCGTGCGGTGACACGAAGGAAGCGGCCGGTATCGCAGCCGCGACAGCCGCGGCGGCCCGGGAGTTTGTCGGCCCCGGCATCTCGGACGAACGGCTCGCGGCGCTGCTGACTGCGGACGACCTGCCCGAAGACCTGCGTGACCCTGCCGCCAAGTGGCAGGAGGCGGAAGCCCAGCACCGGGAGACGCAGCGAAAGGTGGATGTCCTCAAGGCTGATGGGGAAGAATCGCCAGCCCAGCACTCGGACGATACGCTGCGTGACGGCATCGGCGAGCTGCGCAAGTGGCTGCGGCAGCCGCGCTCGGAAGTGGCGGCCAAGAACTCGCGACAAGTTTTCATCGCGGCCGTCATCGCCGCCGTCCTGGTCATCCTCGTGCTGCCCATGTTTACGGCCGTGTCCCTGTCCAATCCGGTTCTGTGGTTGTCGGTTGTCGCGGTGGTTGCCGTCGTGGTACTGAGCTGGCCCCAGCGAGCGACCGGGACTGACGATCGCGGCGCGGCAGTGCTGGCCGGATTTCAATCCACCTATGAAACGACCGGCCTGCCGCCACCGGGCGCCTGGGAGCCTGAGGCGGTCGAGCGATGCCTGGGCGAGCTCCAGAGAGATCTGGATGGCGTCAGGCTGGCAGCGCAGAAGGCCGAGCAGAAGGCGGATCATCTCAGAATCGCCGAACAGGAACTGGCGGAAAAGCAGGAGACCCTGGATGGTTGCAAAAAGGAGACGGAGGCGGTCCGCGATGCCTGGGGCCTGGCGGAGCCATTGAGCCCGGAAGGGCTGCGCAGCCTGGTCGATCGGCTGGCGGACTGGCGCAACAAGGTCCTGAATGAACGCACCGTGGCATCGGCACAAGAGAGTGCGACGGAGGAGTTCGAGAAACATCGGGCTGCGGTCCAAAGGGATGTCAGGGAATTTATTCCGACCGCCACGCTCGACGATTATAAAACGGCCCGTGTTTGTTATGATCAGCTCGT
>JASLZG010000453.1 GCA_030754995.1 Lentisphaeria bacterium
ACGGCAACTTCATGGTCTGCCAGGTAAATGTGCTGATCGCCCTCACGGATATCAAGCCGGGCGACGGCGGTACAGTGATCATCCCGGCCAGCCACAAGCAGAACTTGGAGCACCCGTTGATGGGCAAGCACATCATGGGCAGTGAATTCTGCAGCGGCGACGCAATGCCGCTCAGTGAGGAGATTTTCATGAAAGCCGGCGACGCGATTGTCTTCGCCGACACCATCTGTCACGGCTCGGCCAGACGGGTGAACGAGGGGCAGCGCCGCATTGTCATCCAGCGCTACGGCCCGAGCTGGGGCTTCTTCCGGCACGGCTACCGACCGTCAAAGGAGCTGCTGAAACGCCTGACGCCGGAACGCCGGCAAATCGTCTGGCCGCACGACGTCCTGCCCCGCGAACCAAACCTCAAGGACGATATTCCACCGGCTGATGCCTGAGGAGCCTACAAGACCATATGCCGATCCAGACTGCACTATTTGACCTGGCCGGAAAGGGCGCGCTGGTCACCGGCGGCGCCACCGGGATCGGGCGGGCGCTCGCCGCCGGCCTCGCGGCGCACGGCGCCCGCGTGCTCATCGGCTCGCGCCGGGCCGAGCTGGTCGAGCAGGCCGCCACCGAGCTCAACGCCGACATCGACGAACCACGGGTCTTCGGCACTCGGCTGGACGTTACCGACAACGACAGTGTCGAAGCCGCCGTGCACACCGCGACCGAGCGCCTCGGCAGCCTGGACATCCTGGTCAACTGCGCCGGTATCCAGCTGCGTAAACCGGCAATCGACCTGACGCCGGAAGAGTTCAATCACATGTACGACGTGCACACGACCGGTTCGCTGCGCTGTGCCCAGGCCGCGGCGCGTGGATTCATTCCGCAGGGCAGCGGCTGCATCATCAATATCGCCTCGGTCTGTTCGTTCGTCGATAATATCGAGGTGGCGGCGTACGCCGCAGCGAAAAGCGCCGTCCTCGGCCTGACCCGCAGCCTCGCCAATGAATGGATCAAGCACGGCGTCCGCACCAACGCCATAGCACCAGGCTTCGTGGTGACCGACCTGAACCGGCAGGCCCTGGTGGGCACCGACCGCGGCCGCCGCATCCTCGAGCGGACGCCGGCCGCACGCTTCGGCCAGGCGGCGGAGATGGCCGGCACCGCCGTCTACCTGGCGAGCCCGGCAGCGGCGTTCGTCAATGGCCAGACAATCGTCGTGGACGGCGGCTTCCTGGCCTGCGGTTTTACCGACAGCGTTGCGGGTGAACAGTAGAACGGATCTCCGGGTCCGTTCGTGACGATCCGTTCACCGCACCCGCATTATCCTTTCGTCGCCTGCACGCTGGCGATGACCCCCGCTTCCGCCTGGCTCATTGGATGTGCCAGCGCCGCTTCGGTCAATGCCGCCAGGCGCGCCGCGCCGCCCGCCTGCTCATCACTCCATTCCTTGGCGAAGGCGCCCTCGCGAATGTCCCGCAGGAAAAGCTCCTTGCCCTTGGCTCGCATCTCATCGGAGATCAGTTCCGGGCCGCGCGACAACGTGCCGTACTGGCTGGTCGTGGAGTGATGCGTCATCTGCTTGAAGAAGCCGTTGCGCGTCATCGCCGTGACAATTTCTGCCATCTCACCGGAGGCGTACAGTTCCATGACCATCAGCTCCGGGCTGAACCCGACCTCGACACCGAGCTCGAAGCAGGTAAGGATCCAGCGTGTGAAGCCCGACCAGACCACCTGCTCGGAAAAGAGATCCAGTTCGGCCTCCTCACGCAAGCTTGATTCGAAAACACCGCCGCGGGTCAAGCCGATACCTTTGCAAAGGGCCAGGGTCAGGTCACGGGCATTGCCCGTGGCATCCTGGTGCACCGCGAACTGGGCCAGCGCGCCACTGCCCGCTTCGAACAGGTTGCGCACCATGTGGCCGGTCATGCGCGGCGCCACCATCAGCACGTCGACGTCGGCAGACGGCGTGATCAGGTCGTAGCCGACATTGTAACCGCTCGCCCACACCAGCGCGTTGCCGGCCTCGATACCCGGTGTAATCTGTTCATCCCAGATCAGCGGCTGCGATTCGTCGGTGGTGAGCACCAGCAGGCAGTCACCCGCCCCGGCCGCCTCGGCTATCGGCAGCGGCTTGAACCCGTCCTCGGCGGCACGCTCCTTGTACGAGTCCTCCTGGTTGCCGACGATGACCTCGACACCGTTGTCCCGCAGGTTGAGCGCCTGGGCCCGGCCCTGATTGCCGTAGCCAAGCACGGCGACCGTCTTGCCGTTGAGCGCATCCATCGATACGTCGTGATCTTTGATCAGTTCCATTGTCTTCCCGTCCTCTGATGTGGGTGGAGAAATTTACCGCGAATCATGATTACATGGCAGAATCACAACATGCCGCCCAAACCTGTCCGCGTCCAATCAGAACGCACCGCCCCTTGCATTTGAATCCGGCGCTCTTACCTTGCCGGTCACCACCATCGATCGGCTCCGATCGCCGATGCACAATCCACACTTGGGTCGACCAAAAAATGCAAGCTGTCCCTGTTTATCGGCCCGTGACCATTGACCGCACCCGCACCGGTGAGCGCTGGTTTCCCCGCCTTCACCGCCACACCGATGACAGCCTGCTG
>JASLZG010000454.1 GCA_030754995.1 Lentisphaeria bacterium
CGACCGGGCGCTTCGTCACCGGCGGGCCGCACGGCGACAGCGGCTTGACCGGCCGCAAAATCATCGTCGACACCTACGGCGGCGTCGGCGCGCATGGCGGCGGCGCGTTTTCCGGCAAGGACCCGTCGAAGGTCGACCGTTCGGCCGCCTACATGAGCCGCTACATCGCCAAGAACATCGTCGCCGCGGAGCTCGCCGAGAAGTGTGAAGTGCAGGTCTCCTACGCCATCGGGATGGCGTCTCCGCTGAGCGTCAACGTCGATACCTACGGCACCGGCAAAATCGACGACGAAGAGCTGCAGGGCATTCTGGAAGGCGGCGACATTTTTGACCTGCGCCCGGCGGAGATCATCAAGACGCTCGACCTCAAGCACCCGCAGCGCGGCGGCTGGAGCTACTGCCAGACGGCCGCCTACGGCCACTTCGGCCGCGACATCTTCCCCTGGGAAAAAACCGACCGGATCGATGCCCTGACGGCCGCTGCCAGGGGCGCCTGACGCTGCCGCTGCCAAGGCTCGCAGATACCCCGGATGCCGAACATGACGCCAGAACTGAAACACGCTTTTTTCCCGCGCCCGGCGGACAGCCCGCGGCCGTGCCAGGTTATCGGCGTCGGGTCGCTGATGGTCGACCTGATCGCCGAGGTCGACGATGCTTTCATCGACGACATCGGTCGCCAGAAAGGCGGCATGGAACTGGTCGCCGCCACGACACTCGACGACATCCTGGCGCAAGTGCCGCAGGCGCCGACGATCGCACCGGGCGGCTCGGCTGCCAACACGATTCATGGGCTGGCGCGCCTTGGCCTCAGCACCGCCTTCCTCGGCAAGCTCGGCACCGATGACAACGGCGAGTTTTATGCCGATGCCTTCGACAGTGCCGGCGTGGATACCAGCCGTTTCCGCCGCACCGATGCCTTGCCCACCGGCCGGTGCCTGTCGCTGGTGACGCCGGATTCCGAGCGCACACTGTGCACCGACCTCGGCGCCTCCGGCGCGCTGACCACGACGGAAGTCGGTGCCGATGATTTTCGCGACTGCGACTATGTGCACATCGAGGGGTACCTGCTGTTCAATCGTGATCTTACCATGGCGGTCCTCGGCGCGGCGAAGGAAGCAGGCGCCGTCGTCGGTCTCGACCTGGCTTCGTTTGAAGTGGTCGGCGCCAATGCCGACGTCCTCGAGGAGTTGCTGCGCGGCTATGTCGATGTGGTTTACGCCAACGAGGACGAGGCCGAAGCGTTTTGCGGAGTCCGCAATCCGGACCAGTGCCTGGGCGGACTGGCGCAGCATTGCGATGTGGCGGTCCTCAAGCTCGGTGCCGACGGCGCCCGTATCCAGGCGGACGGCGATGTCACGGTCGTGTCGGCACAACCGGCTGTTGCCGTGGACACGACCGGTGCCGGCGATCTCTGGGCCGCCGGCTTTCTGTACGGCTGCATGCAGGGCATGGACGCGGGAGACGCGGGCCGCTGCGGCGCTGTGACCGGCAGCGAAGTTGTCCAGGTGCTCGGTGCGGCGCTCGCTGACGAAGTGTGGCAGCGTATTCAATCAACCATTCGAGAATAAGTGACAAACGGAGCTGACATGAGCGACGTTGTGACGCTGGAAAAGAAGGAGACGGAGGAGATGGCGAAGACCGCGAACTACAAAGTTGCCGACATAAACCTGGCTGATTTCGGCCGCAAGGAACTCGACATCGCCGAACACGAGATGCCCGGGTTGATGGCGACGCGACGCGAGTACGGGCCGGGGAAGCCGTTGCAGGGTGTACGCATCACTGGCAGCTTGCACATGACGATCCAGACCGCCGTGCTGATCGAGACGCTGGTCGAGCTCGGTGCCGTCGTGCGCTGGGCGTCCTGCAACATTTTTTCGACCCAGGACCATGCCGCTGCGGCGATCGCTGCTGCCGGTGTCCCGGTGTTTGCGTGGAAGGGCGAGAGCCTCGAGGAATACTGGTGGTGTACCAGGCAGGCACTGGCATTCCCCGATGGCAAGGGGCCGCAGCTCATCGTCGATGATGGTGGCGATGCGACTTTGATGATTCACCGCGGCTGCGCCGCGGAGAACGACGCCTCACTCCTCGACGAGCCCACCGACAATGTCGAGCTGCAGATCATCAACGGCGTGTTGAAGGAGATGCTGGCGGAGAACCCGGGTTACTGGCATGCCATGGTCAGTGAGATCCGCGGCGTTTCCGAGGAAACGACAACCGGCGTGCATCGCTTGTACCAGATGATGGAGCGCGGCGAACTGCTGTTCCCGGCGATCAACGTCAACGACTCGGTCACCAAGTCGAAGTTCGACAATCTCTACGGCTGCCGGGAATCGCTGGTCGACGGCATCAAGCGGGCTACCGACGTCATGATCGCCGGCAAGGTCGCGGTCGTTTGCGGCTTTGGCGATGTCGGCAAGGGCTGCGCCCAGGCGCTGGAAGGTCTTGGCTGCCGCATCATCATCAACGAGATCGATCCGATCTGCGCGCTGCAGGCGGCGATGGCGGGCTACCAGGTGATGCCGATCGAGGACGCCCTGGCGGCCGGTGACATCTACGTCACGACCACCGGTAACTGCGACATCATC
>JASLZG010000455.1 GCA_030754995.1 Lentisphaeria bacterium
GCCCCCCCCCCCCGCCCCCCCCCCGCCCCCCCGCCCCCCGCCCCCGCGCCCCCCCCCCCCCCCCCCCCCCCCCCCCCCACCGCAGGATCGAGCCCTCAAAGCCTCAGCAGGGCCTCGCTCAGATCCAGCTCGCGGAAGGATTGACTCAAAGTGCCGTTGGCTATTTGCTGCTGCCATTGCTGTCGCCGCTCCGGCAACAGGTCGTCGGCCGGCACGGAGTCGAAGACGTCCAAAGCATAGTCGCCGAGCATTTGATTCCGACAGGTGATGACCAGATCCGCTGGTGTCGTCGAACCGCTTGCGGAGTATGCGAAACAGTGCCGGATACTGCGCTGGGCGCTTGCCAGCTCGACGGGCGCGATCGTGGGATCGCCCGGCTCGCTGTCCGGCACCAGCAGCACGTTCACCGCCCGGTCGGTGACCGCCTCGATGGTTTGCTGCGCGTCCCGTGGAACGGGGACGTTTTTATGGTCCGGCCATATATCAAGATTGCCGTAGCTGGCACAGGGTGATTCGCGTTGAAACGTGAAGAAATCGGGGTACGCAAAGAATTCCCCGCCGCGCTCACGGCAGCGATCATAAAATGCCGTTACATACGCCATGACCAGGGCGGCCGCGCCGACGCCTTCGAGCCGGTGCGGGATGACTATGCCGATACGGTCGGTGTCGCAAAACGACGAAAAAAAATCCGCGTGCGTAACGGCCGTGCCGCGCCACGTGATCTCAAAATCGGTATTCTTTATTGTGCTGCTGCTATGTATGACAGACCAACCCGTATGCGAACAGGAACATCACCATGGCATTTTACCGCCGTGTGCAAGCCAACCGGCCCGTAAAGTAACATCGCGGCGATTTGCCCGCCACCTGCCGATGGCCGACGGTGCGGCAAAGCGCGAACCGCGGCCACGGCTTCTGCAAACAACCGCAGTCAGGCCCTGTCAAGGCGGCATCGGCGCGGGTTGAAAAGGTGTCCGGTCACACGATGAAAATCGACGGTGGGTAGGTTTGTGCGGGATCGCCCCGGTGATTGCCGGCCGGGTCTTCGCCGCGCGCCAGGTAGGTGGGGAAGATCTCGTCGACCCGGCCGCGATAAGCGACGGTGGCAGAGATGTAACGAACGGCGAAACATATACGCGTCACCGGATTGGAACTGGCGTCCGATGCGTGAATGATCCGGCTGTCGTGGATGGATGCCTGATTCGGTTCCAGGACGAGATCTATTGCGGTCGACTCGTCGAACTGGTCCGCGTCGATCTCGGAGTGAAATACTTCTGTGGCCTGGTCGTCGACGTCGTGATACTGCGAATACCCGTGCCGATGGCTCCCGGGAATGACCCGCAGGCAGCCGTTCTCGCGAGTCGTCGGGCTCAGCGCAATCAGCACACTCACCACTTCCATCGGTTCGAGCCGGCCCTTCCAGTACGACGAATCTTCGTGCCACGACACGCGTTTGCACCTTTCCGGGAGTTTCCGCAGGAAGTGGGATGCGAACACTGCAATGTTTGGCCCGGTCAGCGGTTCGACCAGGTCCAGCAGTTCGTCGGCAAAGATCCAGTCGAACATCGCCGGATCCGTCCAGTGCGGACAATCGATCAACTGGACATCCGGCACGTCGATTGCGGCGGCTTCGAACTTTTCCCCGGTGATTTGCTGGAGGCCGGCGAACTTCTCCGGCGGCAGCACCGGGCGGTCAACGATAATCGCACCATCGCGTTGGTATGCGGCAATTTCCTTGTCAGTGAGTATCGCGCCCATGATTCAATGTACTCCGGTGTTTGAAAGATATGGGACGCCCTTCGGGCCTGCCCAGGATCTGCGACCGGGATGCCGGTTCTTGTCGGTGGCTTCCATAGACTTGTACTTCTCCAGTCAGGCCCATCGCCGGGGAGGCGGCCCTTGCATCCGGGGGCCTTTGCCAATGGTTGATGGGGTGGGTGAACCGTGGGACAGAGTCTACGACCTTTTGGCAGGGGAGTCAAGGATGAGTTCCTGTCTCCTGCCCTTGCCGCCGCAGTTCACGGGGCGGGCGTGCCTGGCCCGTTTCGGCGGCCGCAGGCCGCAGGTGCCTGGCCATGTTGTCGCCGCGCCTGGACGGGATGGGGCCTGCCGTCTTCATAAAAGACGACGCGGTTTGACCCGCGGAAGAAGAAAGAGATGGAGTAACGGAGTAGTGTATTGGCGGCCGGGCGCAACACGTCATCCGGCCCACACCCGCACGCCGGCCCGAGAAACAGCCACAGGCCAATTCTTCCCATGATCCATCCCCGGTTCCATTACGGTGATGCGGAGCATGCGCAGTACGAAACGCAGGGCTTTTGCATTCTCGATCATTTCCTCACCGACGCAGCGCTGGCGTCATGCCGCGGGCACGTGGACCGGATGGTCGAGGGGGTGCCGGGGACGGCCGCCGAAGTAATGATTGGCATGCATCAGCGGGACCAGCGCTGGTTGTGGGAGCTCGCCGGCGAGGAGAAACTGCTGGACATGCTCGAGCGGCAGATCGGTCCGGATATCGTTCTTTGGTCCACTCACCTGCTGTGCAAGTCGCCGCGCACCGGATCGCTGGTGCCATGGCATC
>JASLZG010000456.1 GCA_030754995.1 Lentisphaeria bacterium
CGGCTCAACCCGGGATTCTGGTCGCGCCCCAGCCTGCGTAGCTCGCCGACTTCCAATATCTCGGCGGCCGCGCGGCTAATTCGTCGGCTATTGGATCGAGGGTTCGCCGAGCCTCGCCGCCACTTCGGGCGCCCAGTACGTTATGACCAAATCGGCACCCGCACGAACGATTCCGGTGAGGACTTCGTTAACGACTCGATCCTCATCTACCCATCCTCTTTCCGCGGCGGCCTTGACCATCGAATACTCGCCGCTGACGTTGTACGCCACGATCGGCAGTGAACAGATTTCGCGCGTCTGGCGGATCACGTCCAGGTATGAAAGAGCCGGCTTGACCATGATCATGTCGGCGCCCTCGTCCACGTCCAGCAGCACTTCGCGGATTGCTTCGCGGGCGTTGGCCGGGTCCATCTGGTGACTCCGGCGGTCGCCGAACGCCGGGGCACCGTCGGCCGCGTCGCGGAACGGGCCGTAAAAGCCGCTGGCGTATTTGACGGCATAACTCAGGATGCTGACCTGTTCGTGCCCGTCCCCGTCGAGGGCGTCGCGGATGGCAACGACCATACTGTCCATCATGCCGCTTGGCGCCACAACATCGGCGCCGGCCTCAGCGTGCGACACGGCGACACGCTGCAGGACTTCCAGGGTCTCGTCGTTGAGGATCTCTTCGCCGTCGAGCACGCCGCAATGGCCGTGGTCGGTATATTCGCACAGGCACACGTCGGTAATGACGACCAGTTCAGGCACCGCCGCCTTGATGGCGCCGATCGCCTGCTGGATGATGCCGTCGTCGGCGAAGTTTTCCTTGCCGACCGCATCCTTCGTTGCCGGCAACCCGAAAAGCAACACGGCCGGAATGCCGAGGGCGGCGATTTTTGCGGACTCCGCAACGGCCCGGTCGACGGACAACTGGGCGACTCCCGGCATGGAGGCGATCGGGTTGGAGATGTCGTTGCCGTGCACGATGAACAACGGCGTGATGAAATCAGCGGGTGACAACGCTGTTTCGCTCAGCATGCGTCGCAGCGCCGGTGTGCGTCGCAGCCGTCGTGGTCGATGTGGAAGATTCATGATGCCTCCCGGATGATTTCGCCGGCGCCCGCGTCGATCGCCTGGTGGGCCAACTCGGTGCCAACAGCTTCAGGTGTTGCGGTGGCGCCCGAGGCGCGTACGCGCACGACACGCTCACCATCGGTTGCCGCGACCAGTCCGTCGCAGGTCAGGGCGTCACCGTCGATCGTTGCGAGGGCCCCGAGCGGCAGTTGGCAGCCGCCACCGAGCTCGGACAGAAAGGTGCGCTCCGCCGTGACCGCAGCGCGGGTCGGGTTGTGGTTGATTGTTTGCAGTTCAGATTTCATCCATTCGTCGTCGACACGGCATTGAATGCCGATTGCTCCCTGGCCGGGTGCCGGCAGCATTTGTTCGACGGCCAGGTATTCGGTGATGTGCGTCTCCAGCCCGAGCCGGTGCAGACCGGCCGCCGCCAGAATGATGGCGTCGTAATCGCCACCGGGATCGAGCCCTTTGCGAATGCGCGTATCAATATTGCCGCGCAACGGTACCGACACCAGATCCGGGCGGATGATTCGCAGTTGGGCGATCCGCCGCAGACTGCCCGTGCCGACGCGTCCGCCGGCGGCCAGTTCGGCGAGGCCGCCGCCGCTCCGGCTGACCAGCACGTCGCGCGGGTCGGCACGTTCCGGGCAGGCGGCGGTCAGCAGTCCGGGAACGTCGTCGACCGGCAGATCCTTAAGGCTGTGTACGGCCAGGTCGATGTCGGCGGTCCGCAGCGCCGCTTCGAGTTCCTCGGTAAATACGCCTTTGCCGCCGAGCTCCGGCAACGGCTTCGTCAGGTCGCGGTCGCCGCGGGTGCTGATGACGACGGTCTCGGTCCTGTGTCCTCGACCGGACAGGGCGGCGGCGACGGCTTCGGTCTGGGCGAGTGCCAGGCCGCTGCCGCGGCTGCCAAGGCGGATGGAGCGCTGGGTAGTCATTGGTCAAAGGCGGTAAAGATGAACCGGCATCACGGCATGTAATATGCGCCCGACCCGGCCGGTTTGCTCGAGCCGTTGTGCGTGAGAAATTGCGGCTGTATAATATCTGTGTAAATCCAGCGTAACAACCGGCTACCGATGAACATCCTCCTGCTCACCTCCCATGGCCTGCTCTGGCTGGCTGCAATTCTCGGCGTCATCCGCCTGAAGCAACAGCATCCGGGCAGCCTGCGTCTGTTCTGGATTGCTTCTGCCATCGCGGCGGCGACGCAACTGGCGTGGCTGCTGTGGGCTGGAATCGAGTACCCCTATTGCGTGCTGTTTGATGCCCGGGGCATGTTGGCCGTTGTCGTGCTGGCCGTCCTGGGAATCTGTTTTGCCAGCAGTCGCCGTTTCCGTTCCCCGCGCCTGGCGGTGGGGGCCCTGTGTCTGCTGGCGGCGGCGGTTGCTCTTGGACAACTCGCTTTCCCGCCGGCCGTTCGGCCGGATCCCGAACAGATCGATGCCTTGCGCTCGATGCATATTTTTCTCATGGTCATCGGCTATGCCGTTTTG
>JASLZG010000457.1 GCA_030754995.1 Lentisphaeria bacterium
GCACGACCAAGCTGGTGCTTGTCGGCAATGAACGTGACAACCCCAAGCGCCTGGTCAAGCGCGTGGAGTTGTTGATCTACGATGACGAGACAGCTGATAATTAGGGAATGAAACCATCCAAATGACCGTTCCGATACATGTGATTGCGGGGTTTCTCGGATCCGGCAAGACAACGATGCTGAACTACCTGCTCCACCATGTGCCGCCGGGGTTGCGGCCGGCGGTCATTGTCAACGATTTCGGCAAGGTGGCGATTGACGGCCAGCTTGTCGAGGGCGACGCCTTGGACATGATCGAGATGGCATCCGGCTGCATCTGCTGTTCGCTGCAAGGCGCCCTGGCCGACGGCCTGGTCGAGCTGGTGGAAAGACAGGCGCCGGATGTCATCCTCATCGAGTCCACCGGCATCGCGCAGCCCGCCGAGCTGGCGCCGGTGTTTAATCGCCGCGACCTGTTGGATCTGGTCGAGCTTGGCAATGTCTTGTGCGTCGTCGATGCGACGACCTTCAGCCGCTATGCTCCGGGGCTGATGATGCTCCGCCGGCAGGTGGAGCAGGCCAATACTATCGTTCTCAATAAAGTTGCCGATGCGTCGCCGGAAACCCTGGCGGAAGTGAGGCAGCACCTCGACTATCTGGTGCAGCCGGGAGCGGTCGTTGTCGACAGTAATTTCGGCGAGATCGATATCGGCCTGGTCTACGATCAGCGGCCGATCTATTTTTCGCGGCGGCCGACGGTCCGTGCCGTGGGGGGGCACGGTTTCCACAGTTACACGATTGAAGAGAGTGCGGCGACCTACGACTGCGAGGGCCTGCGCGCCTGGCTGGAAACACTGGTCGGGCAGGTCGAGCGGGCGAAGGGGATGTTGCGTACGACGGCCGGAATGAAGCTCATCCAGCTGACGCCGGGCGCCGTCGAGATATCCGACTGGAATGGGCCACAGGCGTCGTCGCGAATTGTCTTCATCGGTCGGGAGCTGGCGGGTACGGGGCTCGAAGAGGCGCTGCAGAAGCTCCACGTGTAGTCCATCTCCCGGCCGCCACCGCGGATGCCGCCGTGGTGATGATCCCGATGATATTTGCATCTTGCCCTATCCTGCGTATTGTCCAACCGATGTAACAATCACGCTGCAACCATGCGGACCTTCTGGCGCTCGACAGCAGGATATTCGAATGGCGGGACGGCTCACGGCGCCATATCGACTGAACACTGAACACGATCAAATCGTCACCGGAGACCCGGATCATGGCCGACAAACATCTCGTATTCGTAACTGCATTCGCAACCGGTGATGACGGTGCGATCCACGCCTTCAGCCTGGACACCGGCAGCGGCGCCCTGGAACCGCTGCATCGCACCGGCGATATCGACAACGCGTTTTTCATCGCCCTTTCACCCGACAGGAAATACCTGTATGCCACGGTCACGAGCGGCGATTTCGATGGTGCGCAAGGTCACGCCGCGGCTTTCGAAATCATCGGCGACAACGGCGAGTTGAAGGAGTTGAATCGTCAGCCGTCGAAAGGCCTGACGACATGTTACGTCCAGGTTGATCCAACCGGCAAGGCGGTGGTTATCGCCAACTACACGAGCGGCGATGTCGGGTCGTACCCGGTGCAGGCCGACGGGTCACTGGGAGAAATGCAATCGTTTTTCCAGCACGAAGGTGCCAGCCTGGTCAATGCGGCACGGCAGGAGAAGGCGCACGCGCATTGCGCCGAAATCAGCCCCGACGGCAACTACATGTACGCCTGTGACCTGGGGCTCGACCAGGTCCGCTGCTATCGTCTCGATGCCGCGACCGCAACCATGACGCCCGGCCTGCAGCCGTACGTCCGCATCAGCGGCGGCGCCGGCCCGCGGCATTTTACTTTCCACCCGAACGGCCGCTTTGCATACGCGAACAATGAACTGGCAAACTCTGTCAACGTCTTCAGTTACTGTGCCGACACGGGCATCCTCATCGAACGCCAGGTGATTTCTTCGTTGCCCGACGACTTCGACGGTGAGAGCTATACCGCCGATATCAAGATCTCCCCGTGCGGTTCCTGGTTGTACTGCACCAATCGGATGCACGACAGTATTGCCGTCTACGGCATCGGCGAGGACGGCTGTCTTTCCCTGGTGGAGATCGTGTCGGGACGCGGCAACTACACCCAGAATCTGGCGATCACGCCGGACAGCGGCATGCTCCTGGCAGCGAACATCGACAGTGAAAACAAGGGTGGAGCCAACCTCGTGGCATTCCGTATCGACGGTGACACCGGCCGCCTGACGGCTGTGGGTGAAGCGATCCCGCTGCCCCATCCTTCATGCATCATGATCGTGTGAGGGGAGGGGGGATGGACCGAGGGTAATGCCGAAGGCCTGGCCGCGGATGAATCCGGAATTTGAATGCTGAACTCAGGGCCACCGCCGCACCCCCCTCCACAGGCACAGTTTCATTTTTTTGTATTCGGTGACATCGCTGAATTTGTCCAATTCGTAGAACGGTGATTCCGGCATACGGTGACGGCCGAGGACGTAGACGTTTT
>JASLZG010000458.1 GCA_030754995.1 Lentisphaeria bacterium
GGTCATCGTCCTCGGTGTCCGCCAGGGTAAACGGTTCACTCCACGTTTCACCCGCGTCCTCGGAGTACATGATGTGCGCGCGTCCGCCACGCGGGGCACGCAGGTCCACGAGACCACCGAACCGGCCCCGTCGTTTCTTGAACAGTTCGTCGTAGTACGGCTCCTGCAGCATCTCGTCGCTGCAGGGCAGGCTGCCGTGCCAATAGCCCGACGTGAAGGTAACGACGAGCCGGCCGGAACGCAGACAAGCCGCACCGGCCCAGCCGACAAAGCCGTTGTAGCCGGGATACTCTTCCGGTTGATTACACCACGGCCCGACCAGCATGCGGCGGCAGGCGAGGTGGCGGTCCGGCTCCGTCTCACTGCCGGCTTTTGCAAAGGAGTTGTGGGGCATTTCGGTCACTTCCCTTCTTTTGCGATCACACGATGGAACTTCAAGATCTGGTCTGCAACACGTTGCCGGGCACGATCGTAATCCGCGCCAGTCCAGCCATTGGCGTAGACATAGTCGCCGCTGACGGTTGGGAGGCCGTCGCGCTCCCCGCGTTCCAGCCATTCGGATTCGCAAGTGCCGTTGGTCGGGATCTTGATGTGCGGCGCATTGCTGAAATCGAAGCTGTCGACGATCGACTTCAACATGTCCTGTGCCTCGTTGGCAACTTGATTGACCGGACCGCTGTTTTCGTATATGTCGCGGGCGTCCCGGATAAGATGTTCGAGCGTCACGATGTAACGCAGATCGTCGACCCCCTCGCGGAGACAGGCGACATCGATTCCGGGCCCGCCGGGCATGCCGTTGTCCGGGTCAGGGGGGTACCAGCAGTGCAGGGTTTCCGAATCGCGATCACCGCGGAAGTCCTGCAGGTTGTTGCCGGGATGGGTATGCGGATCGGTCATCACATAGTAGAGGATGCCCGTCACATCCTGGCCGAAACTGCGCATGAACCAGCCGTTCCAGAACCGCCACGAATTGGGTTGAACACTGCCGGGTTGAAGAGAGTTATAAATCCACAGGGTCTTGCCGTTCTCGTTGGCGATCTTCACGCAATCCTTCCACGGCGCCTGGCGCTGCGGGGTCATGCCGGTGCTGTAAATGATGTTGATGACATCGAGAAAGGGCAGCGTCGCCGGTCGCCACATCTCCGCATTGTTATGTGGATAGGCCAGGTAATGGTTCAATTCGGTGTAGAACCCGGCCTGCTTGATCAACCGCAGGTTCCGCGCAATATAGGTGCGCGGCCAGTTGTGGCTGGTGACTTCATCCATCGGATTGATGATCGGCGGCTGCCAGCCGCGGCGGTCGCACTCGGCTTTCAGCTGCTGCATGTACGACAGGTAATACTCGCTGTAGGCGATGCTCCGCCGGTCCGCTAACCGGGAGAGCTGATTCATGATTCGGCCGCCCAGGCTCAACCCCGGCGGTGCCGCGAAGCCGGTATTCGTGTAGGCTTCCATGGCATGCTCGAATTCCGAGCCGATGATTTCCACTTGCAGTTTCCCCTGCGCATCCAGGCGTGCTTCCGGCAGGATGTGGACAACAATGTTTACCGTGGTCGAGCCATAAGCCTTCAACTCGGCAAACCGGTCTTCCAACGGCCACGGCGGGAATTTGGCCTGTGTGCTGGTCGGCCGTTCGGCTTTTGTCCGCACATAGTAACCAATGTTATAGCCACGCAGTTCAGCCAGCCGAATCGGCAACACCTCGACCTCGAGCGGCAGGCTGGCCTGGTCACGGCCGCCAACACTGACGGTCACATTCCCGGTGTACGTGCCCGGTTCGGCATCGGCCGGCACCTGGACCGTGATCCAGAACCAGGCGGACTGCGTCGCGTGCAGGTCGATCTGCTGACGTTCAAAAAGCCAACTTGGCATGTACATGAATTCACGCCGTGGCGGTGGGTGCCTTTGCGCCCGTTCGGCAAGGCGCTTGTGCTGATGCTCCACGACCTGGACTTTGATCGCGGATGCCGGAATGCGCTGCGCGCCACCGGTTTTCTGCAGGTCACCGGCTCGCACGCTGACCGCGCCCAGGTCACGCAGCGCATAGGCGGCAAACGTCACAGACTCGTATTCACCCAGTGAAGCCCGGCAACTCAGCCGCTCAGCCTTGTCGTCACCGTGCGGTACCGAGTTGTCGAAGATCAGCGACGTGTAATGCCGGCTGTAGAGCATGAAGCCACGGTCCTTTTCCTCGGCAGCAGGCTCCGGCGGTACGGCGTTGTCCGCGTAATACAGCTCGGTCCAGTCACTATGCTCCGGCGGTGCGGGCCGCCAGTCCGGTTTGACGGGGCGGCCCTGTGCCCCGATGACCTGGGCACTCAGCAGCGCGGCTATCCCGAGGAGAATCAGGTGCTTTGGTTGGCAAGTCGAATTCATTGTCAGGTCTCCTTTCATGTGTTCGGGGCTCGGTGTTTGGAAATCGTTCAACCCGCTAATTGGTTGATCCTCCCAGTCCACGAGCGGTGGGCCGAGATTACCGGCGCCCCGACAAATAGCCCATCCCCGAACAGCGAATACAACCCCAAAAGTAGAAT
>JASLZG010000459.1 GCA_030754995.1 Lentisphaeria bacterium
TCACGCGCGCCGTCAGTTTCGACGCCAGTAATTCCGGCTTCAAGTTCGGGTTGACCTGGACAAATACGTACCCGGGAAAGATCGGCACCAGGTGTGTTGCAACCTTGCGTGTGTACCGCTTGACACTGCGGCGCAAAGGCAGGTAATGCCGGATGTCGAGATGGTCGCAGAACTTGGCGAATTTCTTCTCGCATCTGGCCATCGTGCGCACCACGATCCAGCGGCGATCCGCCAAAAGTTTAATGCGCAGTTCCGACGCGCCTGCCGTGGGGTCACTCAATCCTGGCATGGTCATTCCTCATCGAAAAGACGGTCGAAAAGATTGGCGATAGCGTTCATGGCGGCGGGTGCGTCATCGCCATTGACGCGGACACGGATCGTGTCGCCCTCCATGGCGGCGAGCATCATGAGGCCGAGATTGCTCTTGCCGTCAGACACCTCGTCGTCCTTGCGCACCTCGATATCGGCCTTGAACCGGCTCGCGGTCTTGGCGAACAAGACCGCGGCACGCAGGTGCATGCCAAGCTTGTTGGGCATGATAAAAGCTTTGTTGATCGTTTTTGCAGCCATCTGTAGGGACTCGATTGAGCCTGCTTAATATCGTGTAAACGGCATTGTAAGACAAGGGTTGTCTCGTGTGATCCTGGTCACATCGGAAATGCTGCCGGGACCCGGTCATTCATCGTCCCGCGCCTCAACGATTTCGTCCCCCTGCGGCAGGCCCGCGAAGAGGCGGTTCATCGACGGACAGTCGAAGCCTGCACAGTCGACCAGGATCCGGCGTTCGGGCCCCAGGCAACCACGCGCCCACAGGCTGAATGCAAGCAGATCGGACATGTCCCAGTGCGCCGCCGATTGCCGGTGGCCCGTATGCCGCCCGACATCGCACAGGCCGGGCTGCAGATTGCGAAACACCAGGGCGAATTCCTGTTGCTCGAACCCGGCAAGCTGCCGCACGATCCGGCGCAGCCGGGTCATCACCGCACTGCTGGCGACGCACGGGCGGGTCGATTTGCGGCCGTCCCAGGCGCGGCACAGGGTTGGCGGCCAGTTGATCGCCGCCAGGTCGACCGCCAGGTGCATGCCGGAGGCGAGTTGGGTGCCGGTCGCCGCAGCATTGAGCGATCCGTCATCAGCGAAGACCGGCCCGACGGTGTCCGTGGGCAGCTCGGTCGTGGTCGGCAGGGTTTGCCAGGCCAGGTACCAGGAAAACCTGTAGACCCGCGGTTTCGGCACGGCGTCCTCGCCGCAGATGGTGACGGAACGACAGAACTCGATGTCGTCGCCGGTTGTTTTCAGGGCGTAACAGCCGGCGTTGGTCCGGGGTGTCAGCAGTCCTTTCTGCCAGCGCCAGAGATCGTTGCCGATGCCGATCTCGAGCTGGACGCCGGACTGGTGCTCGATAATTACCGCCAGCGGCGGTTGATTCCAGGTCACGTCCTCGATCGGGCACCAGTCCGAGAGCCTCAGTTCGTCGTCATCGTCCGTTGCGACCCGGTACCTCGTCCATGGCCCCGGCAAGGTCAGCGAACCGATATCTACCGACGGCGCCGCGGTTGAACCACGGCGGAAGGTGAGGTCGGTGATGATACGGGCGAAGCCGTCCCCGTACCGGTAGGTGTGCAGAAACTCGATCTCGTTGCCGAACGGCAAAGTCCCGTTGACGATCACGACGTCGGCGTTGTCGTTGCGGTTGTCGCGGATGCTGTCGATCACCGCCGCCCGGTCGGTGAGGCCGCCAACGCAACAGACGCAGTCCCGCAGTATCTCGTTGCCGTTGACGGTCAGGGACTGGGGGCCATTCACGGTGCGGCGGGCGTGCACGGCGTGCCACCCCGGCCCGCTGATTTCGATTTGGTTGGCGTCGCTGGTTCGCATGGCGGGTAAGGTAGCCTGTCGCGACAGCTTTGGCGCCATGTGCTGTCGTTGCACTCGGCGCTTATTCCCCTATAGTGATGTTCGATTCAACGGAGAGATTCCATGAAAACAATCGTCTTGCAGGAACCAGGGGATTTCCGGATGACGGAGACGCCGTTCCCCGACGCGCCGGGACCGGATGAAGTCAAGGTTCGCGTGCGCCGCATCGGTATCTGCGGCACCGACATGCACGCCTTTCGCGGGCGTCAGCCTTTTTTTTCCTATCCGCGTATTCTCGGGCACGAGCTCGGCATTACGGTGGTCGAGACCGGTGACGGCGTCGGGCACGTCGGGCCGGGGGACGATTGTGCGGTGTGGCCATACCACACCTGCGGCGACTGTGTCACCTGCCGGGCCAACCGTGAAAACTGCTGCACGACGCTGAAGGTCCTGGGCGTGCAGACCGACGGTTGTATGCGTGAAGAGGTGGTGATGCCGGCGCGACTGCTCTACCCCTCAACCAAGCTGTCGTTGGACCAGATGGCGTTGGTGGAGACACTTGGCATCGGTTGTCACGCGGTGAACCGCGGCAGCATAACCGCGGACGACACGGTCCTGGTCGTCGGTGCCGGGCCGATCGGCATGAGCACTAT
>JASLZG010000045.1 GCA_030754995.1 Lentisphaeria bacterium
GGCGAAACGGTCGGTGACGTCGACGCCGAATTTGTCCCGGAAATAGCCCAGGCTCACGACCCCGATCTTGAACTGCAGAATCAGCTCGCGGATCATCAGCTCTTCGTTGGTCGGCGTCAGGGCCCGATAGATCGGCAACTCATCGCGTTCGAGGCGCTCGAGATAGCCGTCCATGTGATGCTCGTTCTGGTAGTGCGTGCCGTTGACATGTGAAAAGGACGCCACGCCCAGCGACATCAGGTCGGCACCCTCCCACAGCTTGTCGCGATAGACGAACTTCGTGGCCGGATCCTTGACCGCCGTCGTGGCACTGGTCACGGTGTAGCCGTTGGCCTCGAGCTCGCTGAACGCGTCCTTGGCCCATCGACGCTTGGTGTCCCAGTCCGCCACCGGCGCGGCAATCTCGCCGTTCTCCTTCATGCGCTGGTAGATGGTCGTGTTGTACGGGATCTCCATCTGGTAAATGGTGACGCTGTCGGGCGCCATGTCAATCGCCTTGGTCACGCAATTGCGCCAGTTCTCCGGTGTTTCATTGAGCATGCCGGCAATCAGGTCGATGTTGATCTGCGGGAAACCGCAGGCCTGGGCCCATTCGTAGGCCCGATCAATCTCGACGGCACGGTGGGCTCGGCCGTTGAACTCCAGAATGTCCGCATCGTAGTTTTCGACACCCAGGCTCAGCCGCGTCACGCCGAGCTCCTTAATGAACTTCAGTTTCTGCTCGTTCAGCGTCCCTGGTTCGCACTCGAAGGTGATCTCCTCCGCCTCGTCCCACGGCAGCACGGCCTTCATCTTCCCGGTGATCGAGGTCAATTGCCGGGTGGAGAGAAAGGACGGTGTGCCGCCGCCGAAATAGACAAACGTCGGCTTGCGTCCGCCGATGAACGGCTGCCTGGCGTACAACTCCAACTCCTTGATGGCGCCGTCCAGATAGGTGTTCACCTGCTTCGAGTTGACCCCTGTGTACACCCGGAAATAGCAGAAATGGCAGCGCTTGCGACAAAAAGGAGTGTGCAGATAAATGCCCAGCGGGGTGTCCGGCCGCGGCGGCCGGTTCAATGCCGCCATCGCTTCCGGCACGCGATCCGGCGTCCAGAACGAGTACGGCGGGTAGTTCGAAATGAAATAGTTGCCCGCCCTCGTCTTGTTGTCCTGCGGCGTTTCTTCGACTGCCTTGCTCATGCTCAGTTTTCCCGGTCTGTTGGACGGAAGGCGTACACGGCACCATCGTCCGCGCCGACGATGATGTAGCCGTCGACCACGGCCGGCGAGCTCTGAATCGCCGCACCGATGTCGTACCCCCAGCGTTCCTCGCCGGTCGCCAGCGACAGGATATGCAGCCTGCCGCTGTCCGATCCGACCACGATGCTGTCATCACAGATTACCGGTGAACTGTCGACCCGGCCGCCGCATCGGAAGGTCCAGCGCGCCTTGCCGGTCTTGCGGTCGAGGCAATGCACCAGCTTGTCGCGGCCGCCAAACACCACGGCAGCCTCGCTGACCGCCGGTGATGAGAAGTACGGGAACGGCCGGGCCCGGTAAATCCACCCGAATTCGCCGTTTGCAATGTCAATGCTGGCAAACTCGTTGCCGTAATGCCCAACGTAGGCGGTGCCGCCGGCGATCGCTGCGGCCCCCGCAACGTACGCCCCGACGCCGACAACATGTACCGGCCCGCCATTGGCACTGTCGACGATGTGGACATTGGCGTCGCAACCGCCGACGATGACTCGGTTTCCAGCAACTGCGGGCGTGCCGTTAATATAGCTTTCAATCGGGTAGGACCACAACGGCTTGCCGTTTTCTGCCGAAACACAGTGCAGGGTGCTGTCATACGACCCGAAAACTATGCCGTCGCCGGTCGGGTGGATCAGCCGATTGACGCCGCCTTCTACCCGGTCGTTGCAGGTGTAGTGCCAGAGTTCTTTGCCGTCCTTCATGTCGAGGGCATACAACCGGGCGTCGCCCGACCCGACAAAAACCCGGCCGTTGTGAAGCAGGGGCGTCGAGGCGACGCCGCCGGCCGTCTCGACCGACCAGATTTTCTCGCCCGCCGCCAGGCTTACGGCGTACACGAACGTGTCGAGCGAGCCAAAACAGACAACGCCGTTTGCCACCACCGGACTCGACTTGACGGCGTCACCGGTTTCGAAGCGCCAGGCCAGCTCGTACGCCGCTGCCAGGCGACTCGATGAAACACCACGAAGTTGCGGCTCGCCATGAAACATCGGCCAGCTGTCGCCGGCGCTGCCGCTGCATGCCGCGGTGAGCAGCAGGCACGAAATTATTTTCATTGAATCTCTCATGGGGCCACGCTGCGCTACAACACCTTTAGAGGAGGATGGTGTGTCATCGGTTTTCTCCTGGTACCGAGAAACGTGCTCATTTTTCCAAGCCGCCGGTGGCGACGAATGCGTTCAGCTTTTCCGGTTGTTCGGCGGCGGTCCGGCGGAAATTCGCGGTGTATATCGGCAGTACATCGTCCGCCGCGATCAGGATGTCCGGTGCCACTTCTGCTGCCAGTGCGTTGGCATCGGCCTCGCGGCCGAGATAGCGCAGCAGGGTGATTTCGGATTTGAGGAACTCCATGGCGTCGGGGTTCTTCTGTCGCCGCTCCGTCAGCACTGCCAGGGCTGCATCGGCTTTGTCCTGCATGATGTACGCACTGGCCAGAAATATGGCGCCGTCGTTCGAATAGTGGCGTGCCAGGCTCTCTCGAAACGGCGATTCGGCGCCCGCGGCGTCGCCGAACTGCAGGGCGGTGAGGCCGACGTTGCGATAGTCCTGGGATGTCTTGTAGATCTCGCCGGGACGCATTGCCAGCGCCAGGATCGCAAATGCCAGGAGGTAAGCGCCGACAACGCCGCGATGGCGGTTCCAGTCCCGCGCCACACTGACGACACAAATCCCCACGATGATGCACATCGCCGGCACCGCCGGCAGACGGAACCTGCCGATCACGAAAAACGGCACAATCGAGCCGTAGTACAGCCAGAACATCGCCAAATACGGCCAAAGCTCCCGGAACTGCCGGCGAAGCCGAATGCACCCCAGCAGGAACGCGGCGCCGATGATGGCGAACGGCAGGCGCAGGATCTGCAGCGTTCCGGATGCGTCGCGGTACAGGTAGTAGTTGACGTTTTGCGGAAACTCGAAGCTGCGCCAGTATCCCACCGCCTTCCGGGCCTGGTGTTTCCAGTAAGCCCCGGTCGCCGGCGACATCAGTTTGCCTTTCGGGTACCGAAAGTTGAAGACCATCGAGTCGTCGCAGTTCGAATTGTAGTACGTCGTTCTGGCGTTTGTCGTCAAGGTCACGAAATCGTCGGAATACTGGTTGTTGCGGATCACCAGCAGCCCCAGCAGGAGGCAGCAGGCAATGCCGCCGAAAAGCATCTGGCGAAAAGTCCAGGCACGGTGACCCGGACGTGCCTCCAGCACCATGCCCAGGGCCGCGACCGGAGCGACGACGAGGAAATTTGGACGGATCAGGCACAACAGCGTGAAGGCGATCCCCGCACACACCGACAGGATACGAATGCGGTTGACCTCGAGCGATCGTTTTTTTTCGTCGGTGATGTCGTCGGCGTTGAACCGTTTCAGCCTTTGACAGAGCAGTATCCACAGGTACATGAACAGGGCTGCCAGGAACATCTCGACAATCGCGCTGTGCAGCACTGCCACGAAATACATCGCACCGCCATAAAGGATCAGGCAACTCGCGGCGATCCAGCCTGCGGCGCGCCCGCCGGACAACCGTGCCGCCAACATCACCAACACGACGGTGAGGGCGTACAGCAGCGACTGAATCATGGCGACGCCGAACATCGTGCGCCCCGCGGCCATCATCATTGCCAGGGCGTACGGGTAGAGCGGCGCCCGATAGAACGGCTTTTCATCAGGCCACGTGCCCTCGCTGATGCCGAACGCGTGGTCGACGTAGGTGCGCATGTCGAACCCGGGCGTCACACTCAGGCGAAAGCCCGCCCAGTGCGATATTTCGAAAGTCACCACTACTGCCAGCAGCAGCGCAATGACGCCGGCTGCCACGCAGTCGCCGACAGCGCTTTCTCGTCGTGGCTCAGGCGGCGTGTCGCCGGTTGGCGGCCGTGGGGTTTCGTTCGAAGGTTGCGTCATAGATACATTCTACCGTACCCGTCGTCCAACTGCCACCGACGCAACGCAACGGGTGTTACTGCAATGCCAGGTCAACGGGAAAGATTACATAGACCCAGTAGCTCCGGCGGGGTTCGAGCACGGTGGCGGAGCGCATGCCCCCGTTTTCCAGGGTCCAGGGGACGCCGGCAATGCCGGCCGGCAGTTCCGACGCGAGTGTCGCAGCAATCACACTGATGATGTTCCAGCCGGGCTCGAGATGCAGCAGCGCCGGCGGCAGCGGCACCTCGAGAAGTACAGTTGTCGCCTTTTCGGCATTCACGAACAAGCCCTGGCCGGTGCTGCCCGTCTCGGTGAGCTCGTCGAACGGCACGAACAACTGTTCGGCCACGTCCCACCGCCATATCGACGGTCGCGGGTCGGTCAGGATCGTGCTGTGTGCGGCGGTGGGCGGATCGGCCGCCGCCGGCACACCGATCATGCTCCAGCCGACTGGCAGGACGAAGGCGATGTCGTTGTCGATGATTCGGCCAAGCGCGGTGAGTGTACTTCTCGCATCGGTGGCGACCGTTTGCGGATCGACGTTGAGGGTGATCTCGAAAAACTCATCGCCTTCGTCGCGCTGGTCGTTGGCGAGAAAAACGCTGATCGTCTGTTCCGTCAGCCCGGGATCGATACTGCCGCCGCCGCCGCTGCTGTCGACGACGTCGCCGCCCAGTTCCGCTACCTGGGCGCTGCTCGACTGCAGCGTGTACGTGAAGTCGACGACTTTGCCGCTGGGTTCGCTCAGTTCGACGTTGAAACTGATCATGCCTTCGTTTTCATTCGCCGCCGCATCGTGGGCAGTGATGAACGGCGGGCCGTCGTCGTCGGTGATCGTGGCGGCTGCGGTGCCGACTGCTTCGGTGGCATTCTGGGTCGACAGCAGCGAGATGCTGAAACTCTCGTCGTGCTCGTCGGTCGTGTCATCGAGGATCGGCACCTGGACTGTTTTCTGACCGGATTCCCCCGGGGCCCAGGCGATGCCGGCAGCGATCTCCTCGTAGTCGACGCCGGCCGCCGCGGTGCCGCCAGCCGTTACGACCGTGGTGGCAACCGTTGCCGTACTGGACCCCTCGAGGGTGACCTCGACTTCGAGCTGGCCGTCCAGTTCCGTCGCGGTCGCGTCGGACAGCGACAGCGACGGAATCTCATCGTCGGCAACCGTGATCGCGACGGTGCCGGCAAGAAAGGCATTCTGCGTGTTGTCGAACTCGACCAGGAATTGTTCTTCGGGCTCACCTGTCGTGTTGTTGATCAGGTTGATTGTGATGCTTTGCACGTCGCTGTTGCCAGGCGGCCAGGTAACCGTGCCGGTGGTGGCGGCGTAATCCTGCGCCGCGAATGCGGTCCCGTCGATCGTCGTGTAATTTGTCGAGATCGCGAAGGCGCTCGGATTCGACAGGCTCAGGCTCAGTACAGCTACGCCGTCGTTCTCGACGACATTGACGGCTTCGACGCTGATCGTCGGAAGCGGATCGTCGTCGATGATTTCGACGGTCGAGGTGACGTTGACAATCGTCACGGCGCCGACCGGCGTGACGTTGAACGAAAAGGTCTCGTTGCCCTCGTCAATCGTATCCGGAAGCGTCGCAATCTCGACAGTGCGCAACCCGGTCTCGCCGGCAGCCCAACTCCACGATGCACCGGCTGCCACATAATCGCTGCCGCTGGTCGCGGTCTGGTCGCCGGTGGCGTAGTCGACGGACACCGGCGCCTCGCCGGCGGCGAAGAGGCGGGCCTCTATCACTGCCGTGTCGCCCTCGTTCGCCGCAGCCGGCGGGTCGACGACAACCAGCGGATCGTCGCCGGTGACAACTACTGTGTACCCAGCCGGGTCGCCGGCAGCACCGCGGTCGTTGAAGGCGGTCACGGTGACGACGTGGACGCCGGGGGTCAGCACGATGCCTTCCGCCTGGGCGTCGAAGGCGGCATCGGGCCAGGCGTTGTCACTGAATACGTTGCCGATCGACAAGGCGTAGCCGGCGATGATCCCCTGGCCCTCCGGCGGTGACCATTCGAAGTACGGCTGCACGTCCGCCGTCAAGCCGCCATCGGCGACCGGCATCGTGCGATCGGGGGCGGTATAGGCGGCGAGATCAGTGACCGTTGGATTGGCCAGCGACGCCAGCACGCCGTAGGCGTTCAGTCGTATGCCGCCGTTGTCACAGTATGGCGGGCTGCCAGTTGTCAGCTTGCCGGCCATTGACGGAATGCAGTCGCCCTGCGTTCTCAGCACTTCGCGCAGCTCGGTGACCGACAGGTCCGGGCGGAAATCCCAGGCCAAAGCGGCGACGCCGGCGACATAGGGTGCTGACATCGAGGTGCCCGTCTTGTACGTGTAACCGGTGCCCAGCGAAGTGCTGTACACCCGCGTGCCCGGTGCCGCGATGTCGACGTTGACACCGAAGTCCGTGTTCGAACTGAGCTCGTCGAGGTTGTTGCTCATCGCCACGTTGATGACATTCGGCAAGGCCTCCCAGCAATTGGTTTCGTGACCGTAGTCGGTCGAGTCGTACCAGTTGACCCCGTTGTGGTTGCGGTTGCTGTTACCGGCCGCCCCGACGAAGAGGCCGGGGAATTGGGCGATCGCCTCGTACAGTGCTTCGTCGAGCACCAGCGCTGCGTCACAGGTTGCGCCGGCCCAACCCCAACTGGCATTGATCACGTCGGCGCCGTTGTGGGTCGCGAAGTAGATCCCCTGCACCAGTTCGGCAGTCGTCAGCCCGGGAGAACGAACCGCCATGATCTGAACATCCCAGTTGACGCCGGCAACGCCGATGCCGTTGTTGCCGACGGCGCCGATGATGCCGGCAAGATGGGTGCCGTGATTGCTGCCGCTCGGGAACGGGTCCTTGTCGTCGGCGCCGCTGAAGTCATAGCCGTGTATGCAGTCGCCCAGCGGGTTGCCGTTCGCATCGAGGCAATCGCTGCCGTCCCACATCTGCGACTGCAGCTCGGGATGATTGTAGTCGACACCGGTGTCGAGCACCGCGACGATGACGCTGCCGCTGCCGGTCGAGATGTCCCAGGCGTCGGCCGCCTGGATGTCGGCGCCGGCGACGCCGGTCTGGCCACTGACGACCTGGCCGGTGTTGTAAATTGCGTACTGCTTGTCGAGTTCCGGATCGTTGGGAACCGTCTCACGTTGTTCATAGACGAAATTCGGCTGCGCAAACAGGATTGCCGGATCCTCGTTGAGGCGGCTGAAGGCGTCGGCGACTGACTCGCCCTCGTTCAGCGTCAGGCGCGCCAGGTTCGATGCGCAGTGCTCGATACTGGCGCTGCGACAGCCCCGGGCGCGGGCCAGCGCGTCCAGCTCGGCCTGGTCCTCATCGCCGGTCAGCTGGACGCATTGCCGATCGAAACAGACCAGTACCTCGCCCGGCTGGTGCGGACGCATCTGCGGTTCGGCATCACGCGCGTTGCTGTCGACCGTGGCCTTGATGATGATGGCACGACGCGGTGCTGCAGGGTCGTTGGTATACACGTAAACGAGCCGCCGCAGGTTGCCGTTGAGTTCCGCGGCATCCAGGCTGATCTCAATTTCCGTGCTGCCGCCGCCGGCCAGCAGTTCGTCGCCGGCCCGGGCCCGGACGCAGGTACAAGAGCTCTGCAGTCGCTCGATGCGCAGGGGGGCAGAGCCGTCGTTGCGGACGGTGACGCTGCGGACAACCGTGTCGCCGGCCCTGACGCAACCGAAATTGACACGGTCCCGGTCGAACGAAACAGTTTGTCCGGCGGCGATATGGGCACAGAGCGCCGGCAAAATGTAGGGCCATCGCTTCATTCCGTGAATATACCGGAATATCTGTGTCAGGGAAAGCATGTGGCCAGGTGGGTTATCTCACGTGAAACATATCGCGTCGGGCTTCTGCCCAAAGTTTTTTCCAGCGCCGGTCAGCGGCCGTACAGTGGGCCCTGCGAGCCCCCGGTTCCACATCGCTGCGGGTCTGCGGAATGCCGGATACAGGGAGTTGTGTGGCAGCCTGCGGAGCCTGCTTCAGTTCAGCAACTCATTCAGGCGGCTGCGGACTACGTTAAGCTCTTCGAGTCGGCAAAATGCGGCGCCGACCAGGTACGTGCCAACGCCGGCAACGCAGCAAATAGCCAGGTCGAGCAGGGATTGGGAACGCTGCAGGCTCTGCACGGCAAAGACAACGGCGAACATAAGTGCGCCGCTGACGAGGATCGGCAGGGCCTGCACGAATGTGGTGGTGATCTGCATTGACCGCCATTGGGCCTTGAGAATCACGACGTCCGACAACGTAACCAGGGCACTGGCGATCACGTAGACCGCCGCGATGCCGTTAATACCGGCACGCTCGGCGGCGGGGAAAAGCGCTGCACATGAACCGAGCACGATGATCGCCGTGGCGATGTTGGCGGTGCGATTGTGGCCGAGCACGTTGAACAGGCGCTTGGTGATGTGGGTGACGCTGTGCAGCAAAATGATCACACCAAGTATCGCGATGAGCGTGGCGCACGGCCCGATCGCGGCCTGGTCGAACTTGCCGTAGGCATAGAGCACGGCGACGAGGGGGCGGGCCTGGGTAATCGTCAGGATGCACAGCGGCAGGGCCAGGAACAGCACCATGCGAAAACTGCGAACGGCAAGGCCATGCAGCTCGGCGTGCTGGTCGCGGGCGCCGTGATGGCTCATGACCGGATAGATCGTTGTCAGCAGCGGGCCGATGATAATCGGATAGACGGCCAGCGTGATGAACTGGGCGTACTCGATCAGCGACAGCTGTCCCGGGAGCGGCAGTCGAGAGGCGGCGTTCTGCTGCATGACCATGATCACCTGCATGACGACTGAGGTAAGCAGCACCGGCCAGGCGAGCTGGCAAAGGTCGCGAACAACGGCGCGGTCGCCGAGCCGGAGGGTCGGGCGCCAGGGGATTTTCTTGCGGATGGCCAGGAACATGAGAGCGAAACCGACAGCGCCGCCGGTGAGGTTGCCGTACACCAGCGCGACGATGCCGAGTTGTCGCGGCAGCAGCCACAAGGCAAGCAGCGAACACAGGGGAAACAGGATCGCTGCCAGCGCCGGCGTCAGAAAATCCCGATGCACGTGCATGAATGAGGTGTAGATGAGCGACACGGAAAACAACAGCAGCAGAGGCGAGCACCATCGCATGAGCGTAATTGCCAGGGCGCGTGCCGGCTCATCAAAGCCCGGTGCCACGACGTAGTCGAGCAGCAGCGGGGCGCCCAGCCAGATGCCGGCGGACAGCGCCAGCGCCGCGATCAGCAGCACGTTGAACAGCCCGATCATGTCCGTCGCCGCCGCCTTGTCACCGTTCGCGGCGCGGCGGCGCTCCACCACCGGGATGATCACAAAGGCGACGACGCTGCCGACGATGAAGTCGCCGCCCCGGCGCGGAATCGTCATCGCCGCGAAGTACGCGTCGGTCACCTCACTGGCGCCGTACAGCGCGGCGACCGACGAGCGCACGGCAATTCCCAGGATCGATCGTGCGACGACAAGGATGAGCACGACAATGGCGGCATGAGAAATGCGTTTAGGATCGAACATGTGGCGCACTTAATAGTTGCGGTGCTTGAAGTTACGGTGTAACTGTAAGGCGTTCGGTTTTCCGAAGCAAGGACGCTGGTAAACCACGGGCCATGGCGATTCGCTGCCTTGGCGCCTCAGGGAGGGCCAAAACAGGATGTGCGGCATAGCCGGACTGATAGCGCTCGACGACCGTGCAGTCGATGGTGCGGCGCGGCACCTGCAGGTGATGAACGACCTGCTGTCGCACCGTGGACCTGACGACGAAGGCGTATGGCTGCACGACAACGGCCACGTCGGCCTGGCGCACCGGCGCCTGAGCATCATCGACCTGGAATCCGGCCAGCAGCCGATGATTTCGCCGGCCGGCAACGTCGTCAGCTACAACGGCGAGATCTACAATTACCTCGAGCTCCGTGAGCAGCTCAAGCCGTATCCGTTCCGCACGACGTCCGACACCGAGGTGCTGCTGGCGGCGTATGAGAAGTGGGGCACCTCCTGCGTCGACCATCTGCAAGGCATGTTTGCCTTCGCGATCTGGGACGAGCGCCACAACCTGCTGTTCTGTGCCCGCGACAGGTTTGGTATCAAGCCGTTCTATTACACCGTCGTCGACCAGCATCTTTACCTGGCGTCGGAGCCGAAGGCCCTGCTGCCGTTCATGGGGGAGATTGCCACCGATATCGAAGGGCTGAAGGAATATATCATCTTTCAGCTTTGCCTGGACGGCCGGACGTTGTTCAAGGACATCCACCAGTTGCGCCCCGGACAGCGGTTGATCGTGCAGGGCGGCGTGGTCCGCGAGGAGCAGTACTGGGAGGTTTTCTATGACCTGGACTGGGGCCACACGCCGCAGCACTTCGAGGACCAGCTCCGCGAGTTGATCGAGCAGTCGGTAGCCTTGCATCTGCGTAGCGACGTGCCCGTGGGCGCCTACCTGAGTGGCGGTGCGGATTCAAGTATCATGGCATCATTGGCGGCGCGGCTGCAGGGCGGCAGCGGATTTGCCGCGTTCAACGGGCGCTTTGACAACGGCCCGTTGTACGATGAATCACGATACGCCAAAGCGGTTGCCGAGAACCGTGGCATGGACCTGCACCAGGTAACCATCGGCGCCGGCGATTTCATCGACTCGATTCGCCAGGTGATCTATTATCTCGACTATCCGGTGGCCGGGCCCGGGGCGTTTCCGCAGTATCATGTGTCGCAGCTGGCGGCGCAGCATCGCAAGGTCGTGCTCGGTGGCCAGGGCGGTGATGAGATCTTCGGCGGCTATGTGCGCTATCTGCTGGCCTACTTCGAACAATGCATCCGCGGCGCCATCGACGGCACGCTGCAGTCCGGCAATTTTGTTGTCACCTACGAGTCGATCATTCCCAACCTGGTGGCGCTGCAGAACTATCAGCCGATGATCAAGGAGTTCTGGCGCGACGGCCTGTTCGAATCCCTCGACCGGCGGTACTATCGACTCGTCAACCGGGCGGCCTCACTGGCCGGTGAAATCAACTGGGATGTGCTGGGTGATTATTCGCCGTTCGACACCTTCAGCAAGATCTTCAACGCGACCAACGTCGCCAGCAACTCGTACTTCGACCGGATGACGCATTTCGACTTCAAGACGCTGCTGCCCGGACTGCTGCAGGTGGAGGACCGCATGAGCATGGCGCATGGCCTCGAGTCGCGGGTGCCGTTTTTGTATTATCCGCTTATCGAATTCGCCGCGACGATGCCGGCTGACGTCAAGTTCAAGGATGGTACGCTCAAAAAGATCCTGATCGACACGATGAAGGACGAACTGCCCGAGCTGGTCGTCAATCGCAAAGACAAGATGGGGTTCCCGGTGCCGCTCAACGACTGGGTAGCGGGAGAACTGAAGGAATTCGTTTTCGACCTTTTCCATGCCGGCGCCGCCGACCGTCCATACTTCCACCGGGAGGCGATTCTGGCGGCGCTGGACGAGAACCAGATGTTCAGCCGCAAGCTGTGGGGCCTGATGTCGCTGGAGTTGTGGCATCAGGAGTTCCACGATCAGGCAGGGAAGTTCAAGAAACTCGTCAACAATGCGGCATGATGACGGTTGTCACAGTCACCCCGATGGCGCTGGAAGCTGACAGCCGCACGTTCAAACAGGCAGCATCGGTGGCGCGGGCGGGGTATCGTTCGATTGTCGTGGAGGGCCGGCCAAGTCGCCTGCAGCGTGATGCCTTGCCGTTCGAACTGATAGGCCCCGGCGGCGACCCTGACGGCGCCGCTGCCGAGGAGCCGGCTGCAGGCAGCCAATCGGGCGGGCTGAGGGCCTTCCTTCAAAGTGCACCGGAGTGGTTGAAATGGCCGTGGCGTGTGGTCCGTTACGTCGCCATGTATGCCATCGATTTCGGTATCGTAACGTTCCGCAGAACGCCAGCCGCATCGCTCTATTATCTGCATGCCTTTTACCAGTTTCCCGCCGTCTACTGCCTGTCGCGCCGCTACCGCGTTCCGTACATTTACGACGCGCACGACTTTTATTCGCGCCTGGAAGAGCCCGACCAAATTTCCTGGACCCGCAGGCATCTGGTACTGCCGTTCGAAAGATGGCTTGAACGCAAGTGCGTAAAGCACGCCGCCGCCGTCGTGACGGTTGCCGACGGCATTGCGGATTTGCTGAGGGAGACGTTCGGCTGCGAGTCGGTCGTAATTCGCAATTGCCATGATTCACGGCTGGACCAGGAACATCCGTCAGTTGTGCGTGAGACGATTGGCATACAACCGGACGATTTCCTGGTCGTGGTTATCGGCCGTGCGAAGAAGGGCCGGGCGATCCTGGAACTGCTGCAGGCGGTCGCGGATCTCCCCGACAAAGTGCACGTTGCCTTTCTCGGTTCCGGCTACCAGGACAAATTCGCTGATGATGTACAGCGCCTTGGCCTTGCGGGGCGGGCGCACTTTGTGCCGCCGGTGAAACCGTTTGAGGTCGTACCGTTTGTCCGCGGCGCGGATGCCGCGGCGATATTGTACTATGCACGATCCGTCAACTACGCCCACAGTCTGCCCAACGGTTTTTTTCAATCTGTGGCCGCCGAGCTTCCCGTGCTGTACCCGGATCTGGTAGAAATCAAAAAGGTCGCAGAGCGCTTCGACATTGGCGTCGGCATCGATCCCCGGGATTCCCAATCGTTACGGGCCGGCATCGAAACCTTGCGCAACGACACCGGCCGATATGAGCAGTTGCGACGCAATCTGAGCAAGGCTCACATTACACTGGACTGGGAAAACGAAGAGAAGCAACTGCACGAGCTGCTGGCCAATATCCTGGCGGAAAAGGCGTAACTCGAGCGCCCGGCACCGGCAGGCAGGTGATCGGATGAATCGGGGCCATGGTGAATAGGCTCGCATTCACAATGAATTCAAACCTGTCGCCGTCGACGCGTCAGTGCCGGTGTCGCAGCCAGGCGCGGACGTCTCCCCAGTGCCGCCTTGTCATCAGCGTCGGTAAAAGCAGCAAGGTCGCGGCGACAGTGAAAGCGAACGGCAGCCAGGGAGACAGTTGATCCTGGTAAAAGCGATGGATGCAACAGCAGGCCGCCACACCGATGACGGTCTGCAGGCCCAGGGTCAGGAGCGAATGCCCGACCCGCCACAACCGTTCGCTGATCAGCAGAACGGCAATGTTCCAGAGAAGAAAGGAAACGGATGTGCCGATCGCGGCGCCGAGACCTCCGAAGCGTGGCACCAGTAGATAATTCAGAATCAAGTTGGCGACGGCTGCCGCTGCCATGCTGGCTCCTGCCCAGAAAGTTTTCTTGACTTTCCAGATGCCGGCGCAGCCGATCAGATAGAACCCGTACAGCAGCGCTGACCAGCTCAACGCCCCAACGATCGGAAAGGCGGCGTGATAATCCGGTGCCGTCATCCATGCGGTCAGGTACGGCGCCAGGGCGGAAAGCCAGATAACGGCAATCACGCCGGTGCCCAGGTACAACCGCGCAATAGTTCGAAAAACCAACGGACCTTCCGGGTCCTGCATTGCCTTCAATGCGGTCGGCCACCACGCCTGGCGAAATGTTATGACCATCAACGAGATGATCAGGGCGAATTTCGCACCGACCGAATACAGGCCGAGGGCGTCGTCGCCGTGAAAACGGACGATGAAGAAGCGGTCACAGGAGTTCAGCACATATAACGCCAGCGCCGTCGGCATCAGCGGTAAGCCGAAGCGTAGCAGCCGCGGCCACCATTGGCGGAACTGCGGTTGCCACGACAGATATTGCCGGACACCCCACAACCCGAGAACGCTGACCATCGCGGCCCCGGCGCATGCGCCAATCAAGGCCCCCTTGACACCCATGCCGAAGCGCACGACCAGGACAATGGTCGTGGCTGCCGCTGCGACGGTGCCGAGCAGCGAAATGCCGACATACCACCAGGGCTTGAACAGCAACCGGAAAACAGACAGCATCGGCCCCGTCAGTCCTGCCAGGAACACGCTCGTGGTGGCGATCGCCAGCAGCGTAATCGGTATGTCGTACTGCAATAAGGTGTTCAGCAACGGCGCCAGCAAAAGCACAATACCGACAACAACGCCACCCCACACCACCCGCCAGAGCAGCACCGATGTGACGACGCGCGCCTGCGTCTGCCGTCCTTCTTCCGCGCGCTCGGTGAAGTAGAACTCCAGGCTCCCATCCGTGCCGCCGGCGATCACCGCGAAGGCGAACATACACACGACGGTGATCAATTCGATCAGCCCGTAGTCCGCTATCGAAAAGATCCGCGTGTAAATCGGCAGCAGAAAAAAACCGAGCCCCCTCGCAACAATGCCGCCGATGCCGTATACCAGGCTGTCCTTGCCAAGCTGCTTGATCCACTTCTTCATAACGTTCCTTGACTGCGGCCGCAACCGCATCCGTTTCTGACGTTCAGCCCTGTGGCAAATTGGTGGGTTTTCGCCCCGGGTCAGGGATACTGATCAGGTGCCCCTCTGCCGCGACTGGCGTTGGCCGGGAATGGCCTGCAAGTGCCGGCAGGCGACAATATCACCGCGATCGACACCTTCCGGGTCGATCAGGGGTAGCGAACAGCCAAGCCCCGGTATACCAGCATGTCATGGTCATCGGCACAGGCAACCGCGAGTTCGAACATGTCGAGCCGCATTCGTCGAGACGGCGGCTCATCGGGCGGCGAATATCGGGCAGAAGTACCGGCAGTGATTCTTCTTCGTTGTACGCTGGCAGCAGAACGAAAACCATTGCAGTGTGAGCCATTGTGGAATTGGCGGCTGGCCGGAACCACTGGGCCGCGGTGGCGGGATACCTTGGCGACCTTGGAAGTATAACGCCGGATTACACCGGAAACAACCGTCACAGGCGGTCAACTCGCAGCGCCGGCGGCGGGTGCAGCAGGCAGTTTTCTTCGTGTTGCCAGGGTCTCCGGGCAACACTATATTTGAGAGTGTGCCTACGGTCGCAAATGGTGATGCGGCGGCCGGTCACTCACCCGTCTACACGCCTACTGTTGCGAAACCCGACCGGAACCGACTGAGGTGCTCGATGAAAGTGCTCATTACCGGCGGCGCCGGCTTTGTTGGCTCACACCTGGCCGACAGATTGCTGGCGGAAGACCACGATGTCCTGGTAATTGACAACTATCGTACGGGCCGTCGCGACAATCTGCAGCCACATGATCGCCTGCGCGTGGTGGAGGGCACCATCGCCGATGCCGACCTGGTGGCGCGGCAGTTCGAGGCGTTCCAGCCGACCCACGTCGTGCACGCGGCGGCTTCGTACCATGATCCCGGCGACTGGGAAGAGGATGTCAGAACCAACGTCGTGGGCACGATCAACGTCCTGCGGGCCACCGAGGACGTCGGGGTCGAACGGTTGATCTATTACGAAACAGCCCTGCGCTACGGGCTGGTCCCCATGGAACAGCCGATTACCCTGACCCATCCGACAGTGGCCGGCGGCAGCAGCTACGCGATCAGCAAGACGGGCGGTGAACAGTACATCCAGATGAGCCGCGTCGACCACATCATCTTCGTGCTCGCCAACGCCTACGGACCCAGGAACATCAGCGGGCCGTTGCCGACTTTTTTCCAGCGGCTGACTGCCGGCAAGCCATGCTTCGTCATGGACACGCGTCGCGATTTCATCTATATCGCCGATCTCGTCGACATCACCATGCGGGCGCTCGCCGGCATGGGGCAGGCCGGCGCCTACCATGTTTCGTCCGGCAGTGATCATGCGATCAAGGAGTTGTTCGACGCCACGGTGGCCGCCCTCGACATCGAGCTGGACGGGGAAGTCGAGGTTCGGGACCGCAGCGCCGACGATGTCTATACGATTCTCCTGGACCCGGCCAAGACGGAGCGGGATTTCGACTGGAAGATATCGACGCCGTTGGCGCAGGGCATCAAAGAGGCGGTCGCCTATTACCGTGAGCACGGCATCACCGAGACGTTCACCCACCTGAAGCTCGATGAGTGAGCCGGCGCAGGAGTTCACGGCCAACCGGGTGCTGGTAGTCGGCGGGGCCGGTTTCGTCGGCAGCAACCTGGTTCGCCAGCTGCTTGCCGCCGGGGCGGGCGAGATCGTGGTGATCGATAATTTGCTGTCGGCAGAGTGTCGCAATATCCCCAGCGACGAGCGGGTGTCGTTTGTCAACGGTTCGATCACCGACGACGGCGTGCTCGGGGCGATCGATGACGACCTCGACTACATTTTCCACCTGGCCACATTCCACGGCAACCAGAGCTCGATCAACGATCCGCTGCAGGACCACGAGAACAACACGCTGACGACCCTCAAGCTCTGCGAACGCATCAAGGGCTTTGGGCGCCTGAAGAAAATCGTCTACGCTTCAGCCGGCTGCACGGTCGCAGAGAAGACCTTTGACGACGCCCGGGCCTCGATCGAGGATGCAAAAATTTCACTGTACTACGACAGCCCGTACCAGATCTCAAAAATCATCGGTGAGCTGTACCTGAACTATTACTATCACCAATACGCGTTGCCATGCGTCAAGGCCCGCTTTCAAAATGTCTATGGGCCGGGAGAAATCCTCGGGGCCGGGCGCTGGCGCGGCACGCCGCACACGGTTTGGCGCAACGTCACCCCGACGTTTGTTTACCGGGCGCTGAAAAACATGCCGCTGCTCCTCGACAAAAACGGTGCCGCGACGCGCGACTTCATCTACGTCGAAGACATCGTCCGCGGACTCATGTTGTGCGCCTCCAGGGGGGCCGCGGCCGAAGTCTATAACCTGGCCTCCGGCGTCGAGACGTCGATCCGTGAACTGGCGGAGTTGATCGTCGAAATGACCGGCAGCACAGCGCCGCTCGAAGCGGTCGCGCCGAGGAGCTGGGACCGGTCCGGCAAGCGCTGCGGCAGTACGGAAAAATCGGCCCGGGAGCTCGGCTTCTCGGCGGCAGTGGATATCCGGACCGGGTTGGAGAGGACGATTGCCTGGACGCGCGATAATTTGTCGGTGATCGAGACCTGTATCGACTGCCACGCCGTGAATCTCGCCGCCTGTAATGCCGAGATCCAGATCGAACGCCCAACCTTACCTTAATGCCCGGCGAGGTTATATTTGAACTCCCCTTCTCACCCCACCGCCAGGTAAACTACCGCTCATGGCCGAGCGCCTGAAAACCCTTCTACTTGACGCCAATGGCTCGGGCATCAAAACGCTCGGATTTACGACGCTGCGGGGCGCCTTCGGTCTCGATGAAAACAGCACCCTGCCGTTCGGCCTGCATCGCAATCGTACGATTCACGGCCGGTTGCTCGCTCGCCAGTACAATGTCTACTCCTTTATCGACGACTGGCGCGAGGCTTTCGTGCAATCGCCACGGCTGGCAGTCACGGCCTGCGACATCAACGACTACTTTGGTTACCGTCGCCAACTCAAACGGATTCGCGACTACGACCTCATTGTCCTTTTACATTCCGCAACCGGACAGCACATGGACGCGTTGCTCGCAGCCGAGGCTGCTTATCAGAACCGAAATGGGCGCATGGTCGTTTTTTTCAGTAACGAGTACGAATTCATGACGAAGAAAGCTGAGTTCATTAACTCGACCGGTACGGAATTTGTCTGCACACAATTGCCGCTCGATGTCGCGTCCTGGATTTATCACTATGATTCCTCACAACTCCTCAGCACGTCGCATGCGTTGAATCCCCGGCTGTATCGCGACACTGGCGCGGACCGTGACGTCGATATCGGTTTTATCGGTTCGCTGTACCACCGCCAGATCGGCGACAAGGAACGGACCGACCTGATCATGTATTTCAACGATCACGGGGTGGGGCACGGCCTGGCATGCGATATCCGCCTGCGCAATGTGCCGCGCGAGACGTGGGCTGAATTCCTGAATGGATGCAAGGGCATTGTCGGGGCGGAATCCGGAACGTATTATCTGGACAGCAAAGGCCAGATAATGGACACCGTCCGGCGTCTGCTGTTGCGGGACCGTGACATGTCTTTCGATGCGATCTGGACGCCGGAGCTGACACGCGACCAGGAATTCCGATCGGGGAAGGCGATTTCTTCACGGCACTTCGAGCCTATCGGTACGAAGACTTGTCAGATCCTTGTCGAGGGTGACTACAATGGAATCCTGAAAGCTGATGAGCATTACATTGCCGTCAAGAAAGACCTATCCAACATCGACAACGCCATCGAACGGTTCAAGGACGAGAGCTACCGTTCGCGTATCGCGCAACAGGCCTATGAGTTCGTTATCGAAAACCACACTTACGATCACCGGGTTGCGACTTTGCTTAACCAGGTGTTCGGTACGAACTGAAAGATCGTGAAACTCAACGTGCAACTGCAGCACCCGGGCTGGCAGCGTGCCGGCGGCACCCACATACGCGGCTGCCCCTGGCTGGATGGCGTTCGACTCGATGCTGCTCGTCTCGATGAGTTGTGGAAAGGCCTCGGCTGGAGAGATGCTGTCGCGCTCGTGCAAGCCTGCGACGGGCATTTCGCCGCCGTGCGGGATGACGGTGCCGGATTTTTATTGGTGTGCGATGGGATTCGCAGCATACCGCTCTTCTATGCCACCAGCAACGACGAACGTCGGGTAAGCGATAACCCTCGTCTTCTGGCGGAGGATCTCGATGATCTCGATGATCTTTCAATTGCTGAATTCCTAATGGCGGGACAAGTCAGCAACCGCTATACACTGCTGCCAGACGTCGGGCAGGTACAGGCTGGCGAAGCGATACTGCTGCCCGCCGGTTCTGGCGAAATCAATCGGTATAGGTACTTCGAGTTTCAGCACGCCGAGCCATTTCAGGACAGCCGCGAGATTGTTGCCGAGCGCTGGGATGCAACCTTGCAACGAGTGATCGAACGGGAGCTCGAAGCCATCGCCGGGCGCACGATCGCATTGCCGCTCAGTGGCGGCCGCGATTCCCGGCTGATCGCGTTGATGTTAAAACGCATCGGCTACGACAACGTAATCTGCTACGGCTATGGGCAGCCTGGCAACGACGAATCCGTTATCGCCGAGCAGGTCGCGGTCCGGCTCGGGTACCGTTGGGAATTCGTGCCGTATTCCAATGAACAGTGGTGCGACTGGTTTTGCCTGCCCGCCTGTCAGAACTTGCTGCGGACCGCCAGCGGCATGACATCCGTCGTGCTGTTGCAGGACTGGCCAGCCGTTTATGAACTGCAACGGCAGCGCCGGCTTCCTGATGACGCCGTGTTCATGCCCGGACATTCGATGGATTTCCTGGCGGGCAGCCATATACCCCAGGACCTGCTGCGGCGGCAGGTCGGCACGTCGCGTCTGGTCGATGCGATCTTCCGCATCCAGTATTCGCTGTGGCCTTTGCACAGGGTCTACGGCTTTCGTGATTGGACGATGTCCGAGACTGCGTTGGAGCAACAGCTCCGTGACAAAATCCGTAACACCATTGCACCGGGCAGCCACGCGGCTATGGCCGAGGCGGTGAGTGCTTTCGAATGTTGGGACTGGCAGGAGCGGCAGGCAAAGTTCATTGCCAATGCGGTGCGGATCTACGAGAGCTTCGGCTTCGACTGGATGCTGCCGTTTTGGGAGCGCGAAGTGCTGGCGTTCTGGCAATGCGTGCCGCTGGAATGGCGACTCGACAAACAATTCTACAATGCCTACGTCATCGGCTTGGATGACCAGCTGCCTGCACCATTGCCGAGCAGTGTCATCGGCAGTTTCGCAAAAATTGCCAGGAGCCTTGGCATCTTTGACTCGGCGAAGCGTGCCTATGTAGCTATGCGCAAAGCGAGCGTTGATCGTGTTTACGATCATCCCCTCGGCTGGTACGGCATTGTCGATCGTGACCGGTTCCGGGAGCTTTACACGGGCGACGAAGAGATCTACTCCTTCCTGGCTCTGGCCCAGCTCCAGCTGTTGTAACTATTACGATCGCCCGATTTTCTTAACTGCTTGCTTCAGCGGGCCGGGCCGAACGGGAGCTCGCTGAAGGGTCGGGCCCGCGGCTCGGCGTCGACATCCAGGGGCGAGATCATGCCGGCATCGAATTGATAGCAGCCCAAGCCGGCGATCATGGCGGCGTTGTCGACACAATACTTCGGTGGTGCGGTGATCAGTTTGACGCCGCCGGCGTCGGTCGCGGCCTGCATTTTCCGGCGCAGACGACGGTTGCAGGCGACGCCGCCGCATAGCACGACGGTGGCGGCGCCGAACTCGGTGGCGGCGGCGATCGTCTTGCGCACCAGCACCGCGACGACGGCCCCCTGAAAGCTGGCAATGACGTCGAGCAGCTCCGGGACCTGCGCATCTGTGGCGGCGCCGTCCGGACCGAAACGTTTGCGCACGTGCTGCAGCAGGGATGTCTTGACGCCGCTGAAGCTGAAGTTGTAACGATCTTCCGGGCGCACCGGCGTCCCGGCCCGGCCGGTAAGCCCCTGGGGGAACTCAATGGCCTTGGCATTGCCGGAGGTTGCCAGTTGATCGATGACCGGCCCGCCAGGATAGCCGAGGTTGAGGATTTTCGCGGCTTTGTCGAAAGCCTCGCCTGCAGCGTCGTCCAAGGTCTGGCCGATGGTCCGGCACGCACCATCGTCGGCGACCAGTACCAGCAGCGTATGGCCGCCGGAGACGATCAGCGCCAACAACGGATAAGTCGCGGGGTTGCGCACGTGCTCCGGGTGATCAATAAGCGCGCCAAAGACATGCGCCTGCAGGTGATCGACCGCAATCAGCGGCCGCTCCAACGAGGCCGCCAGGCCCTTGGCATAGGCGACGCCGACCAGCAGCGCCGGCAGCAACCCGGGCGTTGCGGTCACCGCAACGGCGTCGACATCTTCGATGGTGATGGCTGCCTGTTCGACCGCCTGCCGGACGATAGGATCAACGGCCTGTAGATGTTCGCGCGCCGCGATCTCCGGCACGACACCGCCGTACGGTGCGTGTTTGGCAACCTGCGAGGCGATAACGCTGGCGAGCACCTGGTGCCCGTCACGGACGACGGCGGCAGCGGTCTCGTCGCAACTGGTCTCGATGCCGAGAACGATCACGGTGCCGCCGGCGCCGGGTCGTCGCCGTCCGCCGCGTTGTCGGCTTCCGTGGTCACGGCGAGTTCTTTGCGCATGGCCTGTGTAGCACTCTGAACGCTGGCGCTGGTTGGTCGTGCGCTGGAGGTGAGTTCGCCACCCGTGCGGCGGATGAGGTCAAGGACGATTTCGACGCCCTGGTCGAGTTGCAGGTCCTCGATGTTCTCCGGCTCATCGGGCTCGGGCTCGGCACCGTCCGGCCGTGAAAGTTGACGATGGACCCGGCCGGCATCTTCATCGCTGATGTCCACGATGATGTCCGGCTCGATGCCGTTGCCGTGGATGACGCGGCGGCTGGGTGTGTAATACCTCGAGGTTGTCAGACGCAGAGCGCTGCCGTCGTCGAGCTCGATGATGCTCTGCACCGAGCCTTTCCCAAAGCTCTTCTCGCCGATCACCACGGCGTGGTTGTAGTCCTGCAGGCAGCCGGCAACGATTTCGGCGGCACTGGCGCTGCCCTCATTGATCAGCAGGACGCAGGGCAGGTCGGACAATTTCTCACCGGGCAGCGAGTTGTACTCTTGTTTTTTCGTGCGCTTGTTGCCCTCGGTAAAGACGATGAGTTTCTTATGTTCGACGAACATGGACGAGACGTCGATGGCGGACGTCAGCAGTCCGCCCGGGTTGAAGCGCAGATCGACGATCAGCCCGCGAATGCCGTCATGACGCATCTGTGTGAGCGTTTCGCGCAACTCATCGGCGGTGTTTTCGCTGAATTGGGTAATCAACAGATAGCCGATCTGGCCGGGTAAAACTTCGGAGCGGCGAATGGTCTGAATCTCGATGATGGCACGGACGATGTCGACTTTGAAGGTCT
>JASLZG010000460.1 GCA_030754995.1 Lentisphaeria bacterium
AAATATGTACTGATCATCGCCCTGGACGGAGCCACACCAGCAACGTTCAAGCGGGCCGCAACACCTCACATCGACCGCCTGCGTGAGAACGGCGCGTACTCGTGGCGGGCGCAATCGATGCTGCCGACATGGTCGCTTCAGTGTTACGTTGGCATTCTGGCCGGCGTGCCGGCCGACGCCTACGAGCTCTTGAGCGACCCTGAGGGGTGGTTGGACCCACGCACCTATCCCGTGCCCTCGGTCTTCGACCTGGCCCACGAGGCCGGTCTCGGCACGGCAATGTTCAACAATTGGCCCCCTCTGCACGAGTTGCCAAGGCCGGGAACGGTGGACACGACATTCTCGGCCGAGCCCGAGCACGGAAGCGCGCAAGTAACAGCCGCCGCGATCGATTGCCTGCATCGCGACAAGCCAAATTTTTGTTTCGTGCATTTCGACGATCCGGACGCCGTCGGCCACGAGCATGGCTGGGAGAGCGCCGAACAGTGCGCCGCAGTGACCCGGTGCGACAAACAGGTCGGTGAGCTGCTGAACGCGATGACAGAGGCGGGAATGCGGGACGAGTCACTCGTCTTCATCCTCAGCGACCACGGAGGCGGGCAGATCAACAACATCAGCCACGGCGACCCGGAGGATTGGCAATTCAGCCACCCGGTCAACACCACAGTGCCGTGGATCTGTTGCGGGCCGGGCATCAAGCAGGCTCACGAGATACGGACGGATGTATCGATCTGCGACACGGCTGCGACCGCGGCGCACATGCTGAATCTCGACATCCCGGCGTCCTGGCAGGGCAAGGTTGTGTGGGACGCGCTTACAGAAAGATAGTATCCGGGCGGTGACGATTTGCACACGGACCGGCCGCCGTGAGCGATGAGTACAGCGAGGCAATCCCGGCGGCACAGAGCCAAGGAGAAAGGCGTCGATCGAGTGCATCAATCCGCATGCCGCATGCCTTCACAAGGCAATGATCGTTTCACTCAATTATCCAGGCCGGTAATCTTGACCGCCTCTTTTCGCCATGCGTTCAGGGTCGTCACGGCCGCCGCGCCGCCCCTGGCCACAAGCTCGACGTTGACGCTGTCTTCCAGCAACGGCCGGATGCGATGGAACACACAGGCACGGCCGTTGGCGAAGCCTTCCACTGTTGAACGATCGACGAACACGTGTAATCGCAACGGCTCATTCCCGGCAAGTTTCAAAGCCGAACCGCAGCCTTCCTCGCAGCTGCCTTGATCAGTGCTGGAGTGGCTGGGGTCTACTGAGAGCTTCTGCTCGAGCCGGTTGTAGACGATCAGCGTCTGTTCCGTGCCGTCATTGGAGCATCGCACCCCGAGTGCGACTTCGTCGGCCTGGCCGACGTTGATCTCGGCGACGAGCTCGAGCATGTCGCCGGCGACTGAATCCGCTCGCCAGGTCTTGCCGGGGGCAAGTGTCACGTTCTCGAACTGCCAGTCCGGCTGGTGTTTCGAGCAGACTTCATCAACCGGCTGGAGGCCCAGCGTGAGGTCATCGAGCAGCGACAACTCCCAGGGCAGTGACAGCACCCCGGTTCGAGGCGCCTGGCGCTGATTGACATCACCGCGCTCGTCACCGAGCTGGCAGAATACAATCCGCCGGCCCTGGTCGTCGAGCAACGTCCGCGCCGCCATGGCAGACGGCGCGCAGCCGGGGCCGAGCACGCCCTCGACTTCCGGGATAAAGCAGTGGTCAACGTAATCGCCGACGGCGTAGCCGGTGAAGCATGCAGCGTCCGGCGTGCCGGTGCAGAACAGCAACACGTACTTGTCGCCCAGTTTGAAAAAGTCGGGCACCAGCCAGCGGTCGCCCGACTTCTCGATGGCGCCGCTGACATACAGCGGATGCATGTACTGCCAGTTCAACAGGTCCGCCGACTGGTACAGGAGAATGACGCCGGCAACGTTGGGGCAGCCACAGCCCAGCGCCATGTACCAGCCATCCTCTTCCTGCCACACGTGCGGGTCGTGCCAGGCATGAATGGCGCCGGAGAGGTCGGGGACATCCGCCAGCACGGGGTTGGACGGGTGCTTCTGCCAGGTCACCATTCCATCGTCGCTCGTGGCAATGCTCTGCGCCCGCATGGTGCGAATCCCGGCCGCCGGCGTCCTGGTCGTCGAGGTGTACACGATCGTCGGCACGCCGTCGTTGACTACCGTGCAGCCGCTGAAGCAGCCCCCCGCATCGTAGCCGCCGGGGGTCGCGCTGATCGCGATCGGCCAATGCTGCCAGTTAACCAGGTCCTCGCTGACGGCATGGCCCCAGCAGACGTTGCCGCAGTGCAGGCCCCAAAGCCCCTTCGGCACGTCCGGATTCGCCGCCGGCCCCCACGGCACGTTGTCCATCCTGTCCCAGGCGGGATTGCCCAGCCACATGTCGTTCGGATTGTGCTGGTAGAAAACGTGGTATCGGCCGTCGTGGAAAATGATGCCGTTCGGATCACCCATCCACCCCGATGTCGGCACCAGGTGGTAGCCGGGGCAGTC
>JASLZG010000461.1 GCA_030754995.1 Lentisphaeria bacterium
TTGCGAAACGGGTCGAGCATCTTCGAAGGGAACACGCGGCTGAACCTCGGAAGCGGCGTGAGTGTGTGGCCGGGTGACCCCACGGCCGGCGGGTACCAGACCTCATACGTCCACCACATCGAAAACCCGGTCCACTTTCAAAAGGAAATCAAGGTTACCATCGAGCACGGCCACGGCAACCACCTGTGCAACGAAATGTCCTCCTGCGCCTATTGGTACGCAGCAACGCCCACACGCACCGCCACACCGCCGACCGTCGCCAAACGCATGCCCGTCCTGGGCGACAATCAGGGCAACTGGCTGTTCGACAAGTCGAACCAGTGTCCGGGAAAGAAGATTAAACCGAATACGGAAATGAAACGAATGAAGGAGCGAAGGGGGCGGAAGAGGCGGTAACCCGTGACGTACTTTGGCGGGTCGGCCCGTCCCACCAGAATTCAAGTCTCGACGCTGGCGCGTATCACAGCGCTTCGTTGTCGGTTTCGCCGGTTCGGATACGGACGACTTTGTCGAGTTGGTAGACGAACATTTTGCCATCGCCGACGTTGCCGGTTTGGGCGGCGGACTGGACGGCGGCGATGGCCTTGTCCAGATCTTCGCTGCGAACGGCGATTTTGAGCAGGATTTTGGGTACAAAGCCCACGTCCAGGCGGGCGCCACGGTAGCGTTCGGTGTGGCCTTTTTGTTTGCCAAAGCCCTTACATTCGAGCGCGGTGCAACCGAGCACGCCCAGGTCGGTCAGGCTCTGCTTGACCTTGTCCAGCGCGGCGGGCTTTATGATGGCTTCGATCATGTGCATGGTTCGTGCTCCCTAGCGCGGGCGGATATCGGGTATCGAATTACGTCTGCCACTGGGTATTGGGGTATTGGAGTACTTCAAATCACATTTCGCCCGCTTCGTAACTCTTAATGAACGTTCGCTGGAAGTCGGGGTAGGACGCCATGTTGTGCTCGCCAAGGTCCAGGCCTTCGACTTCTTCGGCGGCGCTGACGCGCAGGGCGCCGGCGGCTTTGAGGACGCCAAAGACGATGCCGGCGAAGATCAGTGTGAATGCGCCGATGCTGACGATGCCGACGAGCTGGTAGCCGACCTGCGACATGCCGGCTTTGGCGCCGAAAATGCCCACTGCCAGCGTGCCCCAGATGCCGCACACGAGGTGAACGGAGATTGCGCCCACGGGGTCGTCGATCTTGATTCGGTCAAAGAAGAAGACGGAGAAGACGACGATGACGCCGGCGACGGCACCGATGACAACGGCCGCCCACACGGGCATCTGATCCGCGCCGGCGGTAATGCCGACAAGACCGGCGAGGATGCCGTTTAAGGCCATGGAGAGGTCTGGTTTCTTCGAGACGCACCATGAGGTGAGCGCGGCGGCGAGGCCACCGGCGGCAGCGGCCATCGAGGTCGTGACCAGCACCAGCGACACGCTCGCGGCGTCAGCGGACAGCACTGACCCGCCGTTAAAGCCGAACCAGCCGAACCACAGAAGCAGCACGCCGACGGTCGCCAGCGGCAGGTTGTGGCCGGGGATCGGGTTGGTCGAGCCGTCGGAGGCATATTTTCCGATACGCGGGCCGAGCATGATCGCACCGACGAGCGCGCCCCAGCCGCCCACGCTGTGCACAATGGTTGAGCCGGCGAAGTCGTAGAAGCCAAGGCTGTCGAGCCAGCCGCCGCCCCACTTCCACGAGCCGGTCACGTTGTAGCTGATGCCCACAAACAGCGCGGTAAAGATGAGAAACGGCATCAACTTGATGCGCTCGGCGACGGCACCTGAAACGATCGTTGCGGCTGTCGCGGCGAACATCGCCTGGAAGAAGAAGTCCGTCCAGTAAGTGTAGTTGCCGTTCGCGTAGGCAATGGTGTTTGCGCCCTGCTCGTAGCCCCCCCCGAGACCGAAGCCGGCAAAGCCCAGGTATCCGTGACCACCAATGAAATCACCCGGGTACATCAGGTTGAACCCCAGCAGCCCGTACATGAGCAGGCCGATACAGATGATCATGGTGTTCTTAAACAGGATGTTGACTGTGTTCTTGGAACGCGTCAGCCCTGATTCGAGCGTCGCGAAGCCCAGGTGCATGATGAAGACGAGGCAACCTGCGAGTGCGACCCAGAGGTTATTGATGGTGAACATCTCGTCGGAGACTGTGTCCTGGGCATCCTCAGCCGCTCCTTCCTCAGCTTGGGCGACCGCTCCCGCGGCTTCAGCGGCGACATCCGCTGCACTCTCGGCGGCCTCGTGGCTGTCGGCGAAACAGATCGAGCCGATCATGAGGCCGGTCGCCAGGCAGAAAAACGCAGCCATCCAGCGCATTCGGCGGTGTGAATCAAGACGAGGTGTTCGCAACATGGCCAAGCTCCCATGGGCGGTATTTACAGGGCAACCCTTCCCGGCAGGCAGGTTGCAAGACGCATGCCACGTGGGGGGGGGCCGTGCCGGCATATCTGCACAAACCACTGTGAGGCTGGAGCTTGCGGTATTTGCTC
>JASLZG010000462.1 GCA_030754995.1 Lentisphaeria bacterium
CGGTTCGCACGGTTCACGCTTATCGAGCTGTTGGTGGTCATCACGATCATCGCCATCTTGGCGGCGATGCTGTTGCCGGCGCTCAACCGGGCCCGGGATACGGCCCGCCGCGTTCTGTGCCTGAGCAACCAGAAGCAGGTCAGCCTGGGGATCCTGAGCTACAGCGATGACGGCGACGAATGGTTCATCCCCAACATCCCCAACTACTGCGTGGGCAACAACCAGTACGATTCGCAGAGCAACGACTGCGACCTCCTTGGCGGCGGCCTCAACACGGCGAGCAGTTGTTACAATGCCATGCTGGTCTGGCTTGGTTACATACCCTACCTGCATGCCTGGAATGATGTGCAGTACCGGCCGGCCAGCAGCATCTTCCGGTGTCCGTCGGAAACATCGGATACAGACAATTTTTCGGTCGATGACAACAACGGCCAGGACTGGTACGGCACGCATTACGCCATCAACGAAAAACTGACGATCTACAACTTATGGCCCGATCCCCCGTATGACGGCAGGCGCTGGCGCCGCTCGCCGGCGATTGCCTCATCGACGCAGTGTTACCTGCTCGGTGACACGCAGGGGAACACCCCCAGCCTCTTCTCCCGCGCCGATTACACCAGGCATTGGCCCGGCCTCAATGTTATTTACGTCGACGGCCACGGTGAGTTTCATACGGAGACGCTGTCGACCCTGGCCGGCAGTGACAACTGGAATGACTTCCCGCTGCCCGGACATCCGTAGGAAAGATCCCATGCCGAAGATCCCCACCGTCCTTTGCCTTGTCGCAATCATGCTGCTGCCCGCCGGCGCCGACGCCCGGGACGACTGTGTGCTGGTGCGGGACGGACAGCCGATGGCCGCCATCTTTGTGCCCGGTGAAATGTCCCACGTCGTGATGCAGGCGGCCACGTCGTTCCAGTCCTATGTGCGTAAGATCACCGGCACGGAGCTGCCGATCCTCGCCGAGGAAGAGTTTCGTTTCCATCAAACGGCTGGCCTGGAAAAGATTGTACCGCAGCTCAACTCGGTGTTTATCGGGCCCTGTGAAGCCACCGCCGCGGCCGGCATCGATCCTGCCGAACTGCCGCCCGAGGGGTATCGTATTTTGTCGAACCGGGGCACCCTGTACATCGTCGGTCGCGACGACGATGTCACGACGGAATGGGAATACCGAAAGTCGTCGACGTGGACGGCGGGGGCGAGGCGACAGCACGGCACGATGCACGGTGTCTACGCATTTATCGAGGAGGAGCTGGGCGTGCGCTGGCTGTTCCCCGGTGCCCTTGGCGAGATCGTGCCGAAGCGGAATGATCTCGTCGTCGGCAAGCTCGACCGCACCGATGCGCCCCGCCTGCAGTACCGGCTCATCAACCCGCCGCCCCACGTCCGCAATGCCAGTGTCGCGGCGTCACGCCGGCTCGGTATAACGGACCAGCAGCGGCACCAGTTCATCTTCGACCACGACCAGTGGATGCAGCGGATGCGGCTCGGCACGGTCGGCGGCACGGAAATGACCCACGGCCATTACATGTTCTGGCTGCGATACGGCAGGGAACATCCCGAGTATTTCGCGCTGCAGGCGGACGGTACGCGCGCCAACCCGAACAAGTCAGGCAAGGACGCCGTGCGCCTGTGTTTGTCTAATGATGCGTGTGTCGAGGCATTTGCCGGGCTGCTCAGCGAGCTGTTCGCCAGGAACCCGAACCTGGCGATCATCGGCTACAGCCCGGACGATTACAGCGACAGGGCTGTGCCGGTTTGCGTCTGTGACAACTGTCTCGCCATGGGGCCGGCAATTTCCGATCGGTACGCGATTTTTTATTCGGCGGTGGCGGCAATTGTCGCGAAGGAATACCCGGATCGGTACGTTGCGAATTTCGCCTACGGCTACTACATGGATGCGCCAACCACCGTCGGCAAGCTGCACCCGAATTTTCTTGTGTTGATCGTCGGGTACAATCGCTGGACCGGCGCCTGGGCCGGCGGTGACGATGACCAGATCCGTGCGCGCTCACTCGAGCACAGCCTGCGCTGGGCCGATATAGCGGGCAAGATCATCTGGCGCCCGAACCTGTTTATCCAGAACGAATTCGCCATGCCCCGGGTCTATGCCCACAAACTTGCCGACGATTATCGCCAGCTCTATGCCACGGGCAAGATGATCGGCGTGCAGCATGATCATTTCTATGCCCACTGGGGCGCCGAGGGGCTGGATTATTACCTCGCCGTCAAGCTCGCCTGGAACCCGACCGCCGACGTCGACGCACTCATCGACGATTACTGCCGGGCCGGGTTCGGGGCGGCGGCTGGGGCGATCCGCACGTACTTCGACACCGTCGAGGCCCATACAAACGCGATCGCCGCGCAGCGCTATTCACGCCGGGCGCATCTTGCCGAACAGGACAGATTCATACGTCAGAATTCCGGTATGCCGATCTTTCTCGACGAGCTGCACAAGCAGGAAACACTTGATCAGTGGCA
>JASLZG010000463.1 GCA_030754995.1 Lentisphaeria bacterium
TGGTCCCAACTGCAACTCAACATTGCTCCTTTCCGAGATAATATTCTCAATGGCAATGTGTCGGAAAAATCCGCGATTCGAAATTCGAAATGCGAAATGCGAAATGCAGGGGGGGTAAGCAATGGGTTTTCTGGAAGGCAACCTGAGCCTTCTGTCGCAGGCGGAAATGGACCGGATTCATGAATCGGCACTGAACGTCCTGGCCGAGACCGGCGTCAAGGTTGAGCATGAGAGGATGCTGAAGCTGCTGGAGGGCGTCGGCGTTCGCGTCGATCACGCCGCCATGGTCGCCAGGATTCCGGCGGCGGTCATGGAAAAAAATATCGAGAAAGCCGTCTGCACGCAGCGCAACCGGTCGGCCGGCACGCCGCAAGAAGATACCAGGGAATTCTCCCTTTATACTGCCGGCACCTGCCCGTATGCCTTCGAGACGGACACCGGCACGATCCGCCTGGCCACCAAGGCCGACTGCGAGCGCGCCACCATTGTGGGGGACTACCTGGAAAGCGTGAAAGGGGTCGGCGGCCTGTTCTTCCCCCGGGACGTACCCCCCGAGACCGACGACGTGCACGCCTGGGAGGTCACGCTCACCCGCACCCGCAAGCCGATAGACACCCTGGTTATGAACCGCACCTCGGTCAGGCCCATCCACGAGATGTGCCAGGTGGCCGGGTTCGAAGGCTTCGGCTACGGATGTTTCCCTTCCAGCCCGCTGATTTTTCCGCGATACGCCATGGACCTGACGTTTGAAGCCCACGATCTCGGCCTGCCCGTCAACTTTGGCGGTTCAATGGTCATCTCCGGGTCGACGGCGCCGATTACCCTGGCTGGAAGCGTTGTCCAGGCGTCGGCCGAGGCGCTGTCCTGTATCGTGCTGGCCCACGCCCTGGATCTCGAAGGCAGCTTCTGCGCGGTGCCCGCAGTCATGGATCAGCGCACCATGGTCGCCTGCTATGCGAGCCCGGAGAAAGTGCTCATGACCCTGGCGACGCGGATGTTCCTGCTGCGCTACTATGGCTTCCCTGTGGGTGATCTCGTGCACGTGATGAAGTCGGACGCCAACTGCCCCGGCGAACAGGCCGGCGTCGAACGCACCGCTTCGGCGCTCCTGGCCGCACTGGCAGGTGCCCGGGCCGGGTACGGCGGCGAACTGAGCCAGGAATGCGCGAGCCTGGCCCAGCTGGTGCTGGACGAGGAGATCTGCAGCTATATTAGCCGACTGCTTCAGGGCATCACGGTGACCGAAGAAACACTTTCGCTGGAGCTCATCAGGAGTGTCGGGATCGGCGGCTCCTACATCACCAACGACGCGGCGCTGGATCACACGGTGACGCACGTGCGCTCGGAAATGTGGGAGCCGAAACTCTTCGATCGCAGACGGGCGGAGAACCTCGACCCGGCCAGGGACGAGGCAATTGTCAAGGCAGGAGAGACGGTACGACGCATACTCAGGGAGCACGATCCGCATCCGCTCAGCCGGGAACAGGAGCAGGAGATACGCGAGATCCGCGAAGCCGCGGACAAGGCGTATGCGAAGTAGTGTCATTGGCCATTGGTCACCTGCCTTCGCCCTGGGCTGCGGCGCGGACGCTGTTGAATCTGTCGAATCCGGAAAGCCGCATCGCCGCGGCCGTGGCGGCCCTGACATGGATTAAGATCTACTGGTTCTCCCACGTCGCCGTCGTGATAGCCCTCGGCACAGTACAGTTGCATCTCTGTTTCGTGCTTGGGATTCACGATTCCGTTCTCCCTGGTTGACAAAGCGGATGGGGTCCATCACAGTTAGACAAGCAGTTTCTGCTGAAAAACCAAACTTCCTGTGCCATGGACGTTGGAATCGTCCTTCATCCCTCGTACTCGAAACCTGCCCTGTCCCACGATGTGTCGTCCATTTGCCGAGAACGAGGGGGGTTGACCTGAAAAGTGGATTTTCCTGCGGAATAACTAACAGCAATTTCAAGATGAATCGGTGTGATGATGCCAGCCGACAGCGAAAGCAAAATGATGTCTCGCCGGCGCAAGCCAGCGTTCACACTTATCGAATTGCTTGTCGTGATCGCGATCATTGCGATCCTTGCAGCGATGCTGTTGCCGGCCTTGAACCAGGCACGAAACCGGGCCAAGGTCACCGTCTGTGTCGGCAATCTGAAACAGCTTGGCAGCGCCCTTCTGCAATACTCCGATGATTGCAACGGCCGCACACCACCGACACGAATCAGCAACCCCGCGGTTCCAAACGGCGATTCCCGATACGGCTACTCCGGATGGATGCCGGAAAACGCCGTGCGCACGCCGGTTGGCCTCGGTCGCCTGGTCGATAACTACATCGAATCGGGCGCCGGCCGGTTGTTTTACTGCCCCCTGCAGACCCATGCGTCGCATATTTACGATGGTGTGGTCGGCTGGCATAATTGGGGAGACCCGAACGATAATGCCGACTTGGGG
>JASLZG010000464.1 GCA_030754995.1 Lentisphaeria bacterium
TCATGGCTTTAGCATGCCAGCCATAGCGTGGTGGGTACGGAAGACCTTTGTAAGCGCACTTGCTGCACAGATGATCGTGCACCTGAAAGCTGCGACGCGTTGCACGCTGCAAGCCGTGAACCCCAGCGAATAGAAACGCCTAAACGATTGACGCCGGGTTCTTTCGAGCATGCTGTGGGCGTCGAATACACTTCTAACCGCTTATCTCAAGCACCATCCGCCAGCCAGCGCTTGATGTACGCCATTACTTCCCGGCGCATAGCGGCAGTCTCGAAATGCCCGATCTCATAGCGCAGGAGCTGCCAGGCCTCGGGTGCACCGGCTTCCTGATACGCTTGCCGCAGCTCCGTATCGATACGATCGAGACCAGCTGGCGGCGTCAAACGATCGTAATTCCCAGCCAATGACAAATGCGGGCGCGGCGCAATGAGCGCATTGATTTGCCCGGCCGTGAACGCCTTTAACAGCCCAGGGACGTAAAAATAGATTCCGTGTTTGTCGAGCCCGGCCGCATCGATCAAGGCGTCAAAATCGGTTAGGCAGCAAATATCGATGCACACCTTGATGCGCGTATCCAGCGCGGCCAGCCACCAGGCCATCGTGCTGCCCATGGAAATCCCGAGCGTTGCGATGCGCGCACTATCGACATCCGGGCGCGAGACCAGATAGTCAACTGCGCGCAAACTGTCATACACCATCATCCCCCACATCACCTGGCCATGCCACAGCATATGCTTGAAAATCTCTGCCTCCGTCCGTCCGCGGCGCTCGCCGAAGGCCCACGTGTCTATGCACAAGGCCGCGTACCCGGCAGCCGTCAACGCCTCGGCGTACGGCGGATCAGCAAGCGCCGCCCGGCCGTCCAACAGTTCATCCTTGCCCAGGACATAGTTGCCGCCGTGCGCATGGTTGTACAGCACCGTCGGCATTGGCCCTGGGGTGTCGTGCGGCCTGACGAAATAAGCCGGCACCGGCTCCATGCCGTTGAGATCGAAAAGCAGTTTTTCGAGGACGTAAGCCTCACGCGATTCTTCAGCCACCGTCGACACGGAAATCTTGCGGTCGCGGTCGGGCAACTCGCCTAACAGATCATAGAGTTGTTCTCGTCGTGTTTCGCAATCTCCCGTCATTGCTCCGTCCCTTCCCACTTCACGTTGCGGAACTTGGCGCCGGCACAGCCCCAGGCGTACAGTGCAAACGTGCCCGTGTCGAAAGTCGGGTCAGTCGCCTCGAGGTCCTTCTCGCCGTCGACATAGACGCTGATTTTCGGCCCCTCCAGCACGATCTTCAGCTGATACCATCGATCTGTCTCGTAACCCTTCCGGTTGCTGGACAGCACCCGGTAGGTGTCGCGGTCTTTGCAGGCGAGCGCGTGCCAACCCGCCCCGTCCATTGCCCAGACGTAATACCGGTCGTTGTCCTGCAGGCGAAACGTGACGCCAATCGTATCAACGTCGGCTGAAGCGATCTCGAGGGACAGCTCGCCGTCGGCGTGATCTGCGCCCGGCTCGAATATCCGCATCGTACCGATACGCTCCTGCTGCGATCCCGAAAGGTTCTGATGTTCCTTTCTGGGCGGCGAGTACAGGTTCGAGAGCTCCGTCACGACACCGTCGTCGGTCTGCCAGTTGCTGCGACCAGGGACGCCGCCGGGCGGATCGTAGACGCGCCACGTGCGCGCCGTCGCAGGCATCTCTGTTGCCGGCACCGTCTCCACGGCCGCGTCGCGCGGCAGGATCACGGTTTTTTCGAATACCAGGTTGTCCGGTCCGACACCGAGGGCGACAGCGCGATCCGTCTGCACATCGAGAATCATGTACTGCGCACCGAACCGGTGAACGACGAAACTGTCCGCCTGGTCATCGACGAGGGCAGTGTACGTCTCGTCGCTGCCGCCGCCCGACTGGAAGTAATGCACGCGGTTGCGGTAGTGGTGCGAATACAGATGCAGGTGCCCGGAAAAGGTGGCGGAGACCCGGTACTGTTCGTACAACTCGATGAACTGCTTGTTCTCCGACGTCCCGTAGAGTTGCGGGTGATGGGTGAACGCAAAGATGTATTTCTTATCCTTGTTCGCCTCGAGATCCTTCTTCACCCACTTTATCTGTGCCTCCTGTACCGGACTTCCGTAGATCGCCAGTATGACCCGGCAATTCGCTACGTTGCTGCGATCACACGTGATCGCGGCAGTGCGGATCTTCCGATCCTCATCTTTGTTGAAGCCCATATCGCGCAGCTGTTGCTGCAGCGTCGCGCGGTTCATTTCCTTGCCTTTCAGTGGCTGCAGCCTGGCGATCTGATCGGTGGCCAGATGCCCGTTCAGTCTGTTCAGCGCTTCGTCGCGGATCGTGTAGCTGCGGCCGCCCCGGACCTGCTTGATGTCGTACTCATGCAACATCCCATTGATATCGTGGGACGGGCCAGATTCCGTTGGTACGGCATC
>JASLZG010000465.1 GCA_030754995.1 Lentisphaeria bacterium
CGGCGACATCGCGCTCGAGACCGCCACCCTGGCTGCAGCCGGCCAGGAACTGCTCGACAGCTTCGACCGGAACTGGGGCGGCTTCGGTGACGCCCCGAAATTTCCGTCGGCTGCAAGCATCCAGATTCTGCTGCGCGAGTATCAGCGAACCAACGACGACAACCTGCTGCACGCCGCCACCCACACCCTGGACTGCATGGCTTACGGCGGCATGTACGACCAGCTCGGCGGCGGTTTCGCACGCTACTCGGTCGATGACAAATGGCTGGTGCCTCATTTCGAGAAAATGCTCTACGACAATGCCCTGCTCGTTGCCGCCTATCTCGAGGCCTGGCAACTCACCGGCAATCTCGAATACCAACGCATCGTGCGCGAGACCCTCGACTACATCCTCCGGGACATGACCGATGACAGCGGTGGCTTTCATGCCGCCGAAGACGCCGACAGCGAAGGGGTCGAGGGCAAGTTCTACGTCTGGGACAAGAGCGAAATCGAAACCGTGCTCGATCCCGAGTCCGCAGAGTTGTTCACAAGTTTTTACGGCATTACCGCAGCGGGCAACTTCGAGGGGCACAACATCCTGAATATCCCGGTACCACCAGCGACGTTCGCCGCCGGCCTTGACCTGACGATCGATGAACTCTGGAACCGGATCGGCGACGCCAGGGTCAAGTTGATGGCGGTGCGCGAGCAGCGCGTACGTCCCGGCAAGGACCACAAAGTGCTGACCTGCTGGAACGGGCTGATGATCTCCGCCATGGCTCGTGCGGCCCAGGTTCTCGATGACGATGTCTACCGCGTTGCCGCCAGCCGCGCCGCCGCATTCATCCGTGACACCATGATTAACGACACCGGCCTGCTGCATGTTTACTGCAACGGGCCGGCGCGCATTCCCGGGTATGTCGACGACTATGCTGCGTCCGCTCTCGCTTTCATGGACGTCTACGAGACCGACGGCGATCCAGCGTGGCCGAGGGCTGCTGCCGGGTTGATCGACACTATGATCAAGCGCTTCTGGAGTGCTGAGTCATCGGCATTCTATCTGGCCGAAGAGGCGCACGGCAAACTGTTTCTGCGACCGCAACCCAGCTACGACGGGGCGGTGCCGGCCGGCAACTCCATGGCGGCAATGGCGCTGCTGCGCGGTTCCCATTTTTGCGACCGCAGCGACTACCGGGAAATTGCCGTGCAGGTGCTGCAGCGAAATCACGACGCAATGCAAAAGACGCCGTGCGGCTTCATGAACCTCCTGCTGGCGCTCGATTTCCACCTGTACCTGCCGACCGAGATCGCCATAATCGGCGATCCGCAGGACAAGGCGGCACAGGCCCTGCTGCGGACCGTGCACGAGCGTTTCATACCCAGCCGCCTGCTGGCGTTTGCGGACTCCGCAAGCGACCAGCCACTGCTGCATGGCAAGGCAATGGTCGACGACAAGGCAACGGCATTCGTCTGCCGCAATTTCGTCTGTAACAAACCGACTACGGAAGTGCAGGAACTTGCGCGGCAGATAACAAATTTTACTGTATAGTGCCTGAACGCCTCCTTTTTGCGGGTGCTTTTCACCGCCCGGGAATTCCGTTAAGACAGTAGCCGGACATTCGTCACTGAAATTTCCGGAGCAACTATGGAAGATGCACCGAATCCGGGTCCGCTGTTCGATCTGTCTGTCGCCTTCTGGCGTTCCGGTGCATTGTTCGCCGGCATCGAATTGAAGCTGTTCGACACCTTCGCCGGCAACAGCATGACCCCAAGCGACGTTGCCGGCCGCCTCGACCTGCCGTTGCGGACTGTCGAGCTGCTGATCGAGGCACTGGCGGCTCTGGACCTGCTCGTCGTCGATGACCGCGGCAGTTTCCGCAATACGGACATGAGCAACACCTACCTTTGTGTGGACAGCCCTGCCTACCTCGGCGACACGATTCGTTTCAACGCCCGCGCCTGGGACGCCTGGGGCGGGTTGGCGGACGCGGTCCGCGCCGAGCTGCTCCCCAGCGCGGCGGACGGCCCCCAGCCCGGTGACGGCGGCCCGGCCGGGATGTACCTGACCTTCGACGAGCTGGACGACATGGTGATCGTCGACGATCTGCCCCTGACCGGCCCCTTCACCGTGGCCTTCGGGTTCCGGGCCAGCGCCGAGCTGTCCGAAGGGTTCCGCTACCTGTACGGGCATGGGAACATCAACCAATCCAACCACTTGAACGTCTACCTGACGACGGCGGGCACCCTCCGGACGTCCCTGCGGGGGTCCGGTGACGCCCCCGACTTCGACGCGCTGGACGTGTCGGGGGAGCTCCGTGACGGTGCGTGGCACCACGTCGCGGTCGTGGTCGTGCCGGGGGACCCGTCGGAGGCCACGGTCTACGTCGACGGTGTGGAGTCGGCGTCAGCGCCCCGGGGAGGTCCGGACTTCGACCCAC